>CAZYBG010000036.1:0-28053 GCA_964645155.1 uncultured Rhodobacterales bacterium | reverse complement strand
AGGTTCGAGTTCGCGATCAGCACGCGCGGGGCGTCCGGGTGCGTGCGGATCACCGCAACTGGGCGGCCGGACTGGACGATCAGCGTCTCGTCGGCCTCGAGCGTCTTCAGGGTTGCCACGATCCGGTCGAAGTCGTCCCAGGTCCGGGCGGCGCGCCCGATGCCGCCATAGACCACAAGCTCGTGCGGGTTCTCGGCCACGTCGGGGTGCAGGTTGTTCATCAGCATCCGCAGCGGCGCCTCGGTCAGCCAGCTCTTCGCGGTGATCTCGGGGCCGGTCGGCGGGTAGACGTCGCGCAGGTTGTGGCGGGGATCGGCTGTCATTGGGTGCCTCCGATGTCCTTGTGCATCTCGGTCGCGGCGGAAAAGCCGAAGAGCCGGCCGAGCGGGCCCATCCGGCGCTCGGCCACACGGCGGAAGCCCTGCCGCTCGTAGAGCGCGCGGGCGCGCGGGTTGGTGTCGATCACGTCGAGGCGGATGCGGCGGGTCCCGCTGCGGCGGGCCTCGGCCTCGACGGCGGCAAGAAGCAGGGTCCCTACGCCGCGGCCGCGGGCCGCCTCGGCGACGCAGATCCCGTCCATCAGGAGCTCGCCGGGCCTCTCCTTCCGCTCGAGCAGCGAGAGGGCGAGCCCGCGCCAGAGGCCGCCCCACCAGCCGAAAAGCTGCCTGAGGTCGGCGGACCCCAGGTCCACCAGCCCCGCCCCGCCGCGCCGGAAGCCCGCGATGCCGAGGAGTGTGGCGCCGTCATGGGCGGCGATCGCCCGGTCGGCGCGGAGCCGCGGCGCGGCGAGGCCGGCGACGGCTGCCAGACGGTCGTGGCCGAGCACGGTCCGGAGCTTCGGCCAGAAGGCGGTGAAGTAGAGATGCGCCGCCTCGGCCCGGAAGCGCTCGGGCAGGCCGGGGGCGACGGTGAGGTCAGGCATGGGACGGCCTCCAGGCGGCGAGGTCGGAGAGGATGCGGGCGAGCAGCGCGCGCAGGAGGGCGGCTTTCGCCTCGGAATAGGCCCAGGGCGGCGCCTCGGCGGCAAGATAGGTGGCTTGCGCGATCTCCATCTGGACGGCGTGCAGGCCTTCGGCCGGGCGGCCGTAGTGGCGGGCGGTCCAGCCGCCCTTGAAGCGGCCGTTGAGGATGGAGGCGAAGCCGCTCGTCCGGCAGGCCTCGGCCACCCGCCGCTCCAGCGCCGGGTGGCAACTGGTGCCGCCATTGGTGCCGATGTTGAGGTCGGGCAGCACGCCCGGAAACAGGAACGGGATCACCGAGCGGATCGAGTGGCAGTCCCAGAGCAGCGCGAAGCCATGCGCTGCGCGCACCCGTTCCAGCTCCGCCGCCAGCGCGGCGTGGTAGGGCGCGTGGAACGCATCCCGTCGCCGCTCCATCTCCTCCGTGTCCGGCGCATCGTTCCAGATCGGGCGCCCGTCGAAGTCGGTCACGGGTACCAGCCCCGTAGTGTTCTGCCCGGGATAGAGGCTTTCACCCGAGGGCGGGCGGTTGGCGTCGATCACGTAGCGGTGGAAGGTCGCCCGCACCACCGTCGCCCCGGGCAGGAGCCCGTCGTACAGCTGGCCGATGTGCCAGTCGGTATCGGCCAGTATGCGGCCGGTCTCGTTCAGGTCGACCGCTACGCTTTCGGGCAGCCACGTTCCGCCATGCGGCTGGCCGAGGAGCACCGGGCCGTCGCCGCGGATGACCTCGACGGGGGTCATAGGACCGTCCTCCTGCTGCATGCGCGGTGGCTCACGTCTGCCCGCTCACGGGGAGGGCGCTCCCACGCCGTCGTCATCGAAGCTCCATGGCGGAAGAAGCTTCACTTCGAAGTGAAGGTAGACTGTCGTTGGTCCTTTGATGAAGATCGCGCTGGGTGGCGACAGCGTCCGAAGGCCCGGGAGCGAGACGGCGAATTGCAACGGCGGGGTCCATCGGACGTCCCGCAGGGCGGGAATGACTCCTGAGTACAGGTCTTTCCGCGGATCCCCGAGATGGCCGTCCGTCAGGCCGCCTACGATGAAGGCAATGCTCCAGCTTGCCTCGTCGCCGGGGGCATCCCACCACGACACGGTCCTCGGCGCAGCCCAACGTTCCCACTGAAACGCTGTGGGAGAAACCGGGACCCGTATCCACTGCTCGTTGAACGCCGTCAGGACGAAGCCTTCCGAAAGCGTCGCCGTCTCTGGCCGCCCGATGCGCTTCGGCCAGGTGATCCGGCCGATTGCATAGTCGGCGAGTCCTAGGGGCCGGACATCGACTTCGCGCTTCCACGATCGGAAACGCTCGCTGGTCAGGGGCCCGTCGTACACGTCGTTCAAGGCCTTCACGATGATCTCTGACATGACAGTCCTCCGTTCCTGGATTGCATCTGCCTCAGGGAGTGAGACCCGGAAGGGCGACCCGACTGGCCTCGGCCAGGGCGCCCGAGGCGACCAGGCGGGCCGCCGCCTCGAGGTCCGGGGCGAGGGAGCGATCCTCGGCCAGCGGCGCCACCTCCTCGCGCAGCCGCGCGACCACCTGCTGCAGCGGTGCCGAGGTGCGGAGCGGCGCGCGGAATTCCACCCCCTGCGCGGCGCAGAGCGCCTCGACCCCGAGGATGCGTTCTAGGTTGGCGACCATCGGCATCAGCCGGCGCGCGCCGTGCGCGGCCATGCTCACATGGTCCTCCTGGTTGGCGCTGGTGGGCGTGCTGTCGGTGACCGTGGGCGTGGCGAGGTGCTTGTTCTCGCTCATCAGCGCCGCCGTCGTGACCTCGGCGATCATGTAGCCGGAATTGAGGCCGGGATCGGGGGTCAGGAACGGCGGCAGGTCGAAGCTCAAGGTTGGGTCGACCATCAGCGCCACCCGGCGCTGGGCGATGGCGCCGATCTCGGCGATCGCAAGCGCGATCATGTCGGCCGCGAAGCCGACCGGCTCGGCATGGAAGTTGCCGCCCGAGACGATGCGGCCGTCGGTCAGCACCAGCGGGTTGTCGGTCGCGGCATTGGCCTCGGTGGCCAGCGTCCGGCCCGCCATCCGCAGCACCTCCATCGCGGCGCCCGTCACCTGCGGCTGGCACCTGATGCAGTAGGGGTCCTGCACGCGGACATCGCCCTCGCGGTGGCTTTCGCGGATCGCCGATCCGTCGAGCAGCGTGCGCATGGCGGCCGCCGCCTCGATCTGGCCGGCATGGCCGCGCAGCGCATGAATCTCGGGGTCGAGCGGCGCCGTCGATCCCATGATCGCGTCGGTCGAAAGCGCCGAGGTCACCAGCGCCGCCTGCGCGCCGTGCCAGGCACCGAATAGCCCCGCGAGCGCCCAGGCGGTCGAGAACTGGGTGCCGTTGATCAGCGCAAGGCCCTCCTTCGGCCCCAGGCTGACGGGCGCGAGTCCCGCCCGCGCCAGCGCCGCCGCGCCGGCCATCACCTGGCCGCCCAGTTCGGCCGTTCCCTCGCCGATCATCACCGCCGTCATGTGCGCAAGCGGCGCAAGATCGCCCGACGCGCCGACCGACCCCTGCCCCGGCACCACCGGGGTGACGTCGCGCGCCAGCATCGCCTCGATCAGCGCGATCACCTCCCAGCGCACGCCCGATGCGCCGCGGCCAAGCGAGAGGAGTTTCAGCGCCATCATCAGCCGCGTCACCGCGCGCGGCGTCGGTGCACCCACGCCGGCGCAGTGCGACAGGATCAGGTTGCGCTGCAGGGTCGCGGTGTCTTCGGCGGCGATGCGCACCGAGGCGAGCTTGCCGAAGCCGGTGTTGACGCCGTAGGTGGCGGCCCCGCCGCGCGCCGCGGCGGCCACCGCGCCGGCTGCCCGCTCCACCGCCGGCCGGCAGGCCGGGTCGAGCCGGGCAGGGGCGTCGTCGCGCCAGAGCCGCCCGAGAAGGTCGAGCCCCACCGCCGCGGGGGTCAGCGTCAGCATTGCCGGCCGCCATGGATGCGCGCGTGGAGCGGCGGGCCGCCGATCTGGTAGGCGAGCTCCGCCGGGTGATCCGCCTCCCAGATCGCGAGGTCGGCGCGCAGTCCCGGCGCGATCCGGCCGCGGTCGGCAAGGCCAAGGGCCCGCGCGGCATGCACGGTGGCGCCGGCCAGCGCCTCCTCGGGCGTCAGGCGGAACAGCGTGCAGGCCATGTTGAGGGCAAGCGGCAGCGACGCCATTGGCGACGAGCCGGGGTTGAGGTCGGTCGCCACCGCCATCGCCACGCCCGCCGCGCGCAGGGCATCGACCGGCGGCGCCTGCGCCTCCCGCAGCGTGTAGAAGGCGCCAGGCAGCAGCACCGCGACGGTGCCGGCCGTCGCCATCGCGGCGACCCCTGCACCGTCGAGATACTCCAGATGGTCCGCCGACAATGCGCCGTGCCGGGCCGCCAGCGCCGCGCCGCCGAGGTTCGACAACTGCTCGGCGTGGAGCTTGACCGGAAGCCCGAGCGCGTTGGCCTCGGCGAAGACGCGGGCGATCTCGCCGACAGTGAAGGCGATCGCCTCGCAGAACCCGTCGACGGCATCGACCAGGCCCTCGGCCCGGGCGGCGCGGAGCGCGGGCAGGCAGACCTCGTCGAGATAGGCGCCCGGGCGGCCGGCGTAGTCCGGCGGAACCGCATGGGCGCCGAGGAACGTCGTGACGACGCCGACCGCGCGCGCCTCGCCGATCCGCCGCGCGGCGCGCAGCATCCTGAGCTCGGTCTCGACATCGAGGCCGTAGCCCGACTTGACCTCGATCGTGCCGGTGCCGCCGGCCAGCATCCGGTCGACCCGCGGCAGCGCGGCGGCGAGGAGCGCATCTTCCGACGCTTCCCGCGTCGCCCGGACCGTCGAGAGGATGCCGCCGCCGGCGCGCGCAATGTCGGCATAGCTTGCGCCCAGCAGCCGCCGCTCGAACTCGCGCGCGCGGGACCCGGCGAAGACCGCATGGGTATGGCAGTCGATCAGCGCGGGGGTGACGAGCCGGCCCCCGACGGGCAGCGGCGGCAGCGCGCGGTGCTCGGCCGGGATCGCGTCGGCCGGCCCGGCCCAGGCGATGCAGCCGGCCCGGACCGCGACCGCGCCGCCCGCGATCAGCCCGTAGGCCGCGCCGCCGTCCATCGTGGCAAGCATCGCGTCGGTCAGCAGGAGATCGGCCGGGTCGGGCATGGCGGGTCCGGGTTGCTTCCGGAAATGTATGGATGTAATCTTATTATGTCTAGACATAATGGAATGCCAGATGACCGCCATCTACGCCGCCCGCGCTCGCCTGCCGGACGGCTGGGCGCGCGATGTGCGCGTGGCGGTCGATGGCGGCCGGATCGCGGCCGTCGTGCCCGGCTGCGCCGCCGAACCGGGCGACAGCCGCGTCGACGTGCTGCTGCCGGCCCTCGCCAACCTCCACTCGCACAGCTTCCAGCGCGCGATGGCCGGGCGGACCGAGGTCCGCGCCGCCGGGCGGGAGAGCTTCTGGACCTGGCGCGAGACGATGTACCGCTTCGTCGCGCGCCTCACCCCCGAGCAGGTCGAGGCGATCGCCGCGATGACCTTCTGCGAGATGCAGGAGGCGGGCTATGCCGCGGTGGGAGAGTTCCACTACCTGCACCACGCCCCGGGTGGCGCGGCCTATGCGCGGCCGGCCGAGCTTTCGCTCCGCGTCTTCGCCGCCGCGGCCGAGACCGGCATCGGCCTGACCCATCTGCCGGTCTTCTACCGCTACGGCGGCGCGGGGCGGCAGCCCCTGACAGCGGGGCAGGCGCGGTTCGGCTGCGACCCGGCGCGCTTCGCCGCGCTGGTCGACGCCGCCCGAGCCGGCGCCCGCGCCCTGCCGGCGGACACGGTCCTTGGCCTCGCGCCGCACTCGCTCCGCGCCGTGGCGCCCGAGGACCTGGACGAGATCCTGCCGCTCGCCCGGGGCGGGCCGGTGCACATCCATCTCGCCGAGCAGCCGCGCGAGGTCGAGGAGATCGCCGGCTGGCTCGGCGCGCGGCCGGTCGAGTGGCTCCTTGGCAATGCGCCGGTCGATGCGCGCTGGTGCGCGATCCACGCGACCCACATGACGGCTGCCGAAAGCGCGGGCCTTGCCCGCAGTGGCGCGGTGGCCGGTCTCTGTCCGATCACCGAGGCCAATCTGGGCGACGGCCCGTTCGGGGGACCGGCCTGGCTCTCGGCCGGCGGCGCGTTCGGCGTGGGCTCGGATTCCAACGTGCGCATCGCGTTGTCGGAGGAACTCCGGACGCTCGAATACGGCCAGCGCCTGCGCGACCTCGCGCGGACCGTCCTCGCCCCCGGGTCGGGCCATGTCGGCGCGTTCCTCTACCTCGCCGCGGCGGCAGGCGGCGCGCAGGCGCTGGGCCGTGCGGCGGGCGCGCTGGCGCCCGGTCGGCTCGCCGACCTCGTCGCCATCGACGGCGGGCATCCCGCGCTCGTCGGCCTCGATGGCGATGCGCTGCTCGACGGCCTCGTCTTCGCGGCCGGCGAGGGGGTGGTGACCGATCTCTGGTCGGCCGGCCGCCATGCCGTTCGCGCGGGCCGCCACGTGGCGCGCGAGGGCATCCGCCGGCGCTACGCCGCCGCTCTGGCGGAGCTTCTGACGTGAGCGCGGGCTACAGCGGCAGGTCGAGCCCGAGCGCCACGGCCCGCGCGCCATCGGGAAGCGCGAAGGCCTCGTCGGGGCCAAGGACCGCCGCGTCGCCGGGCGCGAGGGCGCCGGCCGGCGCGCTGCCGGGGGCAAGCCACAGGAAGGCCGCCGCATCGGCCCCCTCGAACCGGCCCGGCCCGTGCACGATCCCGCCCCGCGCGAGGAACCGCACCGGGTCGAAGAAGAGGTTGAGGTCGCGCACCGGCCCCGCCGTCAGCCGCGCCGTGACCGGCACGTCGCCGGGGAACGCCACCGGGTCGAACGGCCGCACGGCCAGGGTGAAGGTCGGCCCGTGGAGGGCGAGGCCCGCGCCCTCGACCACCGTCAGGACGCGGCCGAGCCCCTCGAACACCGAGAACGGCCCGTCCGCGGTCACCTCGGCCAGGCTCAGGCGCCACAGCAGCGCGCCGCCCTCGTCGGCGCGGGCGATCTCGCGGGTCGTGCCACGCCCGTTCGCCCAGGGCATCTCGCGGAACTCTGCCGCCCGGATGATCCGCATCGTCGTCTCTCCCGCCGCCGGCTGCCGATGAACAGGCCCGGTCCGCCGCCCGCTACACACTCCGCGAGCTATCGCGGCGTCAAGGCGGAAATCCTCCGCCGGGTGCGCAGCCGCACCTGGCAGGCGGGCGATCTCCTGCCCTCCGAGACCGAGCTTGCGGCCGAGTTCGGTGTCGCGCGGGCCACCGTGAACCGCGCGATGCGCGAGCTGGCCGAGGACGGCGTGCTTGACCGCCGCCGCCGCGCCGGCACGCGGATCAGCGCGGCCCCGGTCCGGCGCGCGCGGTTCGACATTCCGCAGACGCGGGCCGAGGTGGAGGCGACCGGCGCCGTCTACCGCTATGCGCGGATCGACCGCGCCGTCGGCCCGGCGCCGGAATGGCTTGCCGGCGCGCTCGGCCTCCGGACGCCTGGCCGCTGGCTGCACCTGCGCGCGATGCACTATGCCGGCGCCGCGCCCTGGCAGTTCGAGGACCGCTGGATCAACCTCGCCACCGTGCCCGGCGCGGCGGCCGAGCCGTTCGAAAGCGTCGGCCCCAACGAGTGGCTGGTGCGCGAGGTGCCGTTCTCCGAGGCCGAGATGGTGTTCGGGGCGGCGCGGGCCGCGGCCGACCTGGCCGCGTTCCTCGGCATCGCCGAGGGCGAGGCGGTGTTCCGCGCCGAACGGACGACGTGGCTTGACGGCCACCCGGTGACCCGCGCGACGCTGAGCTATCCGCCCGGCTACCGCATGGTGACGCAGCTCTGAACGCCAGGCCCGGCAGGGCCCACCGGCGCCAGGTGAGGCAGGTCTTTACAAAATTTTCTGTCAACTTGTGAACTAATTGACAAAATAACCGAAGCCGGGCGAAGGTTTCTGCAAAAGTTCACGGATGCGTTATTCTGCCATTGCGGGAGATGGGTCGCCGCACAGGGCCGCAGCGCGTGACGGCCGGGGCGACGTGGGGAGTATCTTAGGGAGGACCTCATGGCTGCTGAGGGTCAGGTCGCCGGTGAATCCGGCGCGATGCGCGCCGTTCCGGACGGCGTATCGGTGTCGGCGCATGTGAACGCCGAAAGCTACCATCGGCTCTACGAGGCGTCGGTCGCCGACCCCGAGGGCTTCTGGGCCGAGCAGGGGCGCCGCATTGACTGGATCAGTCCCTACAGCAGGGTCAAGAACACCTCGTTCGAGTTCGGCAAGGTCGACATCCGCTGGTACGAGGACGGCACGCTGAATGTCAGTGCCAACTGCGTCGACCGGCACATGCTGCGCCGCGCGAACCAGACGGCGATCATCTGGGAACCCGACGACCCGCAGACGCCGGCCCGGCACATCACCTATACCGAGCTTCTGGAGAACGTCTGCCGGATGGCGAACGTGATGAAGGCGCACGGGATCGGCAAGGGCGACCGGGTCGTCATCTACCTGCCGATGATCCCCGAGGCGGCCTACGCGATGCTCGCCTGCGCGCGGATCGGCGCGATCCACTCGATCGTCTTCGCGGGCTTCTCGCCCGACAGCCTGGCGAGCCGGATCAACGATTGCGGCGCCAAGCTTGTCGTCACCGCCGACCACGCGCCGCGCGGCGGGCGCAAGACCCCGCTCAAGTCGAACACCGACAAGGCGCTGTTCGACTGCTCGGACCGGGTGAAGTGCATGGTCGTCAAGCATACCGGCGACCAGACGACCTGGGTCGAGGGCCGCGACATCGACGTCCTGGCCGAGATGGCAGGAGCCAGCCCCTACTGCGCCTATACCGAGATCGCGGCCGAGGACCCGCTCTTCATCCTCTACACGTCGGGCTCGACCGGGCGGCCGAAGGGCGTCGTCCACACTTCGGGCGGCTATCTCGTCTACGCGGCGATGACGCATCAGATCACGTTCGACTACCACGACGGCGACATCTTCTGGTGCACTGCCGATGTGGGCTGGGTCACCGGGCACAGCTACATCATCTACGGCCCGCTGGCGAACGGCGCCACCACGCTGATGTTCGAGGGCGTGCCGACCTTCCCCGATCCCGGGCGGTTCTGGGAGGTCTGCGCCAAGCACCGGGTCAACCAGTTCTACACCGCGCCGACCGCGATCCGCGCGCTGATGGCGCAGGGCCCGGAATGGGTCGAGAAGCACGACCTGTCGTCGCTGCGCATCCTCGGCACGGTGGGCGAGCCGATCAACCCCGAGGCCTGGAACTGGTACGACCGCCATGTCGGCAAGGGCCTCTGCCCGATCGTCGATACCTGGTGGCAGACGGAGACCGGCGGCCACCTGATCACGCCGCTGCCCGGCGCCACCCCGACCAAGCCCGGCTCGGCCACCGTGCCGTTCTTCGGCGTCAGGCCCGTGGTGCTCGAGGCCGAGAGCGGCAAGGTGGTCGACGGCAATCCCGCGACCGGCGTCCTGTGCATCGCCGACAGCTGGCCGGGGCAGATGCGCACCGTCTGGGGTGACCACGAGCGGTTCCAGCAAACCTATTTCGAGCAGTACAAGGGCTACTACTTCACCGGCGACGGCTGCCGCCGCGACGAGGACGGCTACTACTGGATCACCGGCCGGGTGGACGACGTCATCAACGTCTCCGGCCACCGCATGGGCACCGCCGAGGTGGAAAGCGCGCTCGTCGCGCACGAGAAGGTGGCCGAGGCGGCGGTGGTGGGCTACCCGCACGACATCAAGGGCCAGGGCATCTACGCCTACGTCACCCTGATGAACGGGGTCGAGCCGACCGACGCGCTCCGCAAGGAACTGGTGCAGTGGGTCCGGACCGAAATCGGCCCGATCGCCTCGCCCGACCTCATCCAGTGGGCGCCGGGCCTGCCGAAGACCCGTTCGGGCAAGATCATGCGGCGCATCCTGCGCAAGATCGCCGAGAACGATCACGGCACCCTGGGCGACATCTCGACGCTGGCCGACCCCGCCGTGGTCGATGACCTCGTCGCGAACCGGATGAACCGGAAATGACGGCCGCCGCCGAAACGGCCACCGCCACCGCCGCGGCCGTCTTCATCCTGCTCGGGCCGCCGGGTGCGGGGAAGGGCACGCAGGCGAAGCTGCTCGAGGTGGAGTTCGGCCTCGTCCAGCTGTCCACCGGCGACCTCCTGCGCCGCGCCGTCGCGGCGGGGACCGAGGCGGGCCGCCGCGCCGAGCCGCTGATGAAGGCGGGCGCGCTGGTGCCCGACGAGATCGTGCTGGCGATCCTGCGCGACCGGCTGGAGGAGCCCGATGTCCGGCGCGGCGTCATCCTCGACGGCTTTCCGCGGACGGCGGGACAGGCCGAGGCGCTCGGCCGGCTGCTGGAGGAGACCGGCCAGTGCATCGCCGCCGCGATCTCGCTCGAGGTCGACGATGCGGCCATGGTCCACCGCATCTCGGGGCGCTACACCTGCGCCGGCTGCGGCGAGGGCTATCACGACCGGTTCAAGCAGCCAGCGACGCCGGGTGCTTGCGACAGATGCGGCGGCACGGCGTTCACGCGCCGCGCCGACGACAGGGCCGAAACCGTGCGGGCCAGGCTTGATGCCTACCACGCGCAGACGGCACCGCTGATTGCGTACTACGAGGGACAGGGCGTTCTGGCCCGCATCGACGCGATGGGCGAGATCCCCGCGATCGCTGCGGCGCTGGGCGCCATCGTCGGGCGCGCAACGGCCTGAAGGGAGAGGGCGGCGCCCGTGGCGGGCGCCGTTGGTGGAGGCAAAACCAAGGGGAGTTCTCGCAATGGCGGACAAATCGTCGTCCGATGCCTACTGGGCCGCGAACAAGCGGCTCATCTACATCTGCCTGGCAATCTGGGCATTCGTGTCGTTCGGCCTCGGGATCATCCTGCGGCCGATGATCTCGGGGATCAGCGTCGGCGGCGCCGATCTGGGCTTCTGGTTCGCGCAGCAGGGCTCGATCTACACGTTCCTGATCCTGATCTTCTTCTATGCCTGGCGCATGAACAAGATCGACCGCGAATACGGCGTGGAAGAATAGGGGAGGCAGCAGACAGATGGACCAGTTCACCCTCAACCTGCTTGTGGTGGGCGCGACATTCGCGCTCTACATCGGCATCGCGATCTGGGCCCGCGCGGGCACCACGAGCGAATTCTACGCCGCGGGCCGCGGCGTCAATCCGGTCATGAACGGCATGGCGACCGCGGCCGACTGGATGTCGGCGGCCTCGTTCATCTCGATGGCGGGCATCATCGCGCTCGCCCCCGCCGGCGGCTACACGCAATCGGCCTTCCTGATGGGCTGGACCGGGGGCTACGTGCTGCTCGCGCTCCTGCTCGCGCCCTACCTGCGCAAGTTCGGCAAGTTCACGGTGCCCGAGTTCATCGGCGACCGGTTCTATTCCGGCACCGCGCGCCTCGTGGCGGTGATCTGCCTCATCGTGATCTCGGTGACCTACGTGATCGGGCAGATGCGCGGCGTCGGCGTGACCTTCTCGCGCTTCCTCGAGATCTCCACCGAGGCGGGCCTCTACTGGGGCGCGGCGATCGTGTTCGCCTACGCCGTTCTCGGCGGCATGAAGGGCATCACCTACACGCAGGTGGCGCAGTACATCGTGCTGATCATCGCCTACACCATTCCGGCGATCTTCATCTCGCTCCAGCTGACCGGCAACTTCCTGCCCCAGCTCGGACTGATCGGGAACCATGCCCCCAGCGGCGGCGACGTCGCCTTCCTGGCCAAGCTCGACCAGGTGGTGACCGAACTCGGCTTCACGCAGTATACCTCGCACACCACGAACACCCTCAACATGGTCCTCTTCACGATGGCGCTGATGATCGGCACGGCGGGTCTGCCGCACGTCATCATCCGCTTCTTCACCGTGCCGAAGGTGGCCGACGCGCGGTCGTCGGCGGGCTGGGCGCTGGTCTTCATCGCGCTTCTCTACACCGTCGCTCCGGCGGTCGGCTCGATGGCGCGGCTGAACCTGACGACGACGTTCTGGCCCAACGCCGTGACGGGCAATGCCCTTGACGGCGAGGCGATCTCGCTCGAGGAGATCAATACCAACCCCGAGCTCAGCTGGATCAACACCTGGCAGGCGACCGGGCTTCTGGCCTTCGAGGACAAGAACGGCGACGGGCGCATCCAGTACTACAACGATGCCAACGAAGCGGTGGCCGCCATCGCGACCGAGCGCGGCTTTGCGGGCAACGAGCTCACCAAGGTCGACAACGACATGATGGTGCTCGCCAACCCCGAGATCGCGGCTCTGCCGGGCTGGGTCGTGGCGCTTGTCGCTGCGGGCGGTCTCGCGGCGGCGCTGTCCACGGCGGCGGGCCTCCTGCTCGCCATCTCGTCGGCGGTCAGCCACGACCTCATCAAGAGCTCGATCAACCCCAACATCTCGGAAAAGAGCGAGCTTCTGGCCGCCCGGATCTCGATGGCGGGAGCGATCGCGCTGGCCACCTGGCTCGGCCTCAACCCGCCCGGCTTCGCTGCGCAGGTCGTTGCCCTTGCCTTCGGCCTCGCCGCGGCGACGATCTTCCCGGCGCTGATGATGGGCATCTTCTCAAAGCGCGTCACCAAGGAAGGGGCGATCCTCGGCATGCTCGCCGGCCTCTTCTTCACCTCGATCTACATCTTCCTCTACCTGGGCTGGTTCTTCATCCCGGGCACGAACGTGTACGAGAACGTGCCGGCCAACCACTTCTTCGGCATCTCGCCGCTGTCGATCGGCACGGTGGGGGCGGTGGTGAACTTCGCGATCGCCTACCTGGTGTCGGCGATGACGCGCGAGCCGCCGCAGCACGTCCAGGACCTCGTCGAATCGATCCGCATCCCGAAAGGGTCGGGCGCGGCGCAGGCCCACTGACCTCGGTTCCGGCCCGCGCGCCGCGTGCGCGGGCCGGACATCCCGGGCGCACCCCCCTGGTAGCGGTGCGCCCACCTTGCATTCGGGGCCGGCAGATGGACGCCGAAGACCGCACCGCCCGCTTCATCGAGGCCGTGCACCCCTATGACAGCCTGCCGCCGGACGACCGCGCGCGCGTCGCGCGGCTGTTCGTCCGCAAGGCCGTCGCCCAAGGCGAGATCGTCTACCGTGCCGGCGCGGTCCTCGCGGGTCTCTACCTGATCGAGAGCGGCGCCATCGAGATCACCGATACCAACGGCGTGCAGGTCTCGCTCCTCGGCCCGCGCAACTCGTTCGGCGAACGCGGGCTCTCGCGCGACGGCCGCGCGATGACCACCGCCCGGGCGCTCGAGGGCAGCACGCTCCTCGTCCTGCCGCCCGAGGAGTTCCGCCGCCTCATCGCCACCCATCCGTCGGTGGCGCGGTTCTTCGACCGGACCCGCCCGGCCGAGGGCAAGCGGACCGATCTGACCACGCTTCTGGTCTCCGACCTGATGGCGGGCGAGCCCGTCACCTGCGCCCCCGACGCCTCGATCCTCGAGGCCGCGCGGATGATGCGCGACCGGCGCGTCTCGTGCCTCGCGGTCCTTGCGGGCGGCGGCCTCGCCGGCATCGTCACGACGCGCGACCTGACGAACCGGGCGCTGGCCGAGGGCCGTGATCCCGGCGGGCCGGTCGCCGAGGTGATGACGCCCGATCCGGTGACGCTGCCGCCCACCGCGCTGGGGTCGGACGTGCTGCACCTGATGCTGGAACGCCGGATCGGCCACCTGCCGATCGTCGATGGCGGCCGCCTTGTCGGCATCGTCACGCAGACCGACCTGACGCGGTTCCAGGCGGTTTCCTCGGGCCAGCTGATCCGCGATGTGGCGATGGCCTCGACGGTCGAGGAGATGGCGGGCGCGACCGGGCGGATCCCGCAGCTTCTGGTGCAGCTGGTCGCCGGCGGCAACCGGCACGAGGTGGTCACCCGGCTGATCACCGACATCGCCGATGCGGTGACGCGGCGGCTGCTCGCCATGGCCGAGGCGCAGCTCGGCCCGCCGCCGGTGCCGTACCTCTGGCTCGCCTGCGGCAGCCAGGGCCGGCAGGAACAGACCGGCGTCTCCGACCAAGACAACTGCCTGATCCTCGACGACGCCGCGACCGCCGATCACGACGCCTACTTCGGCGAACTCGCGCGGATCGTCTCGGCCGGTCTCGACGCCTGCGGCTATGTCTTCTGCCCTGGCGACATGATGGCGACCAACCCGCGCTGGCGCCAGCCGCTCCGGGTCTGGCGGCACTATTTCGAGGGCTGGATCGCGGCGCCGAGCCCCGAGGCGCAGATGCTCGCCTCGGTCATGTTCGACCTGCGGCCGATCGGCGGCGCGCCGTCGCTGTTCGCCGACCTCCAGGCCGCGACGCTCGAGAGCGCCTCGCGCAACTCGATCTTCGTCGCGCATATGGTGGCGAACTCGCTCAAGCACACGCCGCCGCTCGGCCTGCTCCGGGGCTTCGCGACGATCCGCTCGGGCGAGTACAAGGACCGGATCGACCTCAAGCTGAACGGCGTGGTGCCGGTCGTCGACCTCGGGCGGATCTATGCGCTGCAGGGCCGGATCGGCGCGGTGAATACCCGGGCGCGGCTCCGCGCGGCCGAGGACATGCGCCTCGTCTCGGCCTCGGGCGGCCATTCGCTGATCGACGCCTATGACCTGATCGCGCAGATCCGCCTCGACCACCAGGCGCGGCGCGTCCGCGCCGGCGCACGCCCGGACAACTTCATGGCGCCCTCCGATCTTTCGGAGCTCGAGCGCAGCCACCTGCGCGATGCCTTCGTGGTCGTGCGGACGATGCAGTCCGCGGTGGGGCAGGGCAAGGGGGCGCTGGGGTAGCCGATGCTGCACCTTGCGGGAATTGGGGGGTACGATGCTGCTTGAGTTCATCGCGATGATCGCGGCCGCCTTCAGCGCGGGGGGCATCGTCGTCGCCATCAACCGGCTGAGCGGGCGGCGCCTGCCGAAATGGGCGCTGCCGGCCGCCGCCGCGGCGGCGCTGCTGGGTTTCGCGGTCTGGTCGGAGTACAGCTGGTTCCGCCGCGTCTCGGGTACCCTCGACGACGGCGTCGTCGTCGTCACCACCAGCGCCGGCGGTGCGCCGTGGCGGCCGTGGAGCTACGTCGTCCCGGTGACCGACCGCTTCGTCGCCGTCGATCTCGGCCGCGCGGTGCCGCATGCCACCGCCGACCGGCAGCGGTTTCTCAACGCCTACTGGTTTGGCCGCTGGCAGCCGACGCGGGTGGCGACGCTGATGGTGGACTGTGCGGGATCGCGCGGGATCGAGCTGCCGCCGGGCGCCGATTATCCCGTCGCCGCCGTGCCGCCGGAAGGTGACTGGCAGGCGATCCCGCCGGATGACCCGGTGCTGACGGCGGCGTGCGCGGAGGTGTGAGATGGGCGAGGCGGCAAAGTCGATCCTGGTCGTCGAGGACGAGGACAACATCGCCCTCGCGCTGGAACACCTGATGCGGCGCGAGGGCTACGCGCTCAGCCGCGTCGCCAGCGGCGCCGACGCGATGCCCGCGATCGCCCGCGATCATCCCGACCTCGTGCTGCTCGACGTGATGCTGCCCGAGGTCTCGGGCTACGAGATCTGCCAGTCGGTGCGGCTCGATCCGAGCCTCGCCGACGTGAAGATCCTGATGATGACCGCGCGCGGCAACCAGGTCGAACGCCGCAAGGGCCTCGCCCTTGGCGCCGACGGCTTCATCTCCAAGCCCTTCGACGTGGCCGACCTCAAGGCCGAGGTGCGGCGCCTGATCGGCGTCGCGGGATGACGACGGGGCGCCTCTCGCTCCGCCTGCGGGTGTTCCTGTTCTTCGCGCTGCTCGCGCTCGGCGGGGCGGCCGCCGTCGCGGCGGGCGCCTTCATGGGCTACCGCCATCTCGGCCAGCCCGCCGCGCTGTCGTCCTTCGTCGTCGCGGCGGCGGTCGCGGCCTTCGCGATCCTCGGCCTTGTTGCCTGGGTGTGGCTGCTGTTCGACGAGAACGTCGCCAAGGCGATCGAGGGGCTGTCGGCGCGGCTGCGGGCGCGTGCCCATGCCGATGTCGACGGCGGCCTCGACGGCGCCCGCGCGCGCTATCTGGGCGACCTGGCGCCGGCGGCCGAGGCGGTGGCGGAAAGCCTGGTCGAGACCCGCAGCGCCCTCGCCGAGGCGGTGCAGCGCGAGACGACGCGGCTCGCGACCGAGAAGGCGCGGCTTGCCGTGCTTCTGGCGGACGTGCCCGAGGGCGTGCTGCTCTGCGCGCCCGACCACAAGATCGCGTTCTACAACGGGCAGGCGGCGGGCCTGATCGGCGGCGCCGACGGGCCGGGGCTCGACCGGCCGGTCTTCGACTACCTGCGCGAGGGGCCGATCGCCCATGCCTACGAGCGTCTCCTTTCGGTCGAGGCGGGCGATGCGGCCTCCGATCTCCTCTGCGCGACGGTCGAGGGCGGGCGGGCCCTCGCCGCGCGGATGCGGCTCGTCCGGCTGCCGGGCGAGGAAGGCGGCTATCCCGGCTACGTGCTGACCCTGCGCGACGTCACCGCCGAACTTGCGATCCATGCCGGGCGCGAGCGGCTTCTCGAGGAGATCTTCGATCGGGTGCGGCGGCCGGCGGCAAACCTGCAGACGGTGATCGACGTCATGGGTGGCGGCAACGGCGACGCGGCCGACGCCGCCCTCGCCGGCGAGGTCAGGGCGCTGACCACCGCGATTTCGGAGCTGGGCCGGCGCTACGACGACGCTCGCGCCGACTGGTGGCCGATGTCGGAGACCCGCGCGCGCGACCTTGCCGACGGCATCGCCGCACGGCTCGGCGCGCTTGGCGTTCCGGCCACGGTGACGGCCGACCGGCTGATGCTGCGCTGCGACGCCTTCGAAATCGTGGCGCTCGTCGCGCGGCTGGCCGAACGGCTGGCCGGGGCCGGGCGGGGCGCGGGGCTCGCCATCGCCGTCGTGCCCGACCCGCCGGGGGCCGCCATCGCGCTGAACTGGGCGGGCGACCCGCTGCCGGTCGCCACGCTCGACGCCTGGCTCGACGCGCCGCTCGAGGTCGGGCTTGCCGATGTCACCGGGCGGGCGGTGTTGCGCACCCACGGGACCGAGTGCTGGCCCGAGGCCCGCGCCGGCGGCCGGCCGGGCCTGTTCCTGCCGATCCGGACGGCGCGGCCCACGATCACCGCGCCGCATCCCGCGCCTCGCTCGGCGATCTACGACTTCGACCTGCTGTCGAAGGCGCGCACCGCCGCGGTGGCCGAGCGGCGCCTCGAGGACCTCACCTATGTCGTGTTCGACACCGAGACCACCGGCCTCCTGCCGAGCCAGGGCGACGAGATCGTGCAGATCGCGGCGGTCCGCTGCGTGAACGGGCGCCGGGTCGAGGGCGAGGCGTTCGAATGCCTGGTGAATCCCGGCCGCGCGATCCCCGCGGCGTCGACCGCGGTGCACCGCATCACCGATGCGATGGTCGCAGAGGCGCCGACCATCGCCGAGGCCGGCCGCCGGCTGGCCCGCTTCGCCGAGGGTGCCGTCCTCGTCGCCCACAACGCGCCCTTCGACCTCGAATTCCTGCGCCGCCACGAGGCGGCGATCGGCCAGCGCTTCGATCACCCGGTGCTCGACACCGTGCTCCTCTCGGCGGTGGTGTTCGGCAGCCACGAGACACATACCCTCGACGCGCTGACCGAGCGGCTGGGGATCGCGATCCCCGAGGCGGCGCGGCACACGGCGATGGGCGACACGGTGGCGACGGCCGACGCCTTCCTGAAGCTGCTGCCGATGCTGCGGGCCAAGGGCATGGCGACCTTCGGCGATGTCGTGGCCGAGGCCAAGCGCCACGGCCGGCTGCTGAAGGACCTCAACTGAACGGGTCGGGATCGTAGGTCACGCCGGCGAGGGCGAGGCCGTCGGGCGGCGCCACCGGGCCGCAGCGCGACCGGTCGCGCGCTTCCAGCGCGGCCTTCACGTCATCGGGCATCCAGACGCCGGCGCCGACCCGCTCCAGCGTGCCGACGAAGCTGCGGACCTGGTGGTGCAGGAAGCTCCGCGCCTCGACGTGGAAGCGGAACTCGTGCCCGTGCGGCACCGCGAGCTCCTCGACATCCAGCCGGTCGAGCGTCTTGACCGGCGAGGCGGACTGGCAGATCGACGAGCGGAAGGTGGTGAAGTCGTGATGCCCGACGAGGTGCCGCGCCGCCGCCTGCATCGGCGCGAGCGAGAGGCTCTGGCGCACCGGCCAGACCAGGCCGCGGTCGAGCGCGGCGGGCGCCCGGCGCGCCAGGATGCGGTAGAGATAGCGCCGCCGCATCGCCGAGAAGCGGGCGTGGAAGTCGGGCGCCACGCGCGCGGCGGCAAGCACGGCGACCGGTGCGGGCCTCAGGTGGAAGTTCAGCGCCTCGGCCAGGCGGAACGGGTCCCAGTCGCGGCCCAGCTCGCAATGCGCGACCTGGCCCGCGGCATGGACGCCGGCGTCGGTCCGGCCCGCCGCGGCGATGCCCGGCGCCCCGGGATCGAGCCGGCGCAGCGCCGCCTCGACCGCCGCCTGCACCGAGGGCTGGCCCGCCTGGCGCTGCCAGCCCGAGAACGGGCCGCCGTGATACTCGATCTTCAGCGCGTAGCGGGGCATCCCGGCGGGGTAGCCGCTGGGGCGGGCGTTTTCAAGCCGCGCCCCTCGGGCTGCTCCGCCGGTGCCAGGGCCCGCCGCCGGCAAACCCGCCGATCCGGCCTAGGAACCGGCGGGGGGGCGTCATATGTTGAGGCGCTGGCAAGGGCTTGGGGGCAGGCGTGGTCATCGGACGGCTGGCGGACGGGATCGCCGAGGCGATCGGCACGGTCACCCAGGGCGTCAGCGGCGCGCTGTTCGAACCGGTCATCCGGCTCGGCGTCACCGGGCTCGCGCGGTCGGGCAAGACCGTGTTCATCACCTCGCTCGTGGCGAACCTGATGGATCGCGGGCGGATGCCGCAGCTGCTCGCCGCGCGCGACGGGGCGATCCGCACCGCCTATCTGCAGCCGCAGCCCGACGATACCGTGCCGCGCTTCGGCTACGAGGCGCATCTGGCGGCGCTGACCGGGCCGGAGCCGCACTGGCCCGACAGCACGCGGCGGGTGTCGGAGCTGCGCCTGTCGCTGCGGGTGCAGCCCCGCGGGATGCTGGGGGCGCTCGGCGGGCCGCGGACCGTGCATCTCGACATCGTCGACTATCCCGGCGAATGGCTGCTCGACCTCGCACTGCTCGACCAGGACTATGCCGGCTGGTCGGCCACCGTGCTCGGCCGGATCGAAGGGCGCGCGGTCGCCGCCGGCTACCTTGCCGCGGCCCGCGCCGCGGATGGCGCCGCCCGGCTCGACGAGGTCGCGGCGCAGGCGCTTGCCGCCGCCTGGACGGACTACCTCGGCGCCGCGCGGCAGGCGGGCTTCTCGGACTGCACGCCGGGGCGCTTCCTGCTGCCCGGCGACCTCGCTGGCTCGCCCGCACTGACCTTCGCGCCGCTGCCCCGCGCGGCGAACGCGCGCCGCGGCAGCCTCTGGCGCGAGTTCGACCGGCGGTTCGAGGCCTACAAGCGCGAGGTGGTCCGCCCGTTCTTCCGCGATCACTTCGCGCGGATCGACCGGCAGGTGGTGCTGATGGACGTGCTCGGCGCGATCCATTCCGGCCCGCAGGCGATGGAGGACATGCGCCGCGCGATGGCCGAGATCCTGGCGGCCTT
This sequence comes from uncultured Rhodobacterales bacterium, assembly GCA_964645155.1. Lineage (GTDB taxonomy): Bacteria > Pseudomonadota > Alphaproteobacteria > Rhodobacterales > Rhodobacteraceae > CAZYBG01. Next base: position 8,423 of record CAZYBG010000036.1, on the reverse strand, counting down.
CAGGCCCGGGCGCAACGCCTGGCTGACGCAGCTCTTTGGCGGGCGGCGGGTGGAGCGGATCCTGTTCGCCGCGACCAAGGCCGACCACCTCCACCACAACCAGCACGCAAGGCTGGCCGCGATCGCCGCGGCGATGCTGCGCGAGGCGAGGGACCGGGCGGATTTCGCCGGCGCCAGGACCGCCGCGATGGCGATCGCGGCGCTGCGGGCGACGGTGGAGGAGACGGCCGAGCATGGCGGCGAGACGCTCGACATGGTGCGCGGCCGGCTTCTGGCCACGGGAAAGGAGGCTGCGATGTATGCCGGCGAACTGCCCGAGGACCCGGCCCACCTGCTGACACCGGCGCGGGCCGGCGCCGAACGCTGGCTTGACCGCGACTACGGCGTCATGGGCTTCGCGCCCGCGCGGCTGACCCTCAAGCCCGGCGAGGGGCCACCGCATATCCGGCTCGACCGCGCGGCCGAGTTCCTGATCGGGGACCGTCTGAGATGAGCCGCCGCCCCGTGGTTCTCGAGCGTGAGGGCGCGGCATCCGCGACGCCGGCGACGGCGCCGCCGGTGCCCGACCACGACCTGCCCCAGCCGCGCGCGATGCAGGCGGCGGTGGCCTTCGCGGCGCGCCCGCCGTCGCGGCTCGGCCGGCTCTTCTGGGCCTCGCTGGTCACGCTCCTGGGCTTCGTCGCCTCGCTCGCGGCGTGGGAGTTCGTGACCGGCCTCCTCGCCCGGAACCCGCTGCTCGGCACGGTCGCGGCGACGCTGGTCGCGCTCACGCTCGTCGCGGCGCTGCTGGTCGTCCTGCGCGAGCTTGCAGCGCTGTCGCGGCTCCGCCGGGTCGATGCGGTGCACCGGGCGGCCGAGGCGGCGCTGGCGGCGGGCGATGTCGCGGCGGCGCGGCAGGTCACGGCGCGGATCGCCGCGCTCTATTCCGGGCGGCCCGAGCTCGCGCTTGGCCGCGAGCGGCTGGCCGCGCGGGCGGACGAGGCGTTCGATGCCGATGCGGTCTTCGCGCTTGCCGAGACCGAGCTTCTGGCGCCGCTCGACGCCGCCGCCCGGCGCGAGATCGAGGGCGCGGCCCGCATGGTCGCCACGGTGACAGCGGTGGTGCCGATCGCCCTGGCCGATGTGGCAGCGGCGCTGACGGCGAACCTGCGGATGATCCGCCGGATCGCCGAGATCTACGGCGGCCGCGCCGGCACGCTCGGCTCGTGGCGGCTGGCCCGGTCGGTGATGACGCATCTGGTCGCCACCGGCGCGGTCGCGGTCGGCGACGACCTGATCGGCTCGGTCGCGGGCGGCGGGGTCCTCGCCCGGATCTCCCGCCGGTTCGGCGAAGGCGTCGTGAACGGCGCGCTGACCGCCCGCGTCGGCGTCGCGGCGATGGAGGTCTGCCGGCCGCTGCCCTTCGCAGCCCTGCCGCGGCCGCGTGTCACCAACCTCGTCCAGCGGGCGCTGACCGGGCTCTTCGGCGGCATGGGTCAGGACGCGGCGCGCACCCCCGACCAGGGGTAGCCGCCCTCGGGCGGTGCCTGCGGTCGCGGCCCGGGGTCGTACCAGCTGCCCTCGAAGCGCGCGAAGTCGGGCGAGAAGCGCACGACGAACAGACCCGCGCCGTAGAGGTCGCGCCATTTGCAGCGCAGGATCGGCGCCGCGAGCGTGCAGCCCGACAGCGTGCCCGATGCCGGCGTGTCGCCATCGATGAACACATAGGCCCCGGCGATCGTGCCGTCGGCGGCAACGGCGAACGTGGTCTGGCCGGGCAGGTCTTCGCCCGCCGACCAGATGATGCCCTCGTAGGTGCCGGCGAGTGCGGGCTCGGCCCGTGCCCCTCCTGCGCCGGCGATGAGGGCGAGGCAGGCGGCAAGGGCGATCGCTTTCATCGGCCGGGCTCCGGTGGCGGGTTTCTGCGCTTCCGATCCCTCGCGCGAAACCGGCGCGCTGGCAATCGGGGAAAACCTGACCTACCTGCGGAGGGCCGTGTGGTGCCGGTCCGGCACTGTCGTCGGGGCGGGGAGAGCGGATGGAAAGCCTTGCGGACAACCTGCGGACCATGGTCCGCACCCCCCTGGCCGAGGCCCATGTCCGGGCGCTGGCGCGGGCGGGCGCAGAGCGGCAGGTGGCGGCCGGCGAGATCGTGATCCGCGCCGGCGACCCCACCGAGACCTTCTTCTACGTCGAGGAGGGCGAATTCGAGATCTACGATCCGGTGAAGGGCGTCCGCACCACCGAGGCCACGCTCGGGCCGACCCAGTTCATGGGCGAGATCAGCTACCTGACCGGCGCGCGCCACCCGCTGACCATCCGGGCGTGCCGCGAGGGCCGCCTCCTCGCCGTGCCGCGCGAGGCGCTGCTGCGGCTGATGGCGGCCACGCCCGAGATGTCCGATATCATCGTGTCGGTATTCGCCGCCCGGCGCCGCGCGCAGCTCGAGCGTGGCGACAGCGCGGTGACCGTCGTCGGCCGGGCCGACGACCGCGCGGTGCGCGAGATCCTCGCCTTCGCCGGCCGCAACCGCCTGCCGGTCCGCCAGTTCGACCCGACCAGCGACGGCGCGGCAGAACTGGCCCGCGCCTGCCGGATCGACCGGCAGGACACCCACGTGATCTTTGGCGAGAACGAGGTGCTGCCGGAGGCGACGCCGGCCGCCCTCGCCCGGCGGCTCGGCCTCGACATGGCGATCGGCACCGGCCAGGTCTACGACGTGGCGGTGGTGGGCGGCGGGCCCGCCGGGGTCGCGGCCGGCGTCTATGCCGGGGCCGAGGGGCTTTCGGCGATCGTGATCGAGGATATTGCGATCGGCGGCCAGGCCGGCACGTCGAGCCGGATCGAGAACTACATGGGCTTTCCGACCGGCATCTCGGGCGCCGATCTCTGCTGGCGGGGCGAGCTGCAGGCGATGAAGTTCGGCACCCGCTTCGCGATGCCGCGCAAGGTGACCGGGCTTTCGGTCGAGGAGGACGGCTGCTTCCGCCTTGCCGTCGGCGACGGCGACGGGGTGCTGGCGCGGGCCGTCGTGGTGGCGACGGGCGTGCAGTACCGCAAGCTGCCGATACCTCGGCTCGGGCATTTCGAGGGGCGCGGCATCTACTACGCCGCGACCGAGGTCGAGGCCCGCTGGTGCGGCGGCCAGGATGTCGTGGTGATCGGCGGCGGCAACTCGGCGGGGCAGGCGGCGATGTTCCTCTCGCGCAGCGCCCGCCACGTCCACGTGCTGGTGCGCGGCACATCGCTCGCCGCCTCGATGTCGTCCTACCTGTCGAGCCGGCTGGCGCAGGACCCGCGCATCACCGTCCACTACTGCTCGGAACTCCGTGAACTGCATGGCGAGGACGCGCTCGAGGCGGTGACGATCCACGACCGGATGAGCGCGCAGGACTGGCGCATCGCGGCGGCCTCGGTCTTCGTGATGGTCGGGGCCGCGCCGAACACCGGCTGGCTGCCTGCGCCGGTCCGGCTGGATGCGCGCGGCTTCGTGCTGACCGGTGCGGCCGCCGGGGCGGCCACCGCGCATGGCACCTCGCAGGACGGGATCTTCGCGGTGGGCGACGTCCGCGCGGGATCGGTCAAGCGCGTCGCCTCGTCGGTGGGCGAGGGCAGCGTGGTGATCTCAGAGGTCTGGGGCTGGCTCAACCCCGGGGGCCGGGGCGGCCCGACGGCGAGGGCGGCCCGCGGCAGGATGCGCCACGCCCCCCGGGGCGCCGGGATGCTATGATCCGCCCTGTGAATGCGCATCGGGCTCGCGCGGGACTTCGGGGGATGGCGATGCGCAGGGCGGCAGGCTGGCTGGCGGTGGCGGTGATCGTCGTCCTCGCGGGCGCGGTGGTGCACCAGGCGCTGATCCTCGCGGCACAGGGCGCGGGCGGGGCTGCGGCGGCGCGCGCCTGCGAGGTCTGCCATGGCGGCGGCTGAGGCCGTGCTCACCCCGCGCAGATGCCCTGCAGGCTCACCCAGTCTGCATCGGCGAGCGAGGGCTCGGCGCCGCCCGACCACATCGGGTCGGCCTCGATCAGCGGCAGCGTGGCCTCGCCGGAGATGTCGACGGCGTAGGCATAGGGCGTCGAGGGCACCCGCGCCGCGGCGAAGCGCGCCAGCAGCGCATCGGCAGGAACCGGCGCGGCGGGCGCGGTCAGGAGCGCCTCGGCATAGGCCTCGAGCCGGTCCGCCGGCAGCTCGCCCGTGGTCAGGAGCCGGACCGTCGCCGTGAAGCCGGCGAAGTCGAGAAGGCCCTCCATCGGGTCGGCCGCGCCGCGGCGGAGCGCCTCGGCCAGCACGTAACCCGCCACCACATCTGGTGTCTCGTGGTCCTCGACGAGGCCGCTGTTGACGAGGATCACGCCGTCGGGGAGGTGGGCCGTCTGCCGCACGCCGCCCGGCAGCACGACGATCCGGCCGCCCGCCGGCCCGAGGAGACGGGCCCGGAGCCGGGTCAGCGCCGCGTCGCCGCGCTCGGTCGAGCAGGGCGCGCCGGAGACGCGGACGATGGCGGCGAGGAGGTCGGCGCCGATCTCGTCGCGCGTCGCCGGGGGCAGCACCGCGACGGTGTGGCGGCGGAGCGCGGGGGGCAGCCAGAACGCCAGCAGCGCCGCGACGACGGCGAAGCTTCCGGCCAGCAGCCAGAGCCGGAGCCGGCCGCGCTGGGGCCGGCGACGGGCGATCAGGCTGCGCACCTTCTCGATCGCCTCGACCATCTCTTCGTCAGTGATCTCAAGGGTTTCCGCGGCATCGGCGCCCGGCGTGTAGACCGCGGGGCGCTTGCCGGGATTGAGGCGGTGGAGGGCGGCGAGGGACCAGTGCGAGAGCACCGCGTTGGCGCGGCCGGTGATGACGAGCGAGGCGTCGCCGAACGCCACGACGACGTCGCGCCGCTGCGCCTCCGCGCTCTCGCGCCAGACGCCCGTGCTTTCCAGCCGGGCGTATTCCTTGAGCGCCGTCATGGAGTTCCCGGGCCTGCCCCCGCCTCTCGTTGGGGGTCAGGATAGCGGGTCGGGCAGAATGCGTCCATCGGTGCCGCTCCCCGCCGGCCGGGAGGGGTCAAGCCGTTGGAACGGCTGGAAAACAGGGGGGCACAACCGGTACACAGGCTGTACACCGGGCGTATGACACCGGGGGGAAGGGGGTGGGAGACCGAGGCGGACGTTCGTCGGGGAGAGACCGGGTGTCGGCTGGCGGCCCACACCGGCCACTCATGTTGATCACCGTAACCGCGCCTCGGCTTCCCCGAACCGGCCATTCATGCAAGCCGCCGCATCACGGGGAGGCCAGGTGCCGGCTGCTGGTGCCGACGTCCGATCTCGTGGGGCAGACGCGAGACCCAGGTCGGCGTCGCAACCGGACGCAGACCCGCCGCGCTGCGTCCCGACCCCTCCTTCACGCTGATCAACAACACCAGGGTAAGCCCCGAACTCGAGCGACCCGCGGCGGTCACCATCTTTATCCGCACCAACATCCGAGGTCTGTCGAAATGCGCCAGCCCCGCCGCACATTACGATGAGCGGGTACGAACACGCTCATCCATCAACAGGCCGTCGACCGGCGGTCATCATGAGAAGAAGGGCGATACCGATGCAATACATGCTGCAGTTCTACGAGAACCCCGAGGAGCGTACCAAGCACAAAGATCCCACGCGGGTCGAGGCCTATTTCGGTGGCTGGGGCGCCTATATTGGCGCGCTCGCGCAATCCGGAGCAATGGTCAGCGGCAGCGGGCTGCTCCCGCCCGACACCGCGACCACGCTGCGTGTCGAAAACGGCAGGCGGCAGGTCGTCGATGGCCCCTTCGCCGACAACAAGGAGATCCTTAGCGGCTATGTCGTCGTTGACGTGCCCGATCTCGACGCGGCGCTCGAATGGGCCGCGCAAGCGCCGTGCGTGACGGCCGGATCGGTAGAGATCCGCCCGGTGCTGCCGCCCCCCGGCGCCTGATGGGTGACGCGCGCCGCGATGCTACGGCTCGCGGCGCGTGGGACCTCCGGCAACCTGCTCGCGATCCTCGCCTGCATAAGCTGTCGATGTGGCACAGCGTGACAAGTTGGCAGAAGTTGACAAGACTGAGGGAAGCGAACTGGCGGTTAAGTGGATGTCGTTTGATACGGAAACGCCGGAATTAATTATCCTCGGCCTGTCGAAATGGACCGGTCTCGAAGCACACAATGATGAGCACATCCAAAACAGCTCACCCATGAACAGGCCGTCTGCTGACGACCATCTTGAAAAGAAAGGCAATGCCGATGCAATACATGCTGCAGTTCCGCGAGACCGCCGAGGAGAGGGCCAAGCCCAACGACCCCGCGCAGGTCGGGGCCTATTGGGGTGGCTGGCAGGCCTACATTGGCGCGCTCACGCAATCCGGGGCCATGATCGGCGGCAACGTGCTACGCCCACCCGAGACCGCGACGACACTGCGGGTCGAGAACGGCACGCGGCACGTTGTCGATGGCCCCTTCGCCGACACCAAGGAGCAATTGGCCGGGTTTGTCATCCTCGACGTGCCCGATCTTGACGCAGCACTCGAATGGGCCGCACGGGCTCCCTGCGCAACGGGCGGTTCGGTCGAGGTTCGCCCCGTGCTGCCGCCGCCCGCCTCCTGATGGGTGATGCGCGCCGCGATGCCGCCGCGCAGGCGACGCTTGCGGCGCGCGAGTCCTACGGCAAGCTGCTCGCGATCCTCGCTGCGCGCACGCGCGATGTCGCCGCCGCCGAGGACGCGCTGGCTGACGCTTTCGCTGCAGCGCTCGCGCAGTGGCCGCAGGGCGGCGTGCCAGCCAACCCTGTCGGCTGGCTTTTGACCGTTGCACGGCGCAGTGCGGGCCACGCCGCGGCGCGACGCGAGACCGCCGACCGCAGCGTGGCGATGGTGCAAATGCTTGAGGATGAACGCAACGATCCAGCTTCGGACGGTTTTGGCGACGACCGGATGAAGCTGATGTTTGCGTGCACGCATCCGGCGATTTCGGCTGACGCGCAGGCGCCCTTGATGTTGCAGACGGTCCTGGGCCTCGATGCCGCACGGATCGCCGCGAGCTTCCTGGTCGCGCCTGCCTCGATGGGTCAGCGGCTGGTGCGTGCCAAGCGCCGCATCCGTGATGCCGGCATCGCGTTTGCGATTCCCGAAGCGGAAGACATTCCCGAGCGGCTGTCTGCGGTGCTGTCTGCGATCTACGCGGCCTACGGAACAGCCTGGGACGACGTGACGGGTGCCGACCCGCGGCTGGCCGGCCTGGCCGATGAGGCGATCTGGCTCGCGCGGCTGACGGTGCAGCTCGCGCCCGACCAGCCCGAGGCGCTTGGCCTCCTTTCCCTGATGCTTCACTGCGAGGCGCGGCGGTCGGCCCGGCGCGGTCCCGAGGGTGCCTTCATCCCGCTGCGCGATCAGGACGTGGCGTTATGGTCGCGCGACATGATGGTCGAGGCCGAAGCCGCCTTGCGCGCCGCTGCCCGCGTGGGCCAGCCGGGGCGGTTCCAGACCGAGGCCGCGATTCAGTCGCTTCACGCGCAGAGCCGCATGACCGGCGAGTGCCTGCGCGGCCCGCTCGCGCAGCTTTACGACGTGCCGGCCGGGTTCGCTCCCACGACCGGCGTGCTGGTGGCCCGTGCTGTCGCGCTGGCGGAAAATGGCGAGGCCGACGCCGCGCTGTCGCAGCTCGACGCGATCACTGGTGCGGAGACCTATCAGCCGTGGTGGGCGTCGCGCGCCCGCGTCCTTTGGCTCTGCGGTCAGGAGGCCGCCGCCCACGAGGCCGCGTCACGCGCGGCCGGTCTCAGCAGCGATCCCGGCATCCGGCGCTTCCTGCTGGAGGGTCGGTATCGGGACGGGGCGCGACAATAGCTTCGCCATCGTCGTTCCCGGCTGTCGAAATGGCCTGGGCCCGCCGCTCAGAACAGGATCGAAGCCGCCTTGCGTCAGCGCAGCGTGAAACCCGGAGGCCGTGCGAGTTGGAGGGCAGCTGTCAGTCTGGCGGCTGGAACGGCTCGCGCCAGCAGCTAAAGTCAGCTTGACCGACCTTGGTTGGGGGCGGGGCTTCACTTTTCGACAATCCGCTTCCCGCCCGACGCGAGGACAGCACGCCCCTGGCCGTGGTATCCTGTGCGTGTCGGCAGGACCGAAGAAGGGTGGGCCCGGTGGACAGGAGGTAGTCCTATGTCCGCCGAACTTCTTCCCGTCCTCCGTCCTGTTCGAGTTCCTTGGAACAAGGGCCGCATCATAGGCCAGAAACGCCCGCTCCTGCCGCGGCATGTCTGGTCCATCAGGGTCCGCCTCGAGATGGCAGGCAACGCGCGGGACCTCGCTCTATTCAACATGGCAGTCGACAGCAAACTGCGCGGTTGCGACCTTGTCGGCCTCAGTGTCCGGGATGTCTTCGCCGCCGGACGGGTCAAGGAGCGGACCTCGATGATCCAGAGCAAGACCGGCAAGCCGGTTCGGTTCG
>CAZYBG010000035.1:0-28914 GCA_964645155.1 uncultured Rhodobacterales bacterium | reverse complement strand
ACCGGCAGCGTCAGGTAGTTGTTGTGCGTGCTGCGCTGCTTGGCGATCTTGCCGTATTTCGGGTCGGGGCGGCGCCCCGCCTTGAGGTCCTCCACCACGATCTTCTGGTTCGGGATGATGACGAGGAAGACGTTGGCCGACATGATCGTCGCGGTGAAGGCCCCGAGGTGCAGAAGCGCCGCGCGCCCCGAGAACACCTCCGCGTAACCCCAGGCCATGGCGACGAGCACCGCGAAGAGCGCGACCATGAGCCAGGTCTGGTCGGCCTCGACGAACACCCGGCAGAGCGTCGTGTAGGCGATCCAGCCGAAGCCGAGCGAGGCGAGCGAGATCAGGATCGCCTGCCAGACCGCGAGGTCCATCACCGTCGGGTCGACCAGGTAGAACTCTGCGCCGAGGTAGTAGACGAGAACCAGAAGCGCGAAGCCCGACATCCAGGTCCAGTAGCTTTCCCACTTGAACCAGGTCAGGTGCTCGGGAAGCCGGTCCGGCGCGACCAGGTACTTCTCGATGTGGTAGAAGCCGCCGCCATGGACCTGCCATTCCTCGCCATCGGCGCCCGAGGGCGGCGGCGGGTCGCGGCGGAGCCCGAGGTCGAGCGCGATGAAGTAAAACGACGAGCCGATCCAGGCGATGCCGACGATCACATGCGTCCACCGCACCGCGAATTCGAGCCACGCGCCGAGGACGGCAAGGTCGTACATCAACTCCCCCTGTAGGTCGAATAGCCGTAGGGAGAGAGCAGGAGCGGCACGTGGTAATGTGCGTCCTCGGCCATGCCGAAGCGGATCGGAACCTCGTCGAGGAAGGGCGGCGCGGCCTCGGCGGAGCGCTGGCCGCGCAGGTAGTCGCCGGCATGGAACACCAGCTCGTAGGTGCCGGTCGCGAACCCCTCCTTCGGCAGGATCGGCGCGTCGGTGCGGCCGTCGGCATTGGTGACCGCCTCGGCGATCCTGTGCCGGCCGTCGCCCGAGATCCGGTAGAGCGCGATCTTCACGCCCCCGGCCGGGCGGCCGCGGGCGGTGTCGAGCACATGCGTCGTGAGAAATCCCTCGGCCATCCTCGCGTCTCCTTTCGCCGGACCCTGCCGCGCGGCGCGGGCCGGCGCAACGGCGAAGGTGCGCGCCTTGCGTCACGCGCGAAAGCTGCTCTAGTTGGCGGCGTCGGCGCAGGTACCGGGGGCAAGAGTGACTGCTGAACCGCCACGTTATCCACGCGATTTCCGCGGCCACGGACCGGACACGCCCGAGGTGCGCTGGCCGGGCGGCGCGCCGGTGGCGGTCAGCCTCGTGCTGAACTACGAGGAGGGCGGCGAGAACAGCGTCCTGCACGGCGATGCGGCGTCCGAGGCCTTCCTGTCCGAGATCGTCGGCGCCCAGCCCTGGCCGGGGCAGCGCCACTGGAACATGGAGAGCATCTACGACTACGGCGCCCGCGCCGGCTTCTGGCGGCTGCACCGGCTGCTGCGCGGCCTGCCGGTCACCGTCTACGGCGTCGCGACCGCGCTGGCCCGCAGCCCTGCGCAGGTGGCCGCGATGCACGAGGCGGGCTGGGAGATCGCCAGCCACGGGCTGCGGTGGATCGAGCACCGCGACATGCCCGAGGCGGAGGAGCGGCTCCAGATCGCGGCGGCGATCCGGCTGCATGCCGAGGTGACCGGCACGCCGCCGGCCGGCTGGTATACCGGGCGCTGTTCGATGAACACCGTCCGGCTGACCGCGATGCAGGGTTTCGACTGGATCTCGGACGCCTACGACGACGACCTGCCGTACTGGATTGCCGCCGGCGACCGCCAACAGCTTGTCATTCCCTACACGCTCGACGCCAACGACATGCGCTTCGCGACGCCGCAGGGATTCAATACCGGCGAGCACTTCTTCCGGTACCTGAAGGACACGCTCGACTGCCTGGTGGCCGAGGGCGCGGCCGGCCGGCCGAAGATGATGTCGGTCGGCCTTCACTGCCGGCTGATCGGGCGGCCGGGGCGCGCCATCGGGCTGGAGCGTTTCATCGACCATGCGCGGGCACGTGGCGCCTGGTTCGCCACGCGCGGCCAGATCGCCGCGCATTGGCGCGCCCACCACCCGCCCGAGGATCGCGCCCGGCCGTCGCGGATGGACCGCGGCACGTTCCTGGCGCTTTTCGGCGGCATCTTCGAGCACAGCCCCTGGATCGCCGACCGCGCCTACCGGCTGGAACTCGGCCCCGCGCATGACAGCGCGGCGGGGCTGCACAACGCGCTCTGCCGCGCCTTCCGGTCAGCGGCAAAGGACGAGCGGCTCGGCGTGCTGCGGGCGCATCCGGACCTTGCCGGACGGCTCGCCCAGGCGCGGCGGCTGACGGCCGACAGCGCCGCCGAGCAGGCCTCGGCCGGGCTCGACGCGCTGACCGACGACGAGCGCGCGACATTCGAGCGGCTGAACCTCGAATACGTCGGCAAGCACGGGTTTCCGTTCATCATCGCAGTGCGCGAGAACACCAAGGCCACGATCCTCGGCGCCTTTCACGCCCGCATCGCCCACGACACCGAAACCGAGTTCGCCACGGCCTGCGCGCAGGTCGAACGCATCGCGCTCCACCGGCTGAAGGCGATCCTGCCATGACCGATTACCATGCCCCGACGGGCGGCCTGCCGCCGCAGACCACGCTGCATACCGGGCGCGCCGCCTTCACCGAGGCCTACGCGGTCATCCCTGCCGGCGTGATGACCGACATCGTGACGAGCGTCCTGCCCGGCTGGACGGGGACGCGCCTGTGGGTCCTCGCGCGCCCGATGACCGGGTTCTCCGAGACGTTCTCGCACTACCTGATGGAGGTCGCGCCGCACGGCGGCTCGGACGCGCCCGAGCCCGAGGCAGGGGCCGAAGGCGTGATCTTCGTCACCCACGGCGCGCTCTGGATCGACCTCGGGACCGAAGATCACGAGCTCGGCCCCGGCGGCTACGCCTATTGCCCGCCGGGGGCCCTGACGCGGATCCGGAACGGCGGCACCGAACCGGCACGTTTTCACTGGATCAGGAAGCTCTACGAGACGGCGCCCGGCATCGCCCCACCGGCACCCTTCGTGACCGACGAGGCGAAGGTGGCGCCGGTGCCGATGCCCGGCACCGCCGGCCGCTGGGCGACGACGCGGTTCGTCGCGCCCGACGACCTCGCCCACGACATGCATGTCAACATCGTCACCTTCGGGCCCGGCGGCACGATCCCCTTCGAGGAGACCCACGTGATGGAGCACGGCCTCTACGTGCTCGAGGGCAAGGCCGTCTACCGGCTCAACCGCGACTGGGTCGAGGTCGGTCCCGGCGACTACATGTGGCTGCGCGCGTTCTGCCCGCAGGCCTGCTATGCCGGCGGGCCCGGCCGCTTCCGCTACCTGCTCTACAAGGACGTGAACCGCCATGCCCGGCTGCGCGGCCCGGGCGCCTTCGGGGTGCCGGCGTCATGAGCGGCTTCTGGTCGGGACCTACGCCCAAGGCGGCTCCGGCACGGCCGGGGCGGGGCGCGGACCACTCCCCCTTGCGGCTGCCGCGATGGCGCGCCTGATCCGCACCGAGCCCCTCGCCGCCGAAGCCTTCGCGCCGTTCGGCGAGGTGCTGGAGGCGGCGGGGCCGCCCGACCGGATCATCAATCAGGACCTCTGCGGGCGCTGGCACGATCGCGCCAGGCTCGACTTCGGCGATGGGAGGGCGGGGATCTCGGTCTTCCTGGCCGAGCCGCGGGCACTGCCCCACCGGCTTGCCATGGTCGAGCGGCACCCCGAGGGCAGCCAGGCCTTCCTGCCGATGACGGCGCAGCCGTTCCTGGTGATCGTCGCGCCGGATGCCGGCGGCCGCCCCGCTGCGCCGCGCGCGTTCGTGAGCTCCGGCGCGCAGGGCGTCAACCTGCGCCGCGGCACCTGGCATGGCGTGCTGACGCCGCTCGCCGCGCCGGGCCTCTTCGCGGTGGTGGACCGGATCGGGCCGGGCGCCAACCTCGAGGAGCACTGGTTCGAGATGCCCTGGGAGGTCGTCGCGGACTGACCGCTCAGACCTCGACCTCGATCGCGACGCCCCGCGCGCGGGCAAGCTCCACCACCGCCGCGGCCACGGCGAGGTCCTGCAGGCCGACACCGGTGCCGTCGAAGAGCGTGATCTGGCCGGCTGCAGTGCGACCCGGGTGGCTGCCGTTGACGACCGCGCCGATCGGGGTGATGTCGCGCGCGGCGATCAGCCCCGCCGCCACCGCGTGCTGCGCCTCGCCGATCGAGACCGCCTGCGCCACCTCGTCGGCGAAGACGGTGGCGCGGGCGAGGAGCGCGGCCTCGACCTCCTGCTTGCCCGCGGTGTCGGTGCCCATGCAGGCCAGATGCGTTCCCGGGCGGACATGGGCATCCATCAGCGAGGGCGAGAACGCCGAGGTGATGGTGACGATCACGTCCGCCTCGGCGCCGAGCCGCTCCAGCGACACGGCCTCGAACGGCAACCCAAGCTCGGCCGCCGTCTGCCCCAGCTTCGGCAGCATCTCGGGGTGGTAGTTCCACGCGACGACCTTCTCGAACGGCCGCTGGCGCGCGGCGGCGCGGAGCTGGAAATGCGACTGGTGGCCCGCCCCCACCATGCCGAGCACCCGCGAGTCGGCGCGCGCCAGGTGCTTGATCGAGACCGACGAGGCCGCCGCGGTGCGGAGCGCCGTCAGGAGGTTCCCGCCGACCATGGCCCGCACACGGCCGGTGTCGGGGTCGAACAGGACCACGGTGGACTGGTGGTTGATCATGCCCCGCCGCTCGAGGTTGTGCGGCCAGTAGCCGCCCGCCTTGAGACCCAGCGCCATGCCCTGCCGGTCGAAACCGCCCTTGAAGCCGTAGAGCGCATCCTCGTGCCCGATCGCCTCGCGGACCACGGGGAAGTTGCTCGCCTCACCCGAGGCCATCGCGGCGAACACGGCTTCGACCGCGTCGAAGGCGGTCTCCGGCGTCACCAGGTCGGCGATCACACGCTCGGGGACGATGAACATGGGGGTCCTTTCCGTCGGGCGGTGGGGCGCGGGCCGCCGCCGGCCCCCGGGGTGTCGTTCGGTGATGTGCCGTTCGCCATCGCCGCTTTCGCGGGGATGGCGAACAGCTCAGTAAGCCTTGCCGCGCGCGCTGACCGGCCAGACCACCTCGACCTTGCCGCCCCGGACGCCGACATACCAGTCATGCACGTTGCAGGTCGGGTCGCAGTGGCCGGGCACCAGGCGCAGCTTGTCGCCGACCTTCAGCACGCCCTCAGGGTCCGCCACCACGCCGTGCTCGTCCGAGCATTTCACGTAGGTCACGTCGTCGCGGCCGAACACGACAGGAAGCCCCGAATCCACCGACTGCGCCTTCAGCCCGGCATCGACGATCGCCTTGTCCGCCTTGGCATGGCTCATCACGCTGGTCAGCAGGAACAGCGCATTCTCCCATTCGCCCTGGTCGATCCGCCTGCCGTCCTTGTCGAGGATGCGGCCGTAGTCGGCATCCATGAACGCATAGGACCCGCATTGCAGCTCGTTGTAGACGCCGCTCGCGCTCTCGAAATAGTAGCTGCCGGTGCCGCCACCGCCGACGATGTCGCAGTCGAGCCCCTCGGCCTTCAGCGTGTCCACGGCATCCTTCACCTGCGCGACCGCGAGGGCGATCTTGGCCTTGCGGTCGGCATAGCTGTCCATGTGCTGCATCGCGCCCTGGTAGGCCTGGATGCCCGAGAACTTCAGCCCCGGCGCCGCGGCGATCGCCTGCACGATCTCGACCACCGCCGGCGTGGTGGTCACGCCGCAGCGGCCCGCGCCGCAGTCGATCTCCACCAGGCATTCGATGGTGGTGCCGTGCCGGACCGCCGCCGCCGACAGGTCGGCCACGTTCGCCACGTCATCGACGCAGACGATGGTGCGCGCGCCCAGCTTCGGCAGCCGGGCCAGCCGGTCGATCTTGGCCGGGTCGCGGACCTGATTGCTGACCAGCACATCCTTGATGCCGCCGCGAGCGAAGACCTCGGCCTCCGAGACCTTCTGGCAGCAGACCCCGACCGCACCGCCCAGGCTCTCCTGCAGTTTCGCCACGTCGACCGACTTGTGCATCTTGCCATGCACGCGGTGGCGCATGCCGTGCGCCTTCGCGTAGTCGCCCATCTTGCGGATGTTGCGCTCCAGCGCGTCGAGGTCGAGCACGAGGCACGGCGTCTGGATCTCGGCCTCGTCCATTCCCGGCAGCGCGGGAATGTCGTAGCCGACTTCCAGCCCTTCGAATTGCGTCTGCTTGTTCATCGCTGTTCCTCCAGCCTCGTAGGGTGCGCATTCATTGCGCACCGTTCACCCCTTCATCCAGGGCAGCTTGTCCAGATCCACGTTACCGCCGGTGACGATCACGCCCACCCGCCTGCCGCGGAACACGTCGGGGTTCTTCAGGATCGTGGCGAGCGGCACGGCGCAGGACGGCTCCATCACGATCTTCATGCGCTTCCAGGTGAGCTTCATCGCCTCGACGATCTCGTCCTCGGTCGCGGTCAGGATGTCGGTGACGTGGTTCTTCACGAAGTGCCACGTCAGCTCCTTCAGCGGCACCTTGAGCCCGTCGGCCACCGTGTCGGGCGCGTCGTCGGCGATGATGTGGCCGGCCCTAAAGCTCCGGCAGGCGTCATCGGCGTTGAGCGGCTCGGCCGCGTAGATGGCCACCTGCGGCGCGATGGCGGCGAGCGTCAGGCAGGTGCCCGAGATCATGCCGCCGCCGCCGATCGGGGCGATCACGGCGTCGAGGCCGCCGCCGACCTGGGCGACCTGTTCGATCAGCTCGCGCGAGCACGTACCCTGCCCGGCGATCACGCGGGGGTCGTTGTAGGGGTGCACGAACTCGGCCCCCGTGGCCTCCTGGACCTCGGCGAACACCGCTTCGCGCGAGGACGTCGAGGGCTCGCATTCGGTGATGCGGCCGCCATAGCCCGTCACCGCGTCCTTCTTCGCCTGCGGGGCGGTACGCGGCATCACGACATGGCAGGGGATGCCGCGACGGCCCGCAGCGTAGGACAGCGAGAGCGCATGGTTGCCGGAGGAATGCGTCGCCACCCCCTTCGCCGCCATCGCATCGGAAAGCCCGAAGACCGCGTTGCACGCGCCCCGCACCTTGAAGGCACCGGCCTTCTGGAAGTTCTCGCACTTGAAGAATAGCTGCGCCCCGGACAGCTCGTCGAGATAGGTCGAGGTCAGCACCGGCGTGCGATGGATGTACGGCCGGATCCGCTCATGCGCGGCGATGACGTCGTCGTAGGTGGGGATGTACATTCCGGGCGCGTCTTTCATCTCATTCGGCGGCGAGCGCCGCCGCCTCCTTCGGTTGGCGATACCAGTCCTGCGCGGCGGCGACGCCCGACCCCAGCCGGACCGGCAGGCCGGCGTCGGCCATCGCCATCTCGGCGGCGGCGAGCCCCGCGAGCATCATGACCTCGGTCAGCGCTCCGAGATGCCCGATGCGGAACACCTTGCCGGCGACCTCGCCGAGGCCGACGCCGAGCGCGACGTCGTACTTCTCAGCCGCGAGGGTGACAATGCGGGTTCCATCGAAACCCTCGGGAACCATGACCGCCGTGACGGTCTCCGAACAGAGCTCGCGCCGCGCCGCGCAGGGCCGGAACCCCCAGGCCGCGACCGCGCGCCGGACACCCTCGGCGATCCTGGCGTGGCGGGCGATGACGTTCCCGAGCCCCTCCTCGCGGATCATCTCGCAGGCTTCCGCAAGCCCGTTGATGAGGCCGACGGCGGGCGTGTAGGGATAGCCGCCGCGCGCGCACGCGGCGCGCATCTCGGCGAAATCGAAGAACGCCCGGGGCAGCGTCGCATGCTCCATTGCCTTCAGTGCCTTCGGGCTGACGCCGAGGATGGCGAGGCCGGGCGGCAGCATGAAGCCCTTCTGGCTGCCGGTAACGGCAATATCGACGCCCCAGTCGTCCATCCGGAAGTCCATCGAGCCGATCGAGGAGACCCCGTCGACGAGGAGAAGCGCGCCATGCCCCGCCCGGTCCATCGCCCGGCGGACGGCCGCGACGTCCGACCGCACGCCGGTCGCCGTCTCGTTGTGCGTGACCAGCACCGCCCTGATCCGACCCGCGCGATCCTCGGCCAGCGCCGCCTCGAACGCGGCGACCGGGACGCCTTCGCCCCAGGGCGCGTCGATCTGGACCACGTTCAGCCCGTGGCGCCGGCAGAGGTCGATCCAGCGGTGGCTGAACATGCCGTGCCGCGCCGCCAGGACCGTGTCGCCGGGGCTGAGCGTGTTCTGGATCGCCGCTTCCCAGCCGGCGGTGCCGGTCGCCGGAAACAGGATGACCTCGCCCTCCGCGGTCCGCAGCACCTCCTTCACGCCGGCGACCGCGGGGCCGAAGATCCGGCCGAACCGCGCCGACCGATGGTCGATCGTGGCGATGTCGCAGGCCTTGCGGATCCGGTCGGGAATGTTGGTCGGACCGGGGATGAAGACCGGGTTCTGGGACATCTGCGGAGCCTCCCTTGCGCCTTGGACTGCCGGATACCGCAAGCCGCTCGCGGTCGCAATTTTTTCGAAAATATTTTTCGGAAATCTGAAAATCCTTTAGGACGTTGAAATTGATCGGCTTCCTGTTTTTCGTGCGGATTGGCGCGCAGGACAGGCACCCGAAACGGTCCGCGGACAGCCCTCCGGCACCGTCCGTCCGGGCGGAACTTGACTTCCCCGCGCCCGCAAGGTGTATCGGCGCGAACCTGACGCGCCTACGGGGACGACCGACCATGCATGCCTATCGCACTCACACCTGCGCCGAGCTGAGCCGGGCGCAGGTCGGCCAGACCGTCCGCCTTGCCGGCTGGGTGCACCGCGTGCGCGACCATGGCGGCATCCTCTTCATCGACCTGCGCGACCATTACGGCATCACCCAGGTGCTGGCCGACCCCGACAGCCCGGCCTTCAAGGACGTGGAGCGCGTGCGCAGCGAATGGTGCATCAGGATCGACGGCGAGGTGAAGGCGCGCGATGCGAGCCTCGTGAACCCGAAGATCCCGACCGGCGAGATCGAGGTCTTCGTGCGCGCGCTGACCGTCCTCGGCGCCGCCGACGAACTGCCGCTCCAGGTCTTCGGCGAGCAGGAGTATCCCGAGGAGACGCGGCTCAGGTACCGTTTCCTCGACCTCCGGCGCGAGCATCTGCACGGCAACATCATGCTCCGCTCGAAAGTCGTGAAGTCGCTGCGCGACCGGATGTGGGCCTCGGGCTTCACCGAATTCCAGACGCCGATCATCACCGCCTCGTCGCCCGAGGGGGCGCGCGACTTCCTCGTGCCCTCGCGCCTCCATCCCGGCAAGTTCTACGCGCTGCCGCAGGCGCCGCAGCAGTTCAAGCAGCTGATCATGGTGGCGGGCTTCGACCGCTATTTCCAGATCGCGCCCTGCTTCCGCGACGAGGACCCCCGCGCCGACCGCTCGCCCACCGACTTCTACCAGCTCGACGTCGAGATGAGCTTCGTCGAGCAGGAGGACGTGTTCGCCGCGATCCAGCCGGTGATCCAGGGCGTGTTCGAGGAATTCGGCGGCGGCCGGACGGTCGATGCTGACTGGCCCCGCATCTCCTACGCCGACGCAGCACTCTGGTACGGCACCGACAAGCCCGACCTGCGCTGCCCGATCAGGATGAGCCGGGTCAGCGAGCACTTCGCCGGCTCGGGCTTCGCGATCTTCGCGAAACTGCTGGAGCAGGAGGGGACGGAAATTCGCGCCATCCCGGCGCCGGGCGGCGGGTCTCGCAAGTTCTGCGACCGGATGAACGCCTTCGCCCAGAAGGAAGGGCTGCCGGGGATGGGGTACATCTTCTGGCGGGAGGCTGAGGACAGCAACGCCAAAAAGGCAGAAATGCAAGCCTCGATAGAAGAGTTTCAAGCTGACCTTATCGAGAAGCTCATGGCTAAAGTGGACAACCGTCGGCTCAAGATGGCTGCCTCTTACGGAAGAACGCGCGCCGGCAAGCAGATCATCGTGAGAATGGTTGGTGAAGATCGAGCGAAAGCCGGTAACTTCAGCTTTGCCGAAGGCGGATTCCTCACTGACTTGGGGCGTGAACTCATCTCGGCATTCTTCAAAGACGAGGGCTTCCTTGAATACAAGAATGCTCTGATCATCGAGAGCGCGATGGAAGCCGCAGGCCCGTTGGCCAAGAACATCGGCCCCGAGCGGACCGAGGCGATCCGGCAGCAGCTCGGGCTGAAGGCCGGCGACGCGGCCTTCTTCCTCGCCGGCCGGCCCGAGCAGTTCGAGAAGGTCGCCGCCAAGGCGCGGGTCGAGATCGGGCGGGAGCTGAACCTCTCCGAGACCGACACGTTCCGCTTCGCCTGGATCGTGGACTTCCCGATGTACGAGAAGGACGCCGAGACCGGGAAGGTCGATTTCAGCCACAACCCATTCTCGATGCCGCAGGGCGGCATGGCGGCGCTTCAGGGCGACCCGCTGGCCGTGCTCGGCTACCAGTACGACCTTGCCTGCAACGGCTATGAACTGGTCTCGGGCGCGATCCGCAACCATCGGCTCGACGTGATGTACAAGGCGTTCGAGCTTGCGGGCTACGGCCGCGACGAGGTCGAGCGGCGCTTCGGCGGCATGGTCAACGCGTTCCGCTACGGCGCCCCGCCGCATGGCGGCTGCGCGGCGGGGATCGACCGGATCGTGATGCTGCTGGCCGACGAGGCGAATATCCGCGAGGTCATCATGTTCCCGATGAACCAGCGCGCCGAGGACCTGATGATGGGCGCGCCCTCCGAGCCCTCGAACGAGCAGTTGCGGGAACTGGGGCTGAGGGTGCTGCCGCGGGAGTGACCGGCCGGCGGCATCGGGCCCGGACGCGGCGCGCCCGCGAGGGCTAGCGCTGCGCCGTCCGCCAGGCCGGGTGCATCCACGGCTCGAGGTTCTCGGCCGGAAGCGGCGTGCGGCCGAGCAGGTGATCGGCCGCCTTCTCGCCCACCATGATCGACGGCGCGTTGAGGTTGCCGTTGGTGATCCGCGGGAACACCGAGCTGTCGGCGACCCTGAGGCCGGCGACCCCGATCACCCGGCATTCGGGGTCGACCACGGCAAGTGGATCGTCGCGCCGCCCGATCCGCGCGGTGCCGCAGGGGTGATAGGCGCTCTCGGCATGGGCGCGGACGAAGTCGTCGAGGTCGGCATCGGCGTGCAGGGCGTCATCCAGGGACAGTGCGCGGGAAACGTGCGCCTTCATAGCATCCTGCGCGAAGATCTCGCGCGTCAACCGAAGGCAGGCGCGAAACTCCACCCAGTCATCGGGATGGCTCATGTAGTTGAAGCGGATGACCGGCGCATCCTCCGGGCGCGGCGAACGCAGGCTGACCGTGCCGCGCGACTTCGACCGCATCGGCCCGACATGTGCCTGGAAGCCGTGGCCCCTGACCACCTCCTTGCCGTCGTAGCGGACGGCCAGCGGCAGGAAATGGAACTGGATGTCGGGATAGTCGATCCCGGCGGCGGAGCGGATGAAGCCCGCGCTTTCGAACTGGTTCGAGGCGCCCGGGCCGCTGCGGGTGAAAAGCCAGCGCGCGCCGACATAGGCCTTCCCGACCGGATTCCAGTAGCGGTAGAGCGTGATCGGATGGCGCGCGGCGAACTGCACGTAGACCTCGAGATGGTCCTGCAGGTTCGCGCCGACGCCGGCGCGGTCGGCAACGACCGGCACCCCGTGCGCGGCGAGATGCGCCGCCGGGCCGATGCCCGAGAGCATCAGGAGCTTCGGCGTGTTGATCGACGACGCCGCGAGGACGATCTCGCGCCGCGCCCGGATCGTTTCGACCGCGCCGGCGCGGGCCACCTCCACCCCCGTCGCCCGGCCGTCCTCGATCGTCACCCGACGGGCGAGGCCGCGCACCAGCGTGCAGTTCGGCCGCCGCAGTGCCGGCCGCAGGTAGGCATTGGCCGCCGACCAGCGCCGCCCCTGCCAGATCGTCGCCTCCATCGGGCCGAAACCCTCCTGCCGCGCGCCGTTGTAGTCTTCCGTGACGCCGTAGCCGGCCTGCCGGGCGGCCTCGACGAAGGCCGCGTGCAGCGGGTTCGCCCGGCTGCCGCGGGTGATGTGGAGCGGCCCGTCGCGGCCGCGCCAGGCCGGGTCGCCGGTTCCGTGCCAGCACTCCATCCGCTTGAAGTAGGGCAGCACGTCCGCATAGGCCCAGCCGGTGGCGCCCGCTTCGGCCCAGTGGTCGAAGTCGCGGGCATGGCCGCGCACGTAAACCATGCCGTTGATCGAGGACGACCCGCCGACGACCTTGCCGCGCGGCACCGGAACCCGCCGCCCGCCGAGCCCGGGCTCGGGCTCCGACATGAAGCCCCAGTCGTAGCGCGCCATGTTCATCGGAAAGCTCAGCGCACCCGGCATCTGGATGAACGGGCCGGCATCGGTGCCGCCATGCTCGATCACGACGACCGAGGCGCCAGCCTCGGCCAGCCGGTAGGCCAGCGCGCAGCCCGCCGAGCCCGCCCCGACGATGACGAAATCGACCTCCATCAGCGGCCCCCGCGCGGGGCCGGAGCTGCCGGAGCGAGGGGTTTCACACCCCTCGCGCACCCCGTGGGATACTTGCGAGACGGGGAAGCGGGCGGGCGGTGCCGCTGCGGGCCGGGCGCGCGCGCCTCACCACGGTGCATCGACGCCCCCCTGGCCGACATAGACGGTCCTGACCTCGGTCCAGTGCTCGATCGCGGCGCGGCCGTTCTCGCGGCCGAGGCCGGAGAGCTTGGTGCCGCCGAACGGCATCTCGACGGGCGTGAGATTGTAGGCGTTGATCCAGGCGGTGCCGGCCTCGAGCCGGCCGATCACCCGGTGCGCGCGGGCGAGGTCGCGGGTGAAGACGCCGGCCGAGAGGCCGAAGGGCGTGGCGTTGGCGCGGGCCACCACCTCGTCCTCGTCCGCGAAGGCCAGGACCGACATCACCGGGCCGAAGATCTCCTCGCGCGCGATGGTCATCGCGTCGGTGACGCCGGCGAAGACCGTTGGCTCGACGAAGAAGCCGGGCAGCTGCGGCACGCCGCCGCCGGCGACGAGGCGGGCGCCCTCCGCGCGGCCGGCCTCGATGAAGCCGAGCACCTTGTCGCGCTGCGCCGCGCTGACGAGGGGGCCGAGGGTGGTCGCATCGTCCAGCGGATCGCCGAGCCGGATGGCGCGCATCCGGGCGACGAGGCGGTCGAGGAACGCGGCCTCGATCCCCGCCTCGACGAAGACGCGGGTGCCGTTCGAGCAGACCTGCCCGGCGGAATAGAAGTTGCCGAGCATCGCCGCGCCCACCGCGGCGTCGAGATCGGCATCGGCGAAGACGATGAGCGGCGACTTGCCGCCGAGCTCCATGGTGGCGTGGCGCAGGCCCTCGGCCGCCATCGTGTAGACTCTGCGCCCGGTCTCGACCGAGCCGGTGAGCGAGACCTTGCGGACGCGGGCGTCGGAGACGAGGCGGGCACCGACCTCGCCCGCGCCCTGCACGACGTTGAAGACGCCCGCTGGCGCGCCGGCCTCGGCCAGGATCTCGGCCAGCCGGAGCGCGCCGAGCGGCGTGAGTTCCGAGGGCTTGAACACCATCGTGTTGCCGCAGACCAGCGCCGGCGCGGCCTTCCAGCAGGCGATCTGGCTGGGATAGTTCCAGGCGCCGATGCCGACCGTCACCCCGAGCGGCACCCGCATCGTGTAGGCCCAGTCGCCGCCGAGCGGGATCGTCTCGCCGCCGATCGTGGCCGCGAGGCCGCCGAAATATTCGAGCGCGTCGGCCCCCGAGGGCCAGTCGGCAACCCGCGTCTCGGAGAGCGGCTTGCCGGTGTCGAGCGTCTCCAGCCGGGCGAGGTCCTCGGCCCGGGCGCGGATGATGCCGGCGGCGCGCACCAGCACCCGGCCGCGCTCGACCGGCCGCAGCGCGGCCCAGCCGGGCTGCGCCCGCGCCGCGGCGGCAAGCGCGGCATCGACGATCGCCGGCGTCGCCGCGTGCAGGTCGGCAATAGCCTCGCCGGTGGCGGGATGAAGCGAGACGAGGGGCGCCCCCGCGGCATCCTCGGCAAAGGCGCCGTTCACGAAATGGCTCGCCTGCGGCTGTACATTCATGGCGCGCGCTCCGCCCGGAGGAGGCCCTCGACCAGCGCGATCGCGCGACCCCGGTCGGGCGCGCGGCCGGCCAGCGCCTCGCGCAGGTAGACGCCGTCGATCATCGCCGCCAGCCGGTCCGCCACCTCGCCCGCCCGCGCGCCCACGACATGGCGCAGCGGATGGACCAGGTTCGAGTGCAGGCGCCGCTGGTAGATGCCGAGCAGGCGCGCCGCCTCGGGCACGGTCTGGGCGAGGACGTAGAAGTGCAGCCAGGCGGAGACGACCTCGCGCCGGAACGAGCCTTCGGAGAAGCTCGCCCGGATCACCGCGCGCACCCGCCCCTCGGCCCCGTCGGCCGCGGCAAGCGCGCCGCGGATCTCGGCGCCGTAGATCGCCAGAATATGGCGCATCGCAGCGAGGAAGATCTGCTCCTTGCCGCCGAAATAGTGATGCGCAAGCGCCGGGGACATGCCGGCGCGGCGGGCGATCTGCGCGACCGTGACGTCGAGCGTGCCCGCGCGGCCGATCTCGGCGATCGTCGCGCGGACGAGCGCGTCGCGGCGCAGCGGTTCCATTCCGACCTTGGGCATCGGCCTGCTCCTTTCGCTCCGGGCTAGCGGATTCTTTATTGACTCGTCAATCAACAAAAATCAGAAAGACGTCATGAACCGGTTGCCTTTCGCGCGCCGGCGCCGTTTCATGGCGGCAAACCAGAACCAACGGGGAGTCCACGGCCATGCGCCTTGCCACACCGCTTACCGCCCTCGCCTTCGCGGCCTTCGCCGGCCAGGCCGCCGCGGACTGCGAGACGATCACGTTCTCCGACGTCGGCTGGACCGACATCACCGCGACCACCGCCGCGACGACGGTGATCCTCGAGGCGCTGGGCTACGAGACCGATGTGAAGGTGCTGTCGGTGCCGGTCACCTATGCCGGCCTCGCCGAGGGCGACATCGACGTGTTCCTCGGCAACTGGATGCCGACGATGGAGGCGGACATCGCCCCCTACCGCGAGGCCGGAACGGTCGAGACAGTCCGCACGAACCTCGAGGGCGCGAAGTACACTCTGGCCACCAACGCCGCCGGCGCGGCGCTCGGCATCACCGATTTCGCCGACATCGCCGAGCAGCGCGACGCCCTCGGCGGGCAGATCTACGGGATCGAGCCCGGCAACGACGGCAACCGCCTGATCCTCGACATGATCGCGCAGGACGCCTTCGGGCTCGAGGGCTTCGAGGTCGTCGAGAGCTCCGAGCAGGGGATGCTGGCCGAGGTCGCGCGGGCGGTCGAGGGCGACACGCCGATCGTGTTCCTCGGCTGGGAGCCGCACCCGATGAACGCGAATTTCGAGATGACCTACCTGACCGGCGGCGACGACTTCTTCGGCCCGGACCTGGGCGGCGCCACGGTGGCGACGAATACCCGGGCCGGCTTCGTCACGGAATGCCCCAGCCCCGGAAAGCTCCTGCAGAACCTCGAGTTCTCGCTGCAGATGGAGAACGAGATCATGGGCGCGATCCTCAACGACGGCGCCGATCCGCAGGAAGCCGCGCGCGCCTGGCTCGCCGCCAATCCCGACGTCCTCGGGCCGTGGCTCGACGGCGTGACGACGGCCGATGGCGGCGACGCGATGGCGGCCGTGACCGCAGCGCTGCAATAGGCGGACGGCGCGCCCGATGCCTCCCGCGCAAGGGCGCGCCACGCTTGTCCGGTGGAGCCGGCAGTCATCACCTTCTATTCGGGGAACGGGCATACCCGGCGGCTCGCATCGGCCATCGCCGTTAGAATGGCCGATGCCGGTCTTGACCCGCCCCACCTGTCCGAGACCGACGCCCTCGCCGATGCCGACTGGGCGATGATGGACCGCGCGCCCGCGATCATCTTCGGCGCGCCGACCTACATGGGCAGCGCGGCCGCCTCTTTCAAAGCGTTCATGGATGGCTCGACGGGCCGCTGGGATGACCGGTTGTGGAAGGACAAGGTCGCCGCGGGCTTCACCGTGGCGTCGTATCACGCGGGCGACAAGCTTTCGACGCTGCAGCAACTGGCGGTGTTCGCGGCGCAACACGCCATGATCTGGGTCGGCCAGGAGGCGATCGGCCCGGCGCCCGGCACGGCCGGCGAGGGGCCCAACCGTGACGGCAGCTACCTCGGCCTGTCGGCGACCGCGTCGCGCGACAAGGCCGCGCTGATCGACGCGGGCGACCTCGGCACGGCCCGCAGGTTCGGCGCGCGGATCGGCCTCGCGATCCGCCGGTGGCACGGCTAGGCGGAACGTATGGAACCCCTCGAGATCCCCAAGATCCCGGTCGGACCCACCGCGAAGGCGGTCTTCGACTGGATGAAGGCCGAACTCGGCTGGTTCTTCGACGGCCTCGCGGCGGTCATGGAGGCCATGATCGACGGCATCCTGTGGTGCCTGCAGACACCGCACCCGCTGGTGTTGATCGCCGCGTTCGTGGCGCTGACCTGGGTGCTGCAGAAGAGCTGGAAGACCTGCCTGCTGGTTCTGGCGGGCTTTCTCTTCATCCTCAACCAGGACTACTGGGAGGAGACCACCGAGAGCCTGACGCTGATCCTGTCGTCGTGCATCGTCTGCATGGCGCTCGGCGTGCCCGTCGGCATCGCGGCGGCGCACCGGCCGCGGCTCTACGCGGCGATGCGCCCCGTGCTCGACCTGATGCAGACGCTGCCCACCTTCGTCTACCTGATCCCCGCCATCGTGTTCTTCGGCCTCGGCCTCGTCCCGGGGCTGATCGCGACCGTGGTCTTCGTGCTGCCGGCGCCGATCCGGCTGACCCATCTCGGCATCTCGACGACGCCGGCGCCGCTGCTCGAGGCGGCGACCGCCTTCGGCGCGACGCCGCGCCAGGTGCTCTGGAAGGTCGAGCTGCCCTGGGCAGTGCCGCAGATCATGACCGGGCTGAACCAGACCATCATGCTGTCGCTCTCGATGGTCGTGATCGCGGCGCTGGTGGGCGCCGACGGGCTCGGCGTGCCGGTGGTGCGGGCGCTCAACTCGGTCAACACCTCTCTGGGGTTCGAGGCGGGCTTCGTCATCGTCGTGGTGGCGATCGTGCTTGACCGGATGCTCAGGGTGGAACGCCGATGAGCGTCGCCGTCGCGTTCGAGGAGGTCTGCATCGTCTTCGGCGAGCAGCCGGAGCGGGCGCTGCCCCTGATGGATGCAGGCCAGGACCGGGCCGAGATCCAGCGTGCGACAGGCCAGGTGCTGGGCGTGCACAACTGCTCGCTCACCGTCGAGGAGGGCGAGATCCTCGTGCTGATGGGGCTGTCGGGGTCGGGCAAGTCGACGCTGCTCCGGGCGGTCAACGGGCTGAACCCGGTGGTGCGCGGCCGCGTCACCGTGCGTGACGGCGACTGGAGCTGCGACGCGGCCTCCGCGCCTAGGGCCGATCTCCTGCGGCTGCGCCGCGAATGCGTGGCGATGGTGTTCCAGCAGTTCGGGCTCCTGCCCTGGCGCACCGTCGCCGAGAATGTCGGCCTTGGGCTGGAACTGGCCGGGGTGGCCCCGCCGGAGCGGCACGCCCGCGTCGCCGATCAGCTCAGGCTCGTCGGGCTCGCCGACTGGGCGAACCGCAAGGTGGGCGAGCTTTCGGGCGGCATGCAGCAGCGCGTCGGGCTGGCCCGCGCCTTCTCGACCGAGGCGCCGATCCTGCTGATGGACGAGCCGTTCTCGGCGCTCGACCCGCTGATCCGCGCCCGCCTGCAGGACGAGCTGCTGGACCTCCAGGCCAAGCTGCGCCGCACGATCATCTTCGTCAGCCACGATCTCGACGAGGCATTCAAGCTCGGCAACCGGATCGCCATCATGGAAGGCGGCCGGATCGTGCAGTGCGGCACCCCGAGGGAGATCTTCTCGGCGCCCGCGTCGGACTACGTGGCCGATTTCGTGGCGCACATGAACCCGCTCGGCGTCCTGACGGCGGGCGACGTGGCCGAGGCGGGCGAGGCCGACGGCGCCCCGGTCCTGCCCGACGCCCCGGTGCGCGCGGTGATGGAGCGGCTGCGCAGCCACCGGGCGGTGCCGCTGGCCGGCGGCGGCCGGATCACCGCGGAAAGCGTCCTCGCCCGGCTACTCGACCCCCGCGGCTGAGGGCTCAGACCTTGGTCTCGGGCACGGTCGGCGTGACCGGCCTGCGCTTGGCCACCGCTTCGCGCCAGGCGATGTAGCTGATCGCGCCCATGATGACCCCGCCGCCGAGCACGACCCAGCCGTCGACCGGCTCGGCGAAGACGAGCGTGCCGAGCAGGACCGCCCAGACCAGCTGCAGGAACGTCACCGGCTGCGTCACCGTGACCGGAGCCGCGGCGAAGGCGAGGGTCATCGCGTAGTGCCCCGCCGTCGCGAAGGCGGCGACGAGGAACAGCCAGCCGATCTGCGCCGCCGTCGGCGGCACCCAGACTGCCAGCGCGAAGGGCAGCAGGCCGAGCGTCACGGTGACCGACAGCATGCCCACCACCACCGCGGCACTCGCCTCGCCCGACATCAGCTTGGCGATGAGGTACGAGGCGGCGAACAGGATCGCGGTGAAGATCATCGCGACATGGCCCGCCTCGACCTCGCGGAAGCCCGGCCGCAGGATGATGAGCGCCCCGACAAGCGCCGCCGCGACGGCGGCGATGCGCCGGAGTGCCAGCCGCTCGCCCAGGAACAGCGCCGCGCCGATCGTGACGTAGACCGGGCTGAGGTAGTTCATCGCCGTAACCTCGGCGAGCGGGATCTGCGTCATCGCGAAGAACCAGCAGAGGACGCCGCCGGTATGGACGAGGCCCCGCAGCCCGAAGAGGCCGAGCGACCGGCGCGTCAGCCGCGCGGCGCGCATCGGCCCGATCATCGGGACGAGGAAGACGAGGCCGAGCGCGTAGCGCAGGAACGCCGCCTGCGCCGCGGGCACATCGTTGCCGACATGCTTGACGATCGCGGTGACGGCGACGAAGCAGGCCCCCGTCACGAGCATCCAGGCGATGCCGGCCAGGGGTCGGTCTGCGTGTGCGGGAAGGGCGGCCGTCATCGGCGCGAGAAGAGCCGATTGTCCCCGCAGGGACAAGCCTCAGCGGCCGAGCGCGAGGCCGAGGGCGATGGCCCACATGGTGAGGCCCACGCCGACCTCGAGCACCCGCCACGCGGCGGGCCGCGCGAACAGCGGCGCGAGCAGCCGCGCGCCGTAGCCGAGCGAGAAGAAGAACGTGAACGAGGCCACGACCGCACCGGCGCCGAACGCCAGCCTCTGCCCCGGCCAGGCCGCCGATACCGAGCCGATGAGCACGACCGTGTCGAGGTAGACATGCGGGTTGGCCCAGGTGAGGACGAGGCAGGTCAGCACCGCCGCGCGCAGCGACTGGCCGCTGCCCTGGGCCGGGTCGAGCGCCGCGCCGCCTCGCCAGGCGGCATGGAAGCGGAGCGCGCCGTAGACGGCAAGGAACGCCACCCCGCCCCAGCGCAGGAGGTCGAGGGCCCAGGGCGCGGCCCCGGCGAGCCGCGAGGCCCCGGCGACGCCGGCCGAGATCAGGATGGCATCGGACACCGCGCAGGTCAGGCAGACCGCGAGCACATGCGCGCGGCGAAGCCCCTGGCGCAGCACGAAGGCGTTCTGCGCACCGATCGCGAGGATCAGGCTGAAGCCGAGGAAGAAGCCGGCAGGGGCGGCGGACATGGATGCGCTCCAGGGGTGCTGGCTGCGGCTTAGTCGAGATGGTAGGTTCACTCAAACTGGATTTGTTTATGTGGAGTAAGCTTTGCTTAACCTTGATCCGGGCGCGCTCCGGGCGCTTTCGACGATCCTGCGGACAGGCAGTTTCGAGCGTGCCGCGGCGGAGCTTTCCGTGACGCCGTCGGCGATCTCGCAGCGGATCGCCGTGCTGGAGGAGCGGGTGGGGAGCGTCCTCGTCATCCGCGGCAGGCCCTGCACGGCAACCGCGGTGGGCGCGCGGCTCGCCCGGCACGCGCAGGCGGTCGGGCTTCTGGAAGCCGGGCTTGCCGAGGAACTGGCGATGCCGGCAGAGGGCCGGCCGGCGGTGCGGATCGCGGTCAACGCGGACAGCCTCGCCACCTGGCTGGTGCCGGCGCTCGCCGCCGGCGATAGCCTGATGTTCGAGGTGCTGATCGACGATCAGGACCACTCTGCCGGGTGGCTGCGGCGGGGCGAGGTGGCGGCCGCCGTGACCGCGCATGCCGGCGCGGTGCAGGGATGCGACGCCGTGGCACTCGGCGCGCTGCGCTATGTCGCCACGGCCTCGCCCGCCTTCGTGACGCGCTGGTTTCCCGGCGGAGTGACGCCCGGGGCACTGGCGGTCGCGCCGGCGCTGACCTTCGATGCGAAGGACCGCCTGCAGCGCGCCTGGGCCGAGGCCGAGGCGGGATCGCCGGTGGTCCTGCCGACGCACCTGCTGCCCTCATCCAGCGCCTTCGTGGAGGCGGCGCTGCTGGGCATGGGCTGGGGGATGAACCCAGAACCGCTGGTGCGCGAGCATCTTGCTGCCGGGCGGCTGGTGCGGCTTGGCAGCGCGCCGCTCGACACGCCGCTCGCCTGGCAGTGGCAGCGGGCGCTGGGCAGCGCGCTGGCCGCGCTGACGGCAGCGGTCCGGCGGGCCGCGGCGGCGGTTCTCGTCGCGGCCTGAGACCAAGCGGGAAATTGACTCCTGCGATGAAATGGCTAGAACATTGCATGAACATCTGTCACCGCAACATGCATGTCCGTTCATACACTCGCCAGACTTCCGGGAGGGAAGGCGCCGCCGGGCTCCGTGCTTACGCCGTTCGCGGAGGTGTTCTCGCCGCAGGCGGCGGACGGGGCCGCGACGGGCTTCGTCCTCTCGCGCCTGCCGCGGCCGCCGGCCACGATCCTCTGGGTGCGCGACCGGCTGACGGCGCGCGAGGCCGGGGTGCTTTACATGGCGGGGCTTTCGGCCGACCTGCTCGTCGCCGACCTGCCGGACGCTACCGCCGTCCTCCGCGCGATGGAGGAAGGGCTGCGCTGCCCTGCGCTCGGCGGGGTGGTGGGCGAGGTCTGGGGCGATCCGCCGGCGCTCGACTTCACCGCGACGAAGCGGCTGGCCCTGCGCTGCGAGGCCGGGGGCGTCGCCTGCTGGCTGATCCGGCGCGGCGGCACGGCGAATCTCAGCGCGGCGCGCGACCGCTGGCGCGTCGCCTCGCTGCCCTCGGCCGCGCATCCCGACGACCCGCGCGCACCGGGCGACCCACGCTGGCGGGTGGAGCTTTTCCGGTCCCGCGACGGGCGCCCCGGAACCTGGGTGGCACGGCATGACCGGGCGGCGGATCGCGTCGATCTTTCTCCCCTCGTTCCCGATGGAGCGGTGGCGGAACTGGATGGAGCGCCAGGGCAACGCGCCCTGCGATGACCAGCCGGTGGTGCTGGCGGCCGAGGGGCCGCACGGGCCTGTGGTCCACGCCGCGAACCGTACCGCGCAACTGGCCGGGGTGCGGCACGGCGCGCGGGTCGTCGACATGCGCGCGCTCTGCCCGGCGCTCCGGGTGGACTATGCCGATATCGGCGGCGACCGCGCGGCGCTGGCGAAGCTTTCGCTCTGGGCGCGGCGCTGGTGCCCCTGGACGGCGGCGGACGGCGCCGACGGGATCGTGCTCGACACCACGGGCTCCGACCATCTCCGGGGCGGCGAGGCGGCGCTGCTGGCCGAGATCGAGGGGCGGCTCGCCACGCTCGGCTTCACTGCGCGGGTGGCGCTGGCGCCGACCTGGGGCGCAGCCTGGGGGCTGGCGCGCTACGGGGCCGAGCGGGCGATTTCCCGCGACACCGCCGACCTCGCCCCGCTGCCCGCCACCGCGCTCCGGCTCGACGGCGATACGGTGCTTCTTCTCGACCGGCTCGGGCTGAAGACCGTGGGCGCGCTCGCCGCCGTGCCGCGGCTCTCGCTCATGCGCCGCTTCGCGCGCGCCGAGCCCAGGGCGAACCCCCTCCTCAGGCTCGACCAGGCGCTGGGGCGGACGGCCGAGCCGGTCTCGAGCCCCGAGGCGCCGGCCGTCTTCCGGGCCGAGGCGCGGCTGGCGGACCCCGCGTTCGAGGTGCGCCCCTGGCTGCCGATGCTCTGCGAGGAGCTTTGCCGAAGCCTTGCCGGTGCCGGCCAGGGTGTCCGCCGCTTCGCGCTGACCGTCTGGCGCACCGATGGCGAGGTCCGGCGGATCGCGCTCGCCACCGCGACGCCGAGCCGCGAGCCAGGGCATCTCCTCGGCCTCTTCGGCGAGAAGCCCGACGCGCTCGACCCCGGCTTCGGCTTCGACCTGATCGCGATCGAGGCGACCGTCACCGAGCCGCTGGCCGCGGTGCAGGACGGCCTCGCCCGGCGGGCGGCGGACGAGCTCGCGCTTCCCCGCCTCATCGACCGGCTGACGGCGCGCTTCGGCCCGCGCGCCGTCAGCCGCCCGGTGCGCCGCGCGAGCCATCTGCCCGAGCGCGCCGTGGCGGCTGCCGCGCCGCTCGCCGCCGCCGGAGAGCTTCCGCCGCGGCCGCGCCGGCCGCTGCGCCTTCTCGACCCGGCCGAGGAGGTGCGGGTGCTCTACTCGGTGCCCGAAGGGCCGCCGGCGCAGTTCGTCTGGCGCCGCCAGACCCGCCGCGTCGCCCGCTACGAGGGGCCGGAGCGGATCGCGCCGGAATGGTGGCACGACAAGCCCGGCACCCGGCTGCGCGACTACTTCGCGGTCGAGGATGAGACCGGCTGCCGCTACTGGCTCTACCGCGAGGGGCTGAACGAGGACGGCCGCGGCGGCGCGCCGCGCTGGTTCCTGCACGGGATCTTCGCCTGATGCCCGGGGACCCGTGATGCCCGACAGCGACAACCAGCGCCTGCGCCGCACGCTCGATGGCGACTACGCCGCGAACCCGCGCGCGCCCTACGTGGAACTGGGCGTGACCACGGCGTTCTCGTTCCTGCGCGGCGCCTCCGATGCGGTGGACCTCGTCGCGACCGCATGGTCGCAGGGCTATGACGCGCTGGGCGTGGCTGATCTCAACACGATGGCGGGCGTCGTCCGGCTTCATGCCGAAGCGCTGAAGGCGCGGGTGAGGCCGGTGATCGGCTGCCGGCTGGCCCTGGTGACGGGTGAGAGCTTCCTGGCCTATCCCAAGGACCGTGCCGCCTATGCGCGGATCTGCACCCTGCTGTCCAAGGGCAAGATGCACGATCCTGAAGGCCGCTGGCAGCGCAAGGGCGTCTGCGACATCACGCTTGACGACCTTGCCGCCCATGCCGAGGGGGTGCAGCTCGTCGCGATCCCCGACGCCGCGACCGAAAGCCGCCTCGCCGCCCTCGTGCGCCGCCTGCCCGGGCTGCGCCACATCGCGGCAAGCTGGCTCTACCGCGGCGACGACCGGGCCCGGATCAACCGGCTCGACCGGCTGGCGCGGCGCCACGGCCTGTCGATCCTCGCCACCAACGACGTGCTCTACCACGCCCCCGACCGGCGCCCGCTGCAGGACGTGATGACCTGCATCCGCGAGAAGACCACGATCCGGAACGCGGGCTTCCTGCTCGACCCGAACGCCGAGCGGCACCTGAAGCCACCCGCCGAGATGATCCGCCTCTTCGCCGACTGGCCGCATGCGATCCGCGCCACGCGCGAGGTCGCCGATGCCTGCAGCTTCGACCTGCGCGAACTGGCCTACCACTATCCGCACGAGAGCGTGCCCGAGGGATGGTCGGCGCAGGACTACCTCGAGAAGCTGACCTGGGACGGCGCGGCCACCCGCTATCCCGAGGGCCTGCCCGAACGCGTGCGCGCGACGCTCCGCAAGGAGCTCGACATGATCGCGCGCAAGCAGATCCCGCAATACTTCCTGACCATCCACGACATCGTGCGCTTCGCCCGCGGCGAGGGCATCCTGTGCCAGGGCCGCGGCTCGGCGGCGAACTCGGCCGTCTGCTACGTGCTCGGCATCACCTCGGTCGATCCGGGCCAGCACGAACTGCTGTTCGAACGGTTCATCAGCGAGGAGCGCGACGAGCCGCCCGACATCGACGTCGATTTCGAGCACGAGCGCCGCGAGGAGGTAATCCAGCATATCTACGGCAAGTATGGCCGGCACCGCGCCGGCCTCTGCGCCACGGTGATCCACTACCGGCCGCGCTCGGCGATCCGCGAGGTGGGCAAGGCGATGGGCCTTTCCGAGGACGTGACCGCCGCGCTGGCCAAGACCGTCTGGGGCAGCTTCGGGCGCGAGATGGGGCAGGCGCAGGTGGACGAGGCGGGGCTCGACCTCTCCGACCCGCTGCTGGCGCGGACGATCCGGATCGCCGAGCAGATGATCGGCATGCCGCGGCACCTGTCCCAGCATGTCGGCGGCTTCATCCTGACCGAGGGCGCCCTGACCGAGACAGTGCCGATCGGCAACGGCGCGATGCCAGACCGCAGCTTCATCGAATGGGACAAGGACGACATCGACGAGCTGCGCATCCTCAAGGTCGACGTGCTGGCGCTCGGGATGCTGACCTGCATCCGGAAGTGCCTCGAGCTGATGCGCGCGCATCACGGGGTCAGCCACGACCTCGCCTCGATCCCGCAGGAGGACCCCGCCGTCTACGCCATGCTGAGCCGCGGCGACAGCGTGGGCGTGTTCCAGGTGGAGAGCCGGGCGCAGATGAACATGCTGCCGCGGCTGAGACCGCAGACCTTCTACGACCTGGTGATCGAGGTGGCGATCGTGCGGCCCGGCCCGATCCAGGGCGACATGGTGCATCCCTACCTGCGCCGGCGCAGCGGCAAGGAGAAGGTCGAGTTTCCCTCGCCCAGCCAGCCCAACGACCCCGACGAGCTGCGAAAGATCCTCGGCCGCACGCTCGGCGTGCCGATCTTCCAGGAGCAGGCGATGAAGATCGCGATCGAGGCGGCGCGGTTCTCGCCCACCGAGGCGAACGAGTTGAGGAAGGCGATGGCCACCTTCCGCTCGCGCGGGATGGTCTGGTCGCTGGAGGAGAAGATGGTGAGCCGCATGGTCGAACGCGGCTACGAGCGCGACTTTGCGGAAAGCTGCTTCAACCAGATCAAGGGTTTCGGGGAATACGGCTTTCCCGAAAGCCATGCGGCGAGCTTCGCGCTTCTGGTCTATGTCTCGGCCTGGCTCAGGTGCCACTACCCCTGCGCCTT
Organism: uncultured Rhodobacterales bacterium; assembly: GCA_964645155.1. Taxonomy (GTDB): domain Bacteria; phylum Pseudomonadota; class Alphaproteobacteria; order Rhodobacterales; family Rhodobacteraceae; genus CAZYBG01. The sequence continues at coordinate 3,698 of CAZYBG010000035.1, read as the reverse complement.
CGCAGCCGCGCTCCTCAACGCCCAGCCGATGGGCTTCTACGCGCCGGCGCAGATCGTCCGCGACGCGCAGGAGCACGGGGTCGAGGTGCGCGCGCCCGACGTCAACTTCAGCGAATGGGGCAACACGATGGAGCCCTCGGGCACCGGCTGGGCGCTGCGGCTCGGCCTCCGCCAGATCGACGGCATGAACGAGGCGGCGGCGGCGCGACTTCTTGCCGGGCGCGATCTGCCCTACGAGAGCGTCGAGGACCTGAAGGCACGCACCGGCCTTGCCCGCGGCACGATCCGGCGCCTCGCCGCGGCCGACGCCTTCCGCTCGGTCGGTCTCGCCCGGCGCGACGCGCTCTGGGACGCGCAGGGGCTGAAGGACGCCCCCGACCTGCCGCTCTTCGCCGAGATCCGCGACGAGGGGGCCGAGGCGCGTTTCACCCTGCCCGAGATGCCCCGATGCGAGCATGTGGTCGCCGATTACCAGACGATCCGCCTCTCGCTCAAGGCGCACCCGATGGCTTTCCTGCGCGCGAGCCTGACGCGGCAGGGCTACCGCACCGCGGCCGACCTGCGCGCGATGCCGACCGGCCGGCACCTGAAGCTTGCCGGGATCGTGCTGATCCGGCAGCGGCCGGGCAGCGCAAAGGGCGTCTGCTTCATCACGCTCGAGGACGAGACCGGTACCGCCAACCTGGTCGTCTGGCCCAAGGTGATGGCGACGTTCCGCAAGGTCATCATGACCGCCCGGCTGATGGAGGTCACCGGGCACATTCAGAGCGACCCCGATTCAGGGGTCATCCATCTTGTCGCCGCGCGGCTGGCCGACCGCACCGATGCGCTCCTGCGGCTGTCCAACACGCCGCTCCGCCCGGACCTGTCGCGCGCCGACGAGGTCGCCCGCCCGATCCCCGAGCCCGCGCACCGCCATCCGCGCAACGCGCGGATCATCCCGAAGTCGCGCGATTTCCACTGAGGCGCGGGTCAGAGCGGCCAGAACACCAGGATCGCCGGCACCGACACCAGCACGATCAGGATCTCGAGCGGCAGCCCGACCCGCCAGTAGTCGCCGAAGCGGTAGTTGCCGGGGCCCATCACCAGCGTGTTGTTCTGGTGCCCGATCGGGGTCAGGAACGCGCAGGATGCCGCCACCGCGACCGCCATCAGGAACGGGTCGGGCGAGGCCCCGGTCCGCGCCGCCACCTCGATCGCGACCGGCGCGGCAAGCACCGCCGTCGCGGCGTTGTTGAGCACATCCGAGATCGTCATCGTCACCGCCATCAGGAGCGCGAGCGCGACCCAGGCCGGAAAGCCGGAGGTCAGCACCACCAGCCCTTCGGCGACCAGCGCCGCCGCGCCCGTGGTCTCGAACGCCACGCCGATCGGGATCAGCGCGGCCAGAAGCACGATGACCGGCCAGTGGATGTGCGCGTAGATCTCCGCAAGCGGCAGCACGCGGAACAGCACATAGCCGATGACCACCACGCCGAACGCGACCGGCAGCGAAACCAGCCCCAGCGTCGCGGCCGCGATGGCCGCCGCGAAGAGGCCGAGTGCCGGCAGGATGCGGCTCGTATCGGTCACCGCGAGGCTCCGGTCGGCCAGCGGCAGGCAGCCAAGCCAGTCGATCACGCCCTCGGCCTCGTCCTCGGGCGTCAGGAGCAGCAGCACGTCGCCCGGCCGGATCAGCGTGCGCCGGAGCTCGCGGTCGATGCGCCGGCCGCCGCGCGCGATCCCCACGAGCACCGTCCGGCGGCGCCAGCCAAGGCCGATGGTCTGCGCCGAGCGCCCGGCGATCCGCGCGTCCTCGGGCACGACGGCCTCGCTGACCTTCATGCCGCGCGCCCCCGCCTCGGTCAGGCCGGCATCCTTGCCGCCGACGAAGTCGAGGGCCAGCGCCGCGCGGAACTCGTCGATCGCATCGGATGTCGCCTCGACCAGAAGCACGTCGTCCGGGCGCAGGTCGGTGGATCTGGCCGCGCCGTAGAGGCGCTTGCCGCCGCGCACCAGGCTGAGGACGGCAAGGCCGGCACGATCTGCCTCAGCCTCAAGGTCGGCAACGCGGCGGCCGGCGGCCTTCGACCCCTCCGGCACCATGAGCTCGGCCAGGAACTCGTTACCCTCGCCGCGGCGGTCGCCGGCGCCGTCCTCGCGCACGGGGATCAGCCGCCAGCCGACCAGCGCCATGAACACCAGACCCGCGCCGGCCGCGACCAGACCAACCGGCGTGAAGTCGAACATCGTGAACGGCGCGCCGGTGGCGCGGCCGCGGAACTCGGCGATGAGGATGTTCGGCGGCGTGCCGATCAGGGTGACGAGACCGCCGAGGATCGTCGCGAACGACAGCGGCATCAGCGTGTAGCCCGCCACCCGTTTCGCCTGCCGCGCCGCACGCATGTCGAGCGGCATCAGCAGGGCCAGCGCCGCCACGTTGTTCATGAAGGCCGAGAGCACCGCGCCGATGCTCCCCAGGACGGTGATGTGCCGCGCCACGCCGCCGCCGATCGTGGAGAGGTAGCGCCCGACGATGCCGATGGCGCCCGATCGGGTGAGGCCCGCCGAGATGGTCAGGACCAGCGCGACGGTGATGACCGCGGTATTGCCGAAGCCCGAGAACGCCTCTTCGGCCGGAACGATGCCGGCCAGGGCCGCGACGAGAAGGGCGCCGAGCGCGACGAGATCGTAGCGCCACCGCCCCCAGACGAACAGCGCCAGCATCGCTGCCAGAAGGGCGAAAAGCAGCATCTGCTCGTAGGTCAACCCGTCCCCCCCTCGCGATGCGGCAAGGCTCGCGCCGCGGGCGACAACGCCGCGCCAGGGTTGCGGGGTTCCGCGGCCTTCGCATATAGAGGCCGGCGGTCGGGCAATGCGGACGGAGCGGCATATGGCGGGGCATTCGAAATGGGCGAACATCCAGCACCGGAAGGGCAAGCAGGATGCGGTACGCGCCAAGCTGTTCTCGAAGCTTTCCAAGGAGATCACCGTCGCCGCCAAGATGGGCGACCCTGATCCGGAAAAGAACGCGCGCCTCCGCCTCGCGGTCAAGGAAGCCAAGGCGAACTCGATGCCGAAGGACGTGATCGAACGCGCGATCCGCAAGTCGGCCGGCGGCGAGGGCGACACCTACGAGGAGGTGCGCTACGAAGGCTACGGGCCGGGCGGCGTCGCCGTGATCGTCGAGGCGATGACCGACAACCGCAACCGCACCGCCTCGAATGTGCGGTCGACCTTCGCGAAGAACGGCGGCAACCTGGGCGAGACCGGGTCGGTCGCCTTCATGTTCGACCGCAAGGGCGAGGTGTTCTATCCCGCCTCGGCGGGCGACGCCGACACCGTCATGCTGGCCGCCATCGACGCCGGCGCCGAGGACGTCGAGAGCGATGCCGACGGCCACTGGATCTACTGCGCCGATACCGACCTCGCCGCCGTCGCCACCGCGCTCGAGGCGCAGCTCGGCGAAAGCGAGACGGCCAAGCTGGTCTGGCGCCCGAAGACGACGACCGAGCTCGACCTCGAGGGCATGCAGGGGCTGATGAAGCTGATCGAGACGCTCGAGGACGACGATGACGTGCAGACCGTCACGGCGAACTTCGAGGCCTCGGACGAGGTGATGGCGGCGCTTTGAAGGGGGTGCGGCTACCGCAGCCGAGCGGGCGGGCTGGAGCGGGTAGCGGGAATCGAACCCGCGCGTTCAGCTTGGGAAGCTGACA
>CAZYBG010000034.1:0-29923 GCA_964645155.1 uncultured Rhodobacterales bacterium | reverse complement strand
ACCGCCCCCGGGTCCGATCCGCTTATTACGGGCGCGTTTATCGCCATAGTCCCGGCGAACCGGAACAGCCAAGATATAGGGGCAAGGCGCGCCGGCAGCAAGCGCCGCAGCGGGCCCGACGGCCCCTGCTCCGCCGGCGCGGGTTCAGAACCCGGCCTTGATCTTCTCGAACTCGGCGAGCATCCGGTCGCGCAGGGTGTTGTCCATCGGCTTCTGCGCGAGGATCGGCGCCTCGACCGGCCCGAGGCCGACCGACTCGACCAGCACCGGGTCGAGCGCGTCGACGGCGGCGGTGTTGGAATGCCCGTAGCCCCAGTTCTCGACGATATAGGCCGCGGTGCGGTCCTCGAGCCAGGCGTTCATGAAGTCGTAGGCCTTGTCCTCGCTCCCCGGGCCGTCCTTGAGGTTGACATAGCCGCAGAACCAGGTCGAGGAGCCCTCGGCCGGCTCGCGCTCGAAGGCGATCGGGTGGCCCTCGGCGACCATCGTCGTCGGCGTCTCGTTCCAGGCCCAGGCCAGCACCACCTCGCCCGTCGCCATCAGCTGCGCCAGCTCCGCCCCGTCGGCCCAGTAGGCGCGGACATTCTCGTGGGCCAGGCGCAGCCATTCGCCGGCGGCCTGGAACTGCTCCTCGGTCACCTCCGTCCAGTCGCTCACGCCGGTCGCGAGATAGGCGAGCGCCCAGACATCGTCGTTGTTGTCGGGCAGCGAGATGCGCCCGGCATAGGCCGGATCGACGAAGACCTGGAGCGACTGGACATCGGCCTCGGGCACCGCCTCGGTGTTGTAGGCGATCGCGGTCGCGCCCCATTCCGCGGGGATGTACCAGACCCCCCCGTCGTCGCTGAAGATCGTGGAATCCATGAACTCCGCGTTCAGGGCATCGAAATTCTCGATCCGGTCCGTGTCCCAGGGTTCGACCAGGCCGGCGTCGCGGAACTTGGAGACCATCTGCGAGCACGGATGCGAGACATCGGCGCGAAAGCCCGAGGCGAGCTTCTGGAAGGCGTCGTCGTCGTCGCCGAAGAACGCGAAGGTCGGGTTCGTGCCATGCTTCTCGATATAGGCCTGGAAGAAGTTCGGGTCCTCGTAGCCCGACCAGTCGAAGACCGTGAGGTCGGGGTCGGCGGCCGCGGCAGGCAGGGCGAGGGTGCCGAGCGCCGCCGCGAGCAGGCGTATTCTGTGCATGATGATGATCCCCTGTCGGTTTTTTTGCTGTGGCCAAAGCGTAGGCGCAGGGGCGGCGCGCCTCAAGGAATTCCTGCCGGCGGGCCGGCGGGCGGGGCTAGAGCGCCTCGAACCGCGCCTTCTGCCGCGCCGTCCATCGCACCGTCACGTGGTGGACGGCGCCGTCATCGTGCTCGCCCGTCACCACGCCCTCGGCGTGGAGCCAGGCGCGGCGCCGGCCTTCGGCATAGGGCAGCTGCAGCGTGGTGACCGTGCGCTCGGCATCGAGCACCCGGGTCACCGCGCCGGTCAGCTCGGCCAGCCCCTCGCCGGTCAGCGCCGAGACCGCGAAGACCTGCGGGGTCCGGTCGGCCTGGGTCGCGTGCGCGGCGCGCTCGGCCGCCGGCAGCAGGTCGATCTTGTTCCAGACCTCGATCAGCGGCGTCGTCCCGGCCACGCCAAGCTCGGCCAGGATCGCCGCGACGTCGGCCGCCTGCGCGATGCTGTCGGGGTGAGCCACGTCGCGGACATGGAGGATCAGGTCGGCCTCGAGCACCTCCTCGAGCGTCGCGCGGAACGCGGCGACAAGCTGCGTCGGCAGGTCGGAGATGAAGCCCACGGTGTCGGAGAGGATGACCCTGAGGCCCGAGGGCAGCGTCACCGCCCGCATCGTCGGGTCGAGCGTGGCGAACAGCATGTCCTTCGCCAGCACCTCGGCCCCGGTCAGCCGGTTGAACAGCGTCGACTTGCCGGCATTGGTGTAGCCGACCAGCGCCACGACCGGGAACGGCACCTTCCGCCGGGCGGCGCGGTGCAGCGCGCGGGTGCGCACCACCTTGCCGAGCTGGCGCTTGAGCTTGAGGATCTGCTCGCCGATGGCGCGGCGATCGGCCTCGATCTGCGTCTCGCCGGGGCCGCCGACGAAGCCGAACCCGCCGCGCTGGCGCTCGAGATGGGTCCAGGCCCGGACGAGGCGCGTGCGCTGGTAGGACAGCGCCGCGAGGTCGACCTGCAGCACGCCCTCGCGGGTGCGGGCCCGGTCGGCGAAGATCTCGAGGATAAGGCCGGTCCGGTCGAGGAGCTTCAGGCCCCATTCCTTCTCGAGGTTGCGCTGCTGGACCGGGGTGACCGCCCCGTCGACCAGCACCAGTTCGACCTCGGCCGCCTTGAACCGCTCCTTCAGCTCCCCGGTCTTGCCCGAGCCGAAGAGATGGCCCGCGCGCACCTTGGGCAGCGGCACGACCTCGGCGCCGACGATGTCGAGGCCCGGCAGCGCCGCGGCGAGTGCCACGGCCTCCTCCAGCGCGGGGCCCGGCGGGCGGCGGTCGCGCTCCGAGGTCAGGTCGGGGTGCAGGACCCAGGCGCGCGTCTGGCGCGGGGTGCGATCCTCGGGCGGCTTCAGTCTTCGCCCTCGTACAGGCTGATCGGCTGGCCCGGCATGATGGTCGATATCGCATGCTTGTAGACAAGCTGCGACTGACCGTCGCGGCGGAGCAGCACGCAGAAGTTGTCGAACCAGGTGATGACGCCCTGCAGCTTGACGCCGTTGATCAGGAAGATCGTCACCGGAACCTTCGTCTTGCGGACGTGATTCAGGAACGCGTCCTGAAGGTTCTGTTTGTCTCCAGCCATCGTTCACAGCCTTTTTTTATTTCGCCCGCCCCCACGGCGGAACCGTTCTGCGACGTTCCCAGCCGAGTATGTCGTGCGATAACGGAAGATTCCAGACAGAAAATCAGTCCGTTACGGCCCTACCGGCGAAACCCGCTCACGACCGCCAGAAATCGGGGTTGAGAAGCGCGATCAGCGCCAGCGTCTCGAGCCGGCCGAGGATCATCGCCGCCATCATGATGCCCTTGGCCGCGTCCGGCAGCGCCGGCAGCGCGACCGGCCCCGCCGCGCCGATATCGGCGATCGGCCCGGTCGTCGAAAGTGCGGCCACGGTCAGCGTCATCGCGGTCTGGAAGTCGAGCCCGGCGAAGGCGAAGGCGGCCGAGACCAGCGCGATCGACATCGCGAACAGCATGAAGAAGATCCAGGCGATCTCGGCGCCCTGCCGGCGGAGCCGCCGCGCATCGGCGCCCGCGCCGCCGATCGAGGAAGGATAGACGAGCCGCTCGATTTCGCGCGCCGAATGGGTGTAGAGCGCCCAGACGCGGAGCAGCTTGACGCCGCCCGCCGTGGTGCCGACGCCGCCGCCGAGGACGGCGAGGCCCATCAGCAGCACGCTCGGCGTCTCGAGGCCGGACCAGCCGCGCGCATCGGCCCAGTCGGTCGAGACGAAGCCCGTGGTCGTCAGGAACGACAGCACCGTGAAGATCGAGCCCCAGAGCGCGCGGAAGGCGAGGCCGACGGCGCCCCCGTCGCCGGTCTCGACGGCGCCGAGCCAGTGCCGCAGGAACAGGAACGCCGGCACCGCGGCGACGAGGAAGAGGCCGAGCCGCAGCTCGTGGTCGTCCGACAACCGGCGGGCCAGGCCGGGCGCGGTGACGCCGGTGAAGGTGCAGCGCGACAGCGCGAAGACGAGGAACGCCGCCACCGCGATCTCTCCCGCGACGCCGGCACCGGCGCCTTCGAGCCCGCCGGTCGCCGAGATGCCCGAGGTCGAGAGCGTCGCCATGGCATGGACCAGCGCCGGCATCGCCCCGGCCCCGGCGAGGATCAGCAGCATCCAGAGCGTGCCGGTGAGGACCAGGTAGACCGGCGCCAGCGCCCGCACCGCCCGGCCGACCCGGTCGGCGGCCTCGCGCGGCGGGCGGTTGCCGACGCCGCCGCCAGCGGCGACCCCTGCCCCGGCGCTGTCCGACGAGCCGACCTCGAACCCGCCGAGGTTCATCGGCGCGAGCAGCGCCACCGCGGCGACCCACACGAAGAACCCGCCGAGCCAGCCGACAAGGCCGCGCCAGAGATGCAGCGACGGCGGCAGCCGGCCGGGTTCGTCGTAGACGCTGGACCCGGTCGTGGTCAGGCACGAGACCATCTCGAACCAGGCGTTGAGGAAGCGGGTGTCGGGCAGCGCCTCGTAGAACGGCACCGCCATCACCAGCGGCAGCATCAGATAGGCGCCGACCAGCGCGATCAGCTGGCTGCGCGCCACGCGGCGCGGCTGCACGCCGGACGTGGCGAAGCCGAGGAGCGCGGTCAGAAACAGCGTCAGCGTGCCGGCATAGAGAAACGTCCGCGCCACCCGCCAGTCGCCCACCGCCGCGCCGTGCGCAGCCGGCACCAGCATCGCAAGGCCCGCGACGCCGACGAGGAGCACGAGGAGCGGCAGGTCGAGAAGGCGGCGCATCGGCTCAGAAGAAGTCGATCGACACTTGCAGGAGCCGCTCGACCTCGGGCACGTCGGGCGCCATCGCGAAGAGCAGGATGACGTCTCCGTCGTCGATCCGCATGTCGCTTGCCGGCTTCATGACCTTGCGCCCCTTCTGCACTGCGCCGACGAGGACGCCTTCGGGAAACTCGATCTCGCGGATCGTCCGGCCGGCGATCGGCGAGGTGGAGAGCACCTGCGCCTCGATCACCTCGGCCTCGGCATCGCCGATCGAGTAGACGTTGCGCACCCGCCCGTGCCGGATGTGCCGCAGGATCGAGCTGACCGTGGTGGCGCGGGGGTTGATGTAGGCGTCGATGTCCAGCGGGCCCATCAGCGGCACCAGCGTCGGGTCGTTGACAAGCGCGATCGCCATCGGGCAGCCTTCGGACTTCGCGCGCACCGCGGCCAGCAGGTTCACCTTGTCGTCGTCGGTCACGCAGAGCACGGCATCGGCCTTCTGCACGTTCGCCTCGGCGAGGATCGCCACGTCGAGCCCGTCGCCGTGCAGCACGATGGTGCGCTCCAGCGCATCCGCGGCGCGTTCGGCCTGGGCGCGGTTGCGCTCGATCACCTTGGCGCGGACCCGGTCGGTCCGCTTCTCGAGCGCCTGCGCCACCGCGAGGCCCACGTTACCGCCGCCGATGATGATTATGCGCTCCTGCTTTTTCGTCGTCTTGCCAAAGATTTCCAGGGTGCGGTTCATGTCTTCGGTGTGGCTGATGACGTAGATCTGGTCTTCGGCGAACAGCTGGTCCTCGGGCTCGGGCGCGAACAGGCGCTCCTCGCGCCGGACGCCGACGACGATGGCGCGCAGCGTCGAGAACAGATCGGTCAGCTGCCGCAGCGGCGTGTTCAGCACCGGGCAGTCGGCGTCGAGCGCGATACCCAGAAGCTGCGCGCCGCCGCCGAGAAAGCTCTCGGTGTCGAAGGCCGCCGGCGCGGCCAGCCGCTGAAGCGCCGCCTCGGCCACCTCGCGCTCGGGCGAGATCACCACGTCGATCGGCATGTGTTCGCGCCGGTAGAGATCGGAGTAGATGGCGTTGCGGTAGGACGGCGCGCGCAGCCGCGCGATCTTGCGCGGCACGCTGAACACCGAATGGGCGACCTGGCAGGTGACCATGTTCACCTCGTCGGAATGGGTCGCCGCGATGATCATGTCGGCGTCCCGCGCGCCGGCCCGCTCCAGCACGTCGGGATAGGAGGCGAAGCCCGCCACGCCCTGCACGTCGAGGGCGTCGGTCGCGCGCCGGATCAGGTCGGCGTTGCTGTCGATCACCGTGACGTCGTTGTTCTCGCCGGCGAGGTGGCGCGCGATCTGCCAGCCGACCTGGCCTGCGCCGCAGATGATGATCTTCACCAGATACCTCTCCGGCCTGCGGGGCCACGGCGCCGATGCATGGCAGAGCCGGCGGCGGCGGTCAATTGGCCGCCGCGGCCACCTCGTCCATCTCGTCGTCGAAGAAGGCGACCCGGGCGCCGCCCTTCGAGACCGTGCTGACGCCGAGCGACTTGAGCTTGCGGTGCAGCGCCGAGCGCTCCATGCCGACGAAGTTCGCCGTCCGCGAGATGTTCCCGCCGAAGCGGTTGATCTGGGTCAGGAGGTACTCCCGCTCGAACAGCTCGCGCGCCTCGCGCAGCGGCAGCGTGGCCAGCCCGCCGGTCAGCACGATCCGGCCCTCGGCCTCGGGCGCCGGCGCGGCCTGAGGCAGTTCGCGGGCGACGATCGGGCCGGCTCCCTCGCCGAGGATCAGCACCCGTTCGATCACGTTGCGGAGCTGGCGCACGTTGCCGGGCCACGGCATCGTCTGCAGCACCGCCGCCGCCTCGTCGGACAGCTCGCGCAGCGGCAGGCCCTGGCTGCGGTTGAACTGCTGCACGAAGTGCCGGGCGAGGACGGGGATGTCCTCGCGGCGCTCCTCGAGGGATGGCACCGCGATCGGCACCACGTTCAGGCGGTGGTAGAGCTCCTGGCGGAACCGCCCGGCGGCGATCTCGGCCTCGAGGTTGCGCGAGGTCGAGGAGATTACGCGGAGGTCGACGCGCACCTTGTCGGCGCCGCCGGCGCGCTGGAACTGCTGCTCGACCAGCACGCGCAGAATCTTCGACTGCGTGCCGGGCGGCATGTCGGCGACCTCGTCGAAGTAGATCACGCCGCCATGTGCCTGCTCCAGCAGCCCCGGCTCGACCCCCCTGCCCGCGCTCTCGCGGCCGAACAGCACCTCCTCCATCCGAGCGGGCTCGACCGCGGCGCAGTTCACCGTGACGAAGCGCGCCCCGGCGCGGCCGGAATGGGCGTGGATGTAGCGTGCCGCGACCTCCTTGCCGGCGCCGGGCGCGCCGGTCAGCATCACCCGGCCGTTCGACTTCGTGACCTTGTCGAGGTTCGACTTGAGCGCCTTGAACGACGCGCACGAGCCGATCATCTCGGCCGTCGTCACGTCCTTGCGGCGCAGGTCGGAATTCTCGCGCCGGAGCCGCGAGGTCTCCATCGCGCGGCCAATCACGACGAGGAGCTGGTCGATGTTGAACGGCTTTTCGATGAAGTCGTAGGCACCCTGCTTGATCGCGGCCACCGCGATCTCGATGTTGCCATGGCCCGAGATGATCACGACCGGCACGTCGGGGTTGTCGCGCCGGACCTTCTTGAGGATGTCGATCCCGTCCATCTGGCTGTCCTTCAGCCAGATGTCGAGGATCATCAACGCCGGCGGGTCGGCGTTGATCGCGGCCATGCACTCCTCGGAATTGGCGGCGAGCCGCGTGGTGTAGCCCTCGTCCTTCAGAATGTCCGAGATCAGCTCGCGGATGTCGCGCTCGTCGTCGGTGATGAGAATGTCGGCCATCGGTCCCTCCGTTGTTCCGTTCAGACGGCCTCGGGCTCGGCCGGCGCCGCGCGGGCGGGGCTGAGCACGAGGCGGATTTCGGCCATGGCGCCGCGATGCGCGCCCTCGGCAAACGGCGGCGCGTCGGTCAGGACCAGCGAGCCGCCATGTTCCTCGATGATCTTCTTGACGATCGGCAGGCCGAGCCCGGTGCCCTTGGCGCGGGTCGTCACATAGGGCTCGAACAGCCGCGCGCGGTCCTCGGGCAGGCCGACGCCGTTGTCCGTGATCCGGATGACGGCCTGGCCGCCCTCGGTGCCGAGGCTGACCCGGACCTCGGGCAGATAGCCCTCCGGCGCGCCCTTCTCCTGCAGCGTCTCGATCGCCTCGCCGGCGTTCTTGATGAGGTTGGTCAGGGCCTGCCCGATCATCGTGCGGTCGAGATCGGCCGGCAGCGGGCCGGCGGCGATGTCGGCGCTCAGCCGCGTCGCGCCCATCGCCCCCTCCTGCAGCAGCGCCGCGTCGCGGACGATCCGCGCGAGGTCCTCCTCGCGCCGCTCGGGCTCGGGCATCCGGGCGAACCGGGAGAACTCGTCGACGATGCGGCGCAGGTCGTTGGTCTGCCGGACGATCACCTCGGTCATCTGCTCCAGCGTCTCGCCCTGCTCGCCGACCAGCGGGCGGAACTTGCGGCGCAGCCGCTCGGCCGAAAGCTGGATCGGCGTCAGCGGGTTCTTGATCTCGTGGGCGATGCGGCGCGCCACGTCGCCCCAGGCCGCCATCCGCTGCGCGCTGACCAGGTCGGTCACGTCGTCGAACGCGACGACATAGCCCTCGAGCCGGCCGTCGGCGTTGCGGCGCAGCGCCATGCGCACCAGCAGGCTTTCGAGCTTGCCGCCGCGCGACAGGCGCACCTCCTCCTGCTGGGTCTCGCCCGGTCCCTCGCGCAGGCGGCGGAACAGCGCCGCGAACTCGGGCACCGCCTCGCCCAGGCTGCGGCCATGGGCGCCGTCCGCGGCCAGACTGAGCAGCCGCGCCGCCGAGCGGTTCATGAAGTCGACCCGCCCTTCGGCGTCAAGGCCCATCACGCCCGCGGTCACCGAGGACAGCACCGAATCGAACTGCCGGCGCCGGGCCTCGGTCACCCGGTGGCTCTCGATCAGCGCGTCGCGCTGGCCCTTGAGCTGGCGGGTCATCTGGTTGAACACGCGGCCCAGGACGGCGATCTCGTCCTCGCCCTCCTCCTCGGGGACCTGCACGTCGAGATCGCCGCCGCCGATCCGCTGTGCGGCGCCCGCCAGCCGGCCGACCGGGCGCGACAGCCGCTCGGCGAACCACATCCCCATCCAGATCGCGGCGAGGATCAGGATCAGCGCGAAGCCGAGATAGAGCAGCCCGAACTCGAACAGCAGGCGGCCGCGGTCGCTTTCGAGCTGCTGGTAGAGGTGGACCGTCTCCTGCGTGTCGTCGAGGAGCGACAGGAGCTGGCCGTCGACCTCGCGGCTGACATAGAGGAACCGGTCGACATAGCCGTCGAGCGCGACGAGCGCGCGAAACTCGTTGATGTCCCAGTCCTCGATGATGACGGTCTCGCCGGCGGCCGCGCGGGCGAGATCGGCGTCGCTCGGGCGCTCGAAGTCGAACAGGTAGGAGCGTTCGCCCCGGGCGCGGATCTCGCCCGCGCCGTCGATGACATAGGCCTCCTTCAGGCCGCGCTGGATCTGCGCCTGGCCCTGGGTGAGAAGCTGGCGCAACTCGCCATCGCCGATGAAGGGCGTCGCACGGCGGGCGATGATGAGATAGCCGGCCAGCGCCCGCGCATCGGCGGCAAGGTCGCGGCGATGCTCGTCCTCGTAGGCCTGCGCCGCCGAGAGCGAGCTGCCGACGACCGCCCGGACCCGGTCCGAGAACCAGCCTTCGAGGCCGAAGTTGATCGAGAACGCCGCGAACACCGCGACGAGGACCGCCGGCCCGAGCGCGACCGCGGCGAAGACGCCGGCGAGGCGCAGGTGCAGCCGCGCCCCGGCCGAGCGGGCCCTGCGCGCGGCGAACATCCGCGCCACGCGCTGCGCGACCAGCGCCGCCACGACGAGGATGTAGACGAGATCGGCCAGCAGCACGATCCGCAGCCCCGACGAGGTGCCGCCCTGGTCCAGCGGGCCGAGCATCAGGAAGGTGGTGACGGCAAGGACCGGCCCGAGCACCACGAGGCCGAGCGTGGCGAGGTTCTGGACGCGCCGCTGCTTGCGCAGACGGTTCAGCCTGTCCCACGGTGCTCCGCGCGCCGGGCTTGCCACACGTGCCTCACGATCTTGTGCCGCCGGGGGCGGCAACCGCCACATGGCGTGGCTCCGATCCGGGCCTGCGACCCCCGCGCCACGCTTCTGTTGCCCCTTTACATCAACTTGCGGCGGCGAGTCACGCGGATATCAAGGTCGGTGATCTTCTTGCGCAAGGTATTGCGGTTGATCCCCAGAAGATCGGCACATTTGGCCTGGTTTCCGCCGGTGGCGTCGAGCGCGATCTCGATCAGCGGCATCTCGACCTCGCGCAGGATGCGCTGGTAGAGGCCGGGCGGCGGCAGCACGCCGCCATGCAGGTCGAAGTAGCGCTTGAGGTGCTTGCCGACCGAGGCGGCGAGCTTCTCGCCGTCGCCGGTGCCGCGCAGCGGCTCCATCGCCGGCTGGTTGCCGAGGACGGCCTCGACCTCGCCCCGGCCGATCTCCTCCTCCGGGCTCGTCACGACGAGGCGCCGGATGGTGTTCTCCAGCTGGCGGACGTTGCCGGGCCAGGAATAGGCGCGGATCAGCTCCATCGCCTCGGGCCTCAGCCGACGGATCGTGCCGCCCGGATCGGCACGGCCGAGGAAGTGTTCGGCCAGGAGCGGGATGTCCTCGACCCGCTCGCGCAGCGACGGCACGGCGAGCGTCACGCCGGCCAGCCGGTAGTACAGGTCCTGCCGGAAGGCGCCGCCCTCCATCCGCTGGACGAGGTCGCTCTGCGAGGTCGCCATCACCCGCGGGGCGGTGTCGGTGAAGGTGTCGAGCATCCGGACGATCCGCGCCTGCGTCTCGGCGTCGAAGTCGCCGACCTCGTCGAAGATCAGCGTGCCGCCGCGCGCCCGGGCGAGCACCGTCGAAGGCCCGTCCATGCCGGCGAGGTCGCCCGCCTGCGCCACCACGAAGGGCAGCGTCCTGCGGTCGGAGAAGTCGTGGATCGCCCGGGCGATCAGCGACTTGCCGGTGCCCGATTCGCCGGTGACCAGCACCGGCATCTCGGTGTTCATCACCCGCGCCACCAGCCGGTAGAGCGCCTGCATCGCCGGGGTGCGGCCGACCAGCGGAAGATCGTTGCCCGCCACCGCCTCGGCGCGGGAGGCGGGCCTCGGCTGGGCGCGGCGCTTGACGTCCAGCGCGCGGGCCGCGCGCTTCATCAGGTCGGGCAGGTCGAACGGCTTCGGCAGATAGTCGTAGGCGTCCTTCTCGGCGGCCTGGATCGCCGTCATGATGGTGTTCTGCGCCGAGATCACGATCACCGGCAGGCCGGGTCGCTGCTCGCCGATCTTCGGCAGCGCCTCGAGCCCGTTGCCGTCGGGCATGACCACGTCCGAGATCACCAGATCGCCCTTGCCCTCCTCGACCCAGCGCATCAGCGTGAGCAGCGACGAGGTCGCGTGAACCTTGCAGCCGGCGCGGGTCAGCGCCTGGGTCAGCACGGTGCGGATGGTGCGGTCGTCGTCGGCAACGAGTACGGTTCCGTCCATCTCAGGGGCTCTCCTCTTCAGCTTGCGCCTCCTTGGGCGCGATCGGCAGCGAAATCCGGAACACGGTGCGGCCGGGCACGGAATCGACGCTGACCCAGCCCTCGTGCTCGGAGACGATCTTCGACACCAGCGCAAGGCCGAGGCCGGTGCCGTTCTCGCGCCCGGAGACGAAGGCCTCGAACACGTCGGCCGCGATGGCCGGCGGCAGGCCGGGGCCGTCGTCGATGATCTCGACCACCAGCGGCAGCGACACCCCGCCGCCGTCCGAGCGGCGCAGCCGCAGCGACAGGTCGTAGAAGGTGTGCAGCCGGATCGTGCCGCCCGCCGGGTTCGCCTCGGCGGCGTTCTTGAGCAGGTTGAGAAACACCTGCAGCATCTGGTCGGGGTCGGCCCAGGTCGGCGGCAGCGAGGGGTCGTAGTCCTCGATCACGGCCATGTGCGCGGCGAAGCCGATCACCGCGGACTTGCGCGCGCGGTCGAGCAGGTCGTGGATGTTGACCGCCCGGCGCTCGGGCGCGCGGAGATTGCCGAACTGCTCGACCTGTTCGAGGAGCTTCACCACCCGCCGCGTCTCCTCGACGATCAGGTCGGTGAGCTCGAGGTCGCTTCCCGTGAGGTTCATCGACAGAAGCTGCGCCGCGCCGGTGATCCCGGCGAGCGGGTTCTTGATCTCGTGCGCCAGCATCTCGGCCATGCCGATCGCCGACTTGGCGGCCGATTTCACCGAATGCGACCGCTCCAGCCGCTCGGCGATCTCGCGCGAGGTGATCATCAGGAGGACGCGCGCGGGGTCGTCCGAGACCGGCGCGATCTGGAGCGCGCAGTGGAACGGCGGCCGGTCGCCCGCGGTCACGTCGACATCGTTGACGAAGAGGAGCGCCCGGTTCTCGCGCACCCGATCGAGCGCGCCGTCGAGCGGCGCGTCGACCATCAGCCGGTCCCAAAGCGGCTGGCCCTTGAGGAGCTTTTCGGAGGCGTTCATGAACTGTTCGGCGGCCGGATTGATCGCCTCGATCCGGTCGGCGCCGTCCACCAGGAAGGCCGGCAGCGGCAGCGAGGCCCAGAGCGTCTCGGCATCGAGCATCATGCCGCGAGCGCCCGGTGGGCGAGGGCCTCGGGCAGCCGCGCGAGAACCGCGCCCGGTGCCGGAGCGGTGAGGATCTCGCGGCGGAGCGCGGGCGCCGTGCCGGCGGTGTCCATGTACCAGCCGAGGTGCTTGCGGGCGACGCGGCTGCCGAGCGCGACGCCGTGGAAGCCGAGCATCGCCTCGTAGTGCCCGGCCACCATGTCGGCGAGCGCGGCGCCGGTCGGCACCGCGGGCCGCGGCGCGCCGAAGAGCGCGTGTGCGATCAGCGCGGGCTGCCACGGCCGCCCCTGGGCGCCGCGCCCGACCATCACGCCGTCGGCCCCCGAGGCGGCGAGCGCGGCGCGCGCCGAAGCGGGATCGACGATGTCGCCGTTCGCCAGCACGGGGATCGTGACGGCGGCCTTCACCTGCCGGATCGCCGCCCAGTCGGCGCGGCCGGTATAAAACTGCTGCCGGGTGCGGCCGTGGATGGTGATCATCCGCACGCCCGCCGCCTCGGCCCGGCGCGCAAGGGCGGCCGCGTTGAGGCAGGCCCCGTCCCAGCCGAGCCGGGTCTTGAGGGTGACCGGCACGCGCACCGCGCCGACCACGGCCTCGATCAGCCGCAGCGCGTGGTCGAGGTCGCGCAGCAGCGCGGCGCCCGACCAGCCGTTCGTGACCCGCTTGGCCGGGCAGCCCATGTTGATGTCGATGAGGCGGGCGCCCATGCCCTCGACCAGCTTCGCCGCCTCGGCCATCCAGCGGGGCTCGTGCCCGGCGAGTTGCACCGCGGTCGCGTGCTCCCCCAGGCCCAGCTCGGCCCGCGCCCGCGCTTCCGGCCGGGCGCGCACCACCTCCTCGCTCGCGACCATTTCCGACACGACGAGCCCCGCGCCGAAGCGCGCTGCCAGGCGGCGGAACGGCAGGTCGGTGATCCCGGCCAGCGGCGCCAGAGCCACCGGCGCGGCCAGGACCGTCTCCGCTATTCGAATGGACAAATGCCTAATCCTTGAGCGCGCTGCCCGGAGGTAGACCGCAGGCGCCGGAGTTTCAACGGCGCGATCCCGTAATCGCCGGCCAAGACCGCCGGCGCCTCTTTTTTGGGCGGCCTGCGGGGCCGGCTGCCCTCAGACGGGCCTGTAAAGGGGCCCGTAGACGCGACCGTGACGGGCCACCCGGCCGGGCGCACCGGTCTAGGCGATGGCGCTGAGGCCGGCCCGGAGCAGGCCGGGATCGACGCCGGCCAGATCCTTGTCCAGCGCATCATGGGCCGCCCGCCAGAGCGGCACCGCGGTGGCCAGCAGCGCGCGCCCGGCCTCGGTCAGCGTCACCCGCCGCGAGCGTGCATCGGCGGTATCGGCCCGGACCGAAACGAGGCCGCGGCGCTGCAGCGGCTTCAGCGCCGCGGTCAGCGTGCTGCGGTCCATCGCGAGGAACGGCACCAGATCGCCGATCCGCGGCGGCGCGGGCCGGTTCAGCGACATCAGGAGCGAGAACTGCCCGTTGGTCAGCCCGACCGGCTTCAGCACGGCATCGAAGCGCCGCGCCAGCGTGCGCGCGGCACGCTGCGCCTGCAGGCACAGGCAGCGGTCGCGGACCTCCGCGGTGGTCGAGATCGGCAGATCGTCGCGCATGGCGACAAGAAGGTTGATATCAAATCAACTCCGCGTCAAGCTGCCCGGGCGAATCCAGATCACGGAGCATCAGATGCCTTACATCCAGGGATTTCTCCTCGCGGTCCCCGTCGCGAACAAGGACGCCTACCGCAAGATGGCGCGCGAGTTCTGGGAGGTGGCGAGGGACCATGGCTGCCTCGCCGTCCGCGAGACCTGGGGCGTGGACGTGCCGGACGGCAAGGTCACCTCGTTCCCGATGGCGGTGAAGCTGAAGGCGGACGAAGCGGTCGTCTTCTCGTGGACCGAATGGACCGACAGGGCCGCGTGCGACCGCGGCATGGAGGCCGTGATGAAGGACGGGCGCCTCTCGGGCATGGAGATGTCGAAGGCACCGTTCGACGGGCAGCGGATGATGTGGGGCGGCTTCGAGGAGCTTCTCGCCGAACGCGCGGCCGTGCCGGCCTGAACCTGCCGCGCAGGCCCCTGCCCTGCCCCAGATGCCGCGGGACCGCGGCCGATCACGCCTTCAATCCGTCGGGAGAACCGTCATGACGATCGAGATCAGCGCCTTCGCCTGGGTGCCGCCCGTCGCGCAGGGCTATGTCAAGGACCTGCGCCCGCGCTGGGCACTGGAGGAGGCGGGGCTGCCCTATCGCGAACATCTGCTCGCGCCGGGCGAGGCCGACGCGGCCGATGCCCCCTACCGCGCCTGGCAGCCCTTCGGCCAGGTGCCCGCGCTCCGCGACGGCGAGGTCCGGCTGTTCGAAAGCGGCGCGATCCTGCTGCACATCGCGCGCAAGTCCCCCGCCCTCGCCCCCCGCGACGCGCAGGACGAGGCGCAGATGGCCGCCTGGACCTTTGCCGCGCTGAACTCGGTCGAGCCCAGGGTCGACAACCTGGTCAATCCCGGCATCTTCCACTCCGGCGAGGCCTGGGTGGAGGGCTTCCGCCCGGTGGCCGAGGCGCTGCTCGACCGGCGGCTCGCCGCGCTCGCGCGGTGGCTGGAGGGGCGGGACTGGCTGACGGGGCGCTTCACGGTGGCCGACATCGTCATGGCGACGGTCCTGCGCGCGCTCGAGGACGAGCCGATCCTTGCGCGTCATCCGCGGCTCTCGGCCTATCTCGAGCGCTGCCTGGCGCGGCCGGCCTTCGCGCGGGCGCTCGACGCGCAGCTCGCCACCTTCGCGGAGAACGCGCCCGCCTGATGCGCCCACCGTTGTAACGGCTTCCGACTGGTCCTAATGATCGGGGCCGTGAGCACCGCTGCCATCATCGTCGCCGCCGGGCGTGGCCTCCGTGCCGGGGGCGGCGTTCCCAAGCAGTGGCGCCCGCTCGGCGGGGCGCCGGTGGCGGCCCGTGCGCTAGCCGCGTTCCGTGCCGCCCCGGGGATCGGCCTCGTCGTCCTCGTCCACCACCCCGACGACCACGAGGCCGCGACCGCGGTTGCCGGCGATGCGCTGCTCGTCGCGGGGGGAGCCACGCGGGGCGAGAGCGTCCGCGCGGCGCTCGAGGCGCTCGACGGCCGCGGCGTCGCGCAGGTGCTGATCCACGATGCCGCGCGGCCGCTGGTTCCGGCGGGCGTCATCGCCCGCGTGCGCGACGCGCTGGCCGACCATGTCGGCGCGGCGCCGGGGGTACCGGTCACCGACGCGCTCTGGCGGGCCGAGGGCGGCCGCGTCGCGGGCGTGGTCGACCGCCGCGACCTCTGGGCGGCGCAGACGCCGCAGGGGTTCCGGTTCGATGCGATCCTGGCCGCGCACCGCGCCCATCCCGGCGGCGCCGCCGACGATGTCGAGGTCGCCCGCGCCGCCGGCCATGCGGTCGCGATCGTCGCCGGCGATCCGGAGAACCTGAAGATCACCGCGGTGGAGGATTTCCGGCGTGCCGAGCGCGTCTTGGGAGGAACGATGGACATACGCACCGGAACGGGGTTCGACGTCCACGCGCTCGGCCCCGGCGCGCATGTGACGCTCTGCGGCGTCGTAGTCCCCCATGCGCACGGCCTCGTCGGCCATTCGGACGCCGACGTGGGCATGCACGCGCTGACCGATGCGATCTACGGCGCGCTCGCCGACGGCGATATCGGCCGCCACTTCCCCCCCTCCGACCCGCAGTGGAAGGGCGCGGCTTCAGAGATCTTCCTCGCCCATGCCGCCGGCCGGGCGCGCGGCCGGGGCTACCGGGTATCGAACTGCGACGTGACGCTGATCTGCGAGCAGCCGAAGATCGGCCCGCATGCCGCGGCGATGCAGGCGCGGCTTGCCGCCATCCTCGGGATCGCCGCCGACCGGGTCGGCGTCAAGGCGACCACGTCCGAGCGGCTGGGCTTCACCGGACGCGGCGAGGGCATCGCCGCGCTGGCCTCGGCGACGCTGGTCGCGCCATGACCCGGGTCATCGCCACCTTCCTCTATGCCGGCCTGCTGCGCCCCGGCCCGGGCACCTGGGGCTCGCTGGCCGCGCTGCCGGTCGCCTGGGCGCTCGACGTGCTGGGCGGCTTCCCGCTGCTGGCCGCCGCGACCGTCGCGGTGTTCGCCGCCGGCTGGTGGGCCGCGGCGGCGGAACTGCGCGCCTCGCCGGACCCCGATCCGGGCTGGATCGTGATCGACGAGGTGGCGGGCCAGTGGATCGCGCTGTTCCCGGTCTCGCTCGGCGCCTGGCAGGCCGGTGTCTCCAGCAGCGCGCTCTGGCCCGGCTGGATCGCGGCGTTCGTGCTGTTCCGGCTGTTCGACATCTGGAAGCCCGGCCCGGTCGGCTGGGCCGACCGGCAGGGCGGCGCGCTGGGCGTGATGCTCGACGATGCGGTCGCAGGCGCGCTCGCCGCCGTCGGCGTGGCGCTGTTCGCCGCGCTGGCGCACGGCGTCCTGATGGCATGAGCCGCGCCGCCGAACTTGTCGCCCGGGCGCGCGCCGCGGGCGCGGTAGTGGCGACCGCCGAAAGCTGCACTGGCGGGATGATCGCCGCGGCGATCACCGATATCGCGGGATCCTCTCACATGTTCGACCGCGGCTTCGTGACATATTCCAACGCCGCGAAGGAGGCGATGCTCGGCGTGCGGGCCGCGACGCTCGCCGGCCACGGCGCGGTGTCCGAGGCGGTCGCGGCCGAGATGGCCGAGGGCGCCCTGGCCCGGGCGCGGGCGACGCTGGCCGTCGCGGTGACCGGCATCGCCGGCCCCGGCGGGTCGGAGCGCAAGCCCGAGGGGCGGGTCTGCTTCGCGCTCGCCGCCACCGGGCGGCCGACGCTGGCCGAAACGGTCGAGTTCGGCGCCGCCGGCCGGGCGGCGGTGCGCGCGCAGGCCCGCGACCATGCGCTCGGCCTGCTGCTCGGCGCGCTCGGCTGACGCGTCAGGGGTGTTCGCCGAAGAACCGCAGGATATGCGCGTTCGCGTCGATGCCGCCGCCGCCGGCGCGGCGGCCGCCGGGCCAGACATGGCCGCCGCCCTCGATCGTGAGGAGCCGCACGGCCGGCCGGCCTTCGGGGTCGCGCCAGGTGTCCTCGGTCGCGACCGCGCCGCCCTCGGCCACCACCCGGCGCTCGGCGCCCGCGCCGGTGGCGTTGGCCTGGCGGAAGGCGTCGATCACCTGCCGGACCGGGGCGAACGCGGTGCCCGCCACGCCGGAGCCGACACCGCCGGCATAGGGCACGTTGCGATCGGCCGTGCCGTGGATGTGCAGAAGCGGCACCGGACCGCCCACGGTGATCGCCGGGTCCATGGTGCCGGCGACGCCGGCGACCGCCCGCACCGCGCGCGGCCGCTCGGCCGCGTAGCGCTCGGCCATGATTGCGCCGTTCGACATACCGGTCAGGTAGAGCCGCCGCCGGTCGAGCCCGAACCGGCCGGCCGCGTCGGCCACCACGCGGTCGAGGAACGCGACGTCGTCGGACCCGGTCTGCGCCGCCCAGGCGCAGCAATAGCCGCCGTTCCACGTCAGCAGCCGCGTCCGCCCCGACCCGGCCGGATAGATCACCGCGTAGCCCGCCGCCGTGGCCGGCCCGCTCAGGCCGGCGTTCCGCGCGAACTGGTCGGGCGCGCCGCCGCCGCCATGCAGCGCGACGATCAGCGGCGCGCCTTCGGGCCGGGCCGGCAGGTCGATGCGGTAGC
This sequence comes from uncultured Rhodobacterales bacterium, assembly GCA_964645155.1. GTDB lineage: Bacteria > Pseudomonadota > Alphaproteobacteria > Rhodobacterales > Rhodobacteraceae > CAZYBG01. The sequence continues at coordinate 12,069 of CAZYBG010000034.1, read as the reverse complement.
TGCGGCCGTCGGGCAGTTGCACCGTCCGGGTCTCCGCCGTCGCCATCGCCGCGAGGGCGCATGACAGCAGGAGCATCACGGCGAACACGCTTCGCGGCAGCGCGATCGGCAGGCGGGCGGTCGGCATGGTGCGGTCCTTCGGGTTCGGGCGTCCGGCGCCTGACACGCGCCCGCCGCCCGGTTCCGTCGCGGCCATTCGCCCCGACCCCTCAGGCCCCGGCGGTCGGCCGCGCACCGTAGAGCACCGCCGCGCGCCGCTCGAAGGCCCGCACCACGCGCTGCATCGCGTCGTTGAACACCACCCCGATGATCCCCTGCAGGATCGCGTTGCGGAACTCGAAATCGACGAAGAAGGTCACCTCGCAGCCGCCCGGCACGTCGCGGAACGCCCAGCTGGACTTCATGTGCCGGAACGGTCCGTCGATGTATTCGGTGTCGATCTCGCGCTTCTCGGGCCAGAGCACGACGCGGCTGCCGAACCGCTCGCGGAACACCTTGAACGAGATCACCAGGTCGGCCTCCATCACCTCGTGATCGCCCATCGCCTTTCGCGAGCGGATCCGTGCCGCGGAGGTCCACGGCAGGAATTCGGGATAGCGCGCCACATCGGCGACGAGGGTATACATCTCGTCTGCCGAATAGGGCAGCACGCGGGTCTCGCGATGGGTCGGCATCCGTTCGGTCTTCCCCGTGACAACCGGCTGGCATTTCGTAGACTGCGCGCGCGAAATCAAGGGAAAGCCATGGCCGAGCGACCATACGTCGTCGACGAGCTGATCTCGGCCAAGGCCATCGCCGCCCGCGTCGAGGCGCTCGCGAAGGAGATCACGCAGGCCTTCCGCGGCACCGACAAGCTTGTCGTGGTCGGCCTGCTGCGCGGCTCGTTCGTGTTCATCGCGGATCTGGTGCGCGAGCTGGACCTCGCCGTCGAGGTCGATTTCCTCGAGGCGTCGTCCTACGGCGACGCGCTGGAAAGCTCGCGCGAGGTACGCATCCTGAAGGACCTGCGCGGCGAGATCGCGGGCCGCGACGTGCTGGTCGTCGAGGATATCGTCGATACCGGCTTCACGCTGCACCACGTGGTGAACCTGCTGCGCTCGCGCGGGCCGAAGCGGCTCGAGGTCTGCGCGCTGCTCGACAAGCCGTCGAGGCGCGAGGTGCCGATCCGGGCGACCTGGACCGGTTTCGAGATTCCAGACGAATTCGTCGTGGGTTACGGGATCGACTTCGCGCAGCGCAACCGCAACCTGCCCTATATCGGGAAGGTCCGGTTCGCGGCCTAGCCGGCAGGGAGGGCGGGGTGACCCCGATCTGGCTTCTGCGGATGGCGCAATGGGCGCGGCGCCCGCCGTCGGACCGGCGGGTCAGGCTGGTGATCGGCATCGTCGCGGCGTGCCTCGCGCTCTACGCGATCGAGCGGTTCGTGGGCTTTCCCGGCTGGCTCGTGCCGAACGACGTGCCGCGGGGCCGGATCAGCGGCCCCTGAGCCGCGCCGCATCGGCCGCCAGCGCCGCGACGAGGCGCGCGCGCACGGCGGCAAGCCGGGGCACGTCGGCCAGGTCGGCATGGCTCGCCACCCAGACCGGCACGGCGAGGTCGGGCATCGCGCCGTCGAGCCGCTCGAGGCGCGGGTCGCCGTCGCCGAGGATGCAGGGCAGCACCGTCCGCCCCTGCCCGGCCGCCGCCATCTCGCGCAGCGTCACGAAACTGTCGGCCCCGCCGGACAGTTCGGCCGGGCCGACCGTGGCCTGCAGCCACTCCGCCGCGCGCGACCGCAGCAGCGCCCCCTCTGGGGCGAGCCACCGCAGCACCTCGGGGGCGCTCGCCGGGGCGTAGGCGGCGAAGCCGAGCTCGGCCGCCTGCTCGCCGCGCAGCTCCTCGGGCAGCGTGGCGGCCGGGCGCACCGCGATCTCGACCTCGATCCGCGCAAGATCGGCATGGGTGTTCGACGAGAGCAGGTCGAGCCTGAGATCCGGCGCCGCGGCGCGGATCCGGGCGATCGCCCCCGGCAGCACGGTCGAGCAGAAGGTGTCGGTCGAGGTGATCCTGACCGCGCCCTGGAGCGGCGAACGGACGCCCGCCACCAGCCGGACGACGGCGAGATGCGCGGCGGCGGCCTCGCGCGCCGCCTCGATCAGCTGCCGCCGGTCGCCCGGTACCTCGTAGCCGGTGGCGCTGCGGCGGAAGATCGTGACGCCGTGCTGCGCCTCGAACGCCGCGACGCGGCGCAGGACGGTGGCATGGTTGACGCCGAGTGTCCGGGCCGCGGCACTGACCGACCCGGTCTCTGCCACCGCCAGAACGAAGCGCAGGTCGTCCCAGTTCGCCTTGTGCATTTTTTCGCCAGCCTTTCGCAGAAATTGCGAATGGCCGCGCTATTTTGCAACGGGCAATCTTTGCCGTGCCAAGCCATCCATGCCAGGGAGCACCCGATGACCAAGCCAGTCCACACGATCCTGCTTGCCGCCGCGGCCGCGGTGGCACTGTCCGGCGCCGCGGCGGCCCAGGAGGCGGAAGAAGCGGCCGTCAAGGCGCGCAAGGCGCACATGCAGCTGCAGGCCTTCTACCTCGGCCAGCTCGGCGGGATGGCCCGCGGCGATGCGCCCTACGATGCCGCGGCAGCCTCGGTTCTGGCGCAGGACCTGGCCGCGATCACGGCGATCGACCAGCAGTTCTACTGGATCCCCGGCACGGCGCAGGGCGAGGTCGAGGGCAGCCAGCTGCTTCCGACCGCACTGGAAGAGGGTTCGGACATCCTGGAGGACGCCGTCGCGCTGAACGAGGCGGTTCAGGCCCTCTCCGCCGCGGCCGGCACCGACCTCGCCGCACTGCAGGGCGCCATGGGGCCGGTCGGCCAGGCCTGCGGCGCCTGCCACGAGGCGCACCGCGTGCCGCAGTGACAGCAGCGGGGCGCGCCGGGCGGACGCGCCGCCCGGCCGCCCGCCGCGACCGGAAGGACCATCCGCCATGCGTCGCCTTCTTGCCGTCCTTGTCCTGCTCGCCCTCGGCGGCGCGGGACTCGGCTGGGTCCTGACCGCGCCCGAGCGGCTCGATGCGGCCGCCCTGCCGACCGGGGCCGGCGACCCGGCGCGCGGCGCGCAGGTGTTCTGGGCGGCCGGCTGCGCCTCGTGCCACGCCGCGGAGGGCGCCACCGGCGAGGCGCGGCGCGTCCTCGCGGGGGGGCGGCGCTTTCCGTCCGACTTCGGCACGTTCGTCGCGCCGAACGTCTCGCCGCACCCCGAGGCCGGGATCGGTGGCTGGACGCTGGCCGATTTCGCGAATGCCCTGCAGCGCGGCGTCTCGCCCGGCGGGGCGCACTACTACCCGGCCTTCCCCTACACCGCCTATGCGCGCGCCAAGCCGCAGGACATCGCCGACCTCTGGGCCTTCGTCCAGACCCTGCCGGCCGATGCGACGCCCTCGGCGCCGCACGAGGTGGGCTTTCCGTTCTCGATCCGGCGGGCGGTCGGCGGCTGGAAGCTGCTCTACGGCACTTCGGACTGGGCGGTCGCCGGCACCCTTTCGCCCGAGGCGGAGCGCGGGCGCTACCTCGCCGAGGCGCTCGGCCATTGCGGCGAATGCCACACCCCGCGCGGCGCGCTCGGCGGCCCGGACCGCGGGCGCTGGCTGGCCGGGGCGCCGAACCCGACCGGCGAGGGCACGATCCCGAACATCACCCCGGCGGCGCTCGACTGGTCGGAATCCGAGCTGGTCCAGTACTTCCAGACCGGGTTCACGCCCGAGTTCGACAGCGCCGGCGGCCACATGGCCGAGGTGATCCGCAACCTCGCCGAACTGCCGGCCGAGGACCTTGCCGCGCTGGCCGCCTATCTGAAGGCCGTGCCGCCGGTCGAATGACCCCGGTGCGGGCCATCCGCCCAGTCTGGCAAATCGGCCACGCTCGCGGCGTTTTGGCAGGCGGCGCACCGTGAACGGGTTGGCAACTTGCTGCCTCTATGCGACGGTCCCCGCGAGGCAGGGCAACGACCCGAACAGGACAGTGAGATCCGGCATGACAATACGCGGCGGCACGAATTTTGGCGCAACGATCCTGGCCGCGCTCGCGGTGGCAGGCGCGGCGCAGGCCCAGGACAAGTCGGTGGTCGAGACGACCGGCTATGTCGAGCTCGAGCACATCGAGGGTGACGGCAACGTCAGCGACACGTTCCTCTTCGGCGACGTGAACTTCAGCGTCGGCGGCGGCCTGATCGGCGCGGCACCGGGGCTCGGCTTCGATGCCGGCGTGGTCGCGGTGACCGACGGCGACGACGACGAAACCGCGGTCTACGCCGCGGCGACCTACAGCTTCGGCGCAAGCAAGTTTTCGGTCGGCATCCCGCGATCGGCCTACGACACCTTCAGCAACATGCCGCCGGTGGGCGGCCTGCGCATTCTCGACTTCAGCCTCGGCGAGTTGAACGAGGGGCTGGTCGAGTTCCTGTATCTCGTGACCGACGAGACGCCCTACGGCCTGCGCTACGACGGCGACTACGGCGCGCTCCAGGTCGCGGCGTCGGCCCATACCTTCGACGGCGAGGACATCGACGGCTATGCCGTGGCGGCGCGCTATGGGCTGACCGAGAACTTCGCGGTCTTTGCCGACTGGGAGAACATCGTCGCGGCGGGCGGCAACATCTCGACCACGCGCATCGGCGGCGAGACCGACTACGGCAACTGGAGCGGCGGACTGTCGTACTTCAACCGCGACCCCGACGGGAGCAACCACATCGACGGGACCGAGACTTGGCTCACCTACCGTCCGACCGAGGCGATCTCGGTGACCGGGACGGCGCTCAACACCAACATCTTCGACGTCTATGGCCTCAGCATGCGCTATGACTGGCCGGTAGGCATCTATGGCCAGATCGGCGCCGCCGACGGCCGCGAGACGGACACGCTGTTTGACTTCTCCGTCGGCTTCGAGTTCTGAATCCGGGCCGGGGCGCGGCGTCAGGCGCGCCCCATCCGCTCCAGCCGCGCCGCCCGCAGCCGGGCGAAGTCCTCGCCGGCGTGGTAGGACGACCGCGTGAGCGGTGTGGCCGAGACCATCAGGAACCCCTTCCCCCAGGCCGCCTTTGCGTAGGCCGCGAACTCATCGGGGGTGACGAAGCGGTCGACCCGGTGGTGCTTCGGCGTCGGCTGGAGGTACTGCCCGACCGTCAGGAAATCGACATCCGCGGCGCGCATGTCGTCCATCACCTGGAGGACGGCCTGGCGATCCTCGCCGAGGCCCACCATGATGCCCGACTTGGTGAACATCGCGGCGTCGAGCTCCTTCACCCGCTGCAGCAGCCGCAGCGAATGGAAGTAGCGTGCGCCGGGCCGCACCTCGGGGTAGAGGCCGGGCACCGTCTCGAGGTTGTGGTTGAACACGTCAGGCCGTGCTTCCACAACTGTTTCAAGGGCTTGCGGTCCGCACTTCAGGAAGTCCGGGACCAGCACCTCGATCGTTGCCGCGGGCGCGCGGTGGCGGATCGCGCGGATCGTCTGGGCGAAGTGATCGGCGCCGCCATCGTCCAGGTCGTCGCGGTCGACGCTGGTCACCACGACGTGGTTCAGCCCCAGCTTCTCGACGGCATGGGCCACCCGCCCCGGCTCGAACACGTCGAGCGCCTTCGGCCGGCCGGTCGCCACGTTGCAGAAGGTGCAGCCGCGGGTGCAGATCTCGCCCATGATCATCATCGTGGCGTGGCCCTGGCTCCAGCACTCGCCGACATTCGGGCAGCCCGCCTCCTCGCAGACGGTGACGAGGCGGTTCTCGCGGATGATGTCGCGCGTCTGCCGGTAGCCGGCCGAGGTCGGCGCCCTGACCCGGATCCAGTCGGGCTTCTTCGGCTGGGCATTGTCGGCGCGGTGCGCCTTCTCGGGGTGGCGCTCGCCGGGTGTCTTGAGGTCGCGGGGGGTGTCGCGCGGGGTCATGGGGCTCACATCGGCTTCGCTTCGTCGATACTTAGGCGCTTCCGGCCGCGTTGTCCAAAGGCGATGCCGCAGCGGCAGGCGGGGTTGTGCGCCGGGCATGGGCCACGAGCTCCTCTCCCGCCCCCGCCAGCACGAGAGCAAGCTCGGTGAACCAGCCGTCATCGTCGCTCGACGCGCGGCGGAGGAGCGCGATGGTCCGCGACGGCTCGGGCGCGGCGAAGCGGGCGAGGCGCATCGCCGGGGCGGCGGCCCTTTCGCTGCGCAGCGCGATCTCCGGCAGGAAGGTCAGCCCGAAACCCTCGGCCACCAGCCCGCAGAGCGTCGAGAGCGACGAGGCGCCGAGATCGACGCGGGTCTGCCGCCGGTCGAGCGCGCAGACCTCGAGCGCCTGGTCGGCAAGGCAATGCCCCTCGTCGAGGAGCAGGAGCTGCTCGGGGTCGAGCGCGGGCGGGCGCAGCGCCTCGGCCCCTTCGGCAAGCGCCGCGAGCCGGCCGGGAGAGCCCGCGAGCAGGAAGCGGTCCTCGAACAGCGGCCGCGCAACGAGGCCGGCACGCGCGCCCGGCGCGGCGACCACCACGGCGTCGAGCGTGCCGCCGTCGAGCGCGGCAAGGAGCGTCGCGGTCTGCGCCTCGCGCACCCGCAGGTCGCGGCTGATGTCGGCAGCGCGGAGCCGGGTCAGCGCGACCGGCAGCAGGTAGGGCGCGACGGTCGGGATCACGCCGATGTTGAGCCGCCCGGACAGCGTCTGGCGCCGCGCCGCCGCCTCGAGTTCGGCGACCTCGGCCAGGATCCGCCGCGCCCGGCCCAGCACCTCGCGCCCGGCGCGCGTCAGCCGGACCGCGCGCGGGCGCCGCTCGACCAGCGCCACCGCCAGCGCCGCCTCGAGCTCCCTGATCTGCATCGAGAGGGCGGGCTGCGAGATGTGCACCCGGTCGGCCGCCCGGCCGAAGTTCGCCTCCTCGGCGAGCGCGACGAAGTACGAGAGCTGGCGCAGCGACAGGGCCATAACCGAAGCTTATCACAAACCGCAGGAATTCCGATGTAGAGTTATTACAAATCTGCGGCATACTGGCGCCAAATCCGTCAAGCAAGGGAGATCCGACGATGACCACGCGTCTGACGACGACGGCCGGCGCACCGGTGCCGAGCAACGACACCACGAAGACCGCGGGGGCCCGCGGCCCGGTGCTGCTCGAGGACTACCAGCTTCTGGAGAAGCTTGCCCACCAGAACCGCGAGCGGATCCCCGAGCGGGTCGTGCACGCCAAGGGCTGGGGCGCGCTCGGCACCTTCACAGTGACGCATGACATCACGAAGTATACGCGCGCGAAGCTCTTCCAGCAGGTCGGCACCACCTGCGAGGTGCTTAGCCGCTGGTCGACCGTGGCGGGCGAGCTTGGCGCGGCGGATGCCGAGCGCGACGTGCGGGGCTTCTCGCTGAAGTTCTACACCGAGGAAGGCAACTGGGACATGGTGGGCAACAACACGCCCATCTTCTTCGTCCGCGACCCCTACAAGTTCCCCGATTTCATCCGCACCCAGAAGCGCCACCCCGCCACGAACCTGCGCAGCCCCGAAGCGATGTTCGACTTCTGGGCGGCGCAGCCCGAATCGGTGCATCAGGTCACGATCCTGATGTCGGACCGCGGCATCCCGGTGAACCCGATGCACATGAACGGCTACGGCAGCCACACCTATTCGATGTGGAACGCCGACGGCGAGCGGTTCTGGGTGAAGTTCCACTTCAAGACCCGGCAGGGCCACAAGCACCATACCAACGAGGAGGCCGAGCGGCTGATCGGCAAGACCCGCGAGAGCTACCAGGAAGACCTCTGGAACGCGATCGAGGCGGGCCGCTTCCCGCAATGGACGATGTTCCTCCAGGTCATGCCCGAGGCCGATGCCGGCAAGACGCCGTTCAACCCGTTCGACCTCACCAAGGTCTGGCCGCACAAGGACTTCCCGCTGATCGAGGTGGGCGTGGTCGAGATGAACCGCAACGCGCCGAACTACTGGCAGTACATCGAGAACGCGGCCTACAGCCCGTCGAACGTGGTCCCGGGGATCGGCTTCTCACCCGACAAGATGCTGCAGGCGCGGGTATTCTCCTACGCCGACGCGCACCGCTACCGGCTGGGGACGCATTACGAGGCGCTGCCGGCCAACGCGCCGAAGGCGGCGGCGAACATGCAGCACTACCACAAGGACGGCGCGATGCGGTTCTTCACCAACGACTTCGGCAACCCGGACGCCTATTACGAGCCGAACCAGTATGGCGGCCCGGTGGCCGACCCCTCGGTGATGGAGCCGCCGCTCCGGATCGACCCCGAGGCGTTCCGCTACCGGCAGGAGGTGACCGACATCGACTTCGTGCAGCCCCGCGCGCTCTATGCCGAGGTGATGGACGACGCCGAACGCGACCGGCTGCACCACAACATGGCGGCCGCGATGGCGCCCTGCTCGGATGCCGTCAAGGAGCGCTGGTACGCGGTGCTGGAGCGGGTGCATCCCGACTACGCGAAGGGCGTGCGCAACGCGGTGGCAAAGGCGGCGAACGCGATCCCGGTCACCGACGAGACGCCGGTGCAGGCCGCGGAGTAACGACGGGCCGTGTCGATCGGTGGGGGGCGCCCGGAGCGATCCGGGCGCCCTCCTGCTGCCGTCGCCGGGTTTGACAAACCGTCGCGGCGCACGGATCGTGGCGGCCTGCGGGGCCGGTGCGGGGGACGAGGCGTCGTGAAGCGGATTGCCCTGGCGCTTGCCCTGCTGGCCGGCTGTTCGGCACCCTACGCGACGCCGGAGGCGCAGCCTTCGCGCGCGCTCCGCGGCGTTGTCGACTACTTCGGCGACAGGTTCCAGCCCGGCGGCCCGCGACGGGTGCGGATGATCTTCACCCACGGGATGTGCTCGGATTCGCACCGGGAGGGCTGGGTCGCCGAGCGCGCCGCCCAGGTCGCGCGCGCCGTGGGCGGCACGGCGTCCGTGCCGTTGGCGAGGAACCCCTACCGGCCGGCCGGTGCGGACCCCGTCACCGGCGCCGTGCAGCGCCACGACGTCGACATCGTGTCGCCGCAGGGCACCGTCGCCGCCACGTTCCTGACCTGGGGCCGGCAGGTCGACCGCTACCGCGAGAACCTCGCCTACGAGAACACCCGCCGCGGACCGACGGCGCCGGACGCGCCGGAGCGGGCTTCGTTGAACGCCGGGCTCAAGACCGAGCTGATGAACCGCTGCCTGATCGATGCCGTCGTCTATCTCGGCCCGAACGGCGACCCGATCCGGCGCAACATGCGTGCCGCGCTCTGCGACGTGCTGGGCGGCAGGTTCGATGAAACGGGATCGGGCAACCCGCGGGTCGCCGATCGGTGCCAGGGGCTGGAAGCTGACCCCGTCCCGACCGTCCTCGTCCCGGAAAGCCTCGGTTCGACGATCCTGTTCGAGGCGCTGACCGGTCTCGACGATGGCGAGGGACAGCGCCGCCTGGCCCGGAGCCTCGGCTCGGTCCGGTCGATCTTCCTGGCGTCGAACCAGTTCCCGCTTCTCGACCAGGCGAGCGAACCCGACGTCGGCCCCGGCGTCAGCGCCCGCGCCCTTGCCCGGTCGGACGATCGCGCGCTCGGGGGCGCGCTCGGGGACGTCCTCATCCTGCTGGGCACGCCCCCGGCCGCCGCGCTCCGCAGCGCCAGGATCGCCGCGCCTGCCGAGCCGGTGCAGCTCGTCGCGATCACCGATCCGAACGACGTGCTGGGCTACCGGCTCGATCCCGAGGTCTTCTCGCCCGATCGCTACCCCTGGGTCGAGATGACGAACGTCCTCGTCAGCAACGCCCCGACATGGTTCGGCAGCGTCGCCGACCCGCTCGCGGCGCACCGGAAGACCGCGCGCGACCCGGTCTTCGACCTGATCGCGCGGGGCCGGGCCGCGCCCTAGCCGATCAGCGCGCCGTAGCGCCCCTCGACCTCGTCGTAGTGCCGCCGGAGCCGCATCAGCGCGATGCGCAGCACGATCTTGCCCGAGCGTGCGGCCCAGCCCATCCGCTTCTCGGCGGCTTCGAGGCCTTCGAGAAAGCAGCAGACCCGCAGCACCATGTCGCCGAGGCCCGGGCCGAGATCGGCGAGCGCCGAGGCGACGCGCCGGCGCGCGGCGTCGGGGCCCGTCGCCTTCCCCTCCCCGCCGCCGAACTGGCCCCGGTCGGAGCCGGCGGTCAGGAACCGGTCCCAGTTCTGCGCCACCCGCGGGCCCATCTGGGCGAGCTCGAAATCCTCGCGCAGCCGCTCGCCGGCCGAGACCAGCTCGGGCGAGAGGAACGGCTGGCCGTCCTTCTCGCGGCGCCGGGCGAGCAGCCCCAGCGGGCTTTCCGAGGCGTTGTAGCGCACCTTGCGCACGACGCCGTCCTCCTCGACCGCACGCTCGCCCCAGACGCGGTGCTGCTCGGCGAAGCGCGCCGGCGCCTCGGCGAAGCCCTCGCCCGGCTCGTCGGCCAGCAGGCGCTTCAGCGCGGCGCGGCCGGCGGCGGTGATCTCGTAGACCGCGACCTTGTCGGACAGCGACTTCGGCGCGATCCAGTCGTTCAGCGCGAAGGCCTGCGCCACCGTGCGGTCGACGACCGCCGTGCGCGTCGAGGCGCCCCCCGGCAGCTCGCGCACCACCGCGGCGCGGTCAAGCGCCGGCGCGATGGCGAGGACGGCGCCGGTTTCGGACAGCCGGCGCAGGATGCGCCGCGCCTCGCGCTCGATCGTGGCAGTGTCGGGGGCGCCCCTTGCGGGCGCGGGGATGCGGGGCATCGCGGTCATGCAGTCGGGATCCTCGGGTTGCGGGCGGGTAAGGGCGGGTGACGATGCCGGGTGGGCGGCCGCGACGAGCCGCCGGAGCGCCTCGTCGACCAGCGGGTCCTCGCGCCGCGCCTCGAGCCGGCGGACCTGCCGCAGCACTGTCGAGGCATGGCAGCCGTCGTCGCGGGCCAGCGCCCGGATCGACAGCCCCGTCTCGGTGTGCAGCAGGTAGCGTCGGACCGCCTCGGGCACCCAGCCCGGAAATGCCGCCGCGAACCGCTGACCAACCACACCACCCTGCATCGTTACCGTCCCCTTGTCGCCAATCCAGTCCACTGCGTCGCCACAACCTGTGATTGAAGGGTTACCTGCCGATTAACGGCGACGCAGACCGGGACAATTCGGCCGAAGAAATAAACTTTGCTGAAACCACCGCGCGGTGAAACGGCCCTCCGGCAACACACGCATCGGTTGCGCTATAGGGCGGCAACCCATGTTTGACCGGAGCGATTCCATGACCGACCTTGCCGCCCTTGTGGCCAGCCTCAAGCGACCGAGCCTGCTGATCCGCGCCGCGCGCCACGGCGTGCAGGACTATGACCGCAACCGCGACCTCCGCCGGCTTCTCAAGGGCGCGGCGCCGTCCCCGCGCGAAGCGGTCGCGCAACTCGTGGGCGCGGAGGAAGCGATGGAGACGGCACGGCGGCACGGCGGCGCCGCCTACAGCGTCGCCAGGCACGTGGACCTGATGATCGCAATGCTGGCCGAGTTGCGGCTGATCAGCCGGCAGGAGACGGCGTGACCCGCGCCCGCCCCTGCCCCAGCCCCAGCCCCTGCCCCTGCCCCAGCCGCCGTGCCCGCCGCCGTCAGACGAAGGCGTCGGGCATCACGGCCTTGCGGCGCGCCACGAAGTCGTGCAGCGCCCCGCGCACGGCGGGGTCGAGCGCCGGCGCCTCGTAGTCGCGCAGCAGCTTCGCCACCCGCACGCTGGCCAGCGCCTGCGTGTCGCGCGCGCCCTCCTCGTCCCAGGTCTCGAAGGGCTTGTAGTCGAGCAGATCGGTGCGCCAGAAGGCTTCCTTGAAGTTCGCCTGGGTATGGGCGCAGCCGAGATAGTGGCCACCCGGCCCGACCTCGCGGATCGCGTCCATCGCCTGGCCGTTCGCGCTCATGTCGATGCCGGCGGCGAGACGGTGCAGGATGCCGAGCTGGTCGGCATCCATCACGAACTTCTCGTAGCTGCTGACCAGCCCGCCCTCCAGCCAGCCGCAGGCATGCAGCATGAAGTTGACGCCCGACAGCAGGCCCATGTTGAGCGAATTCGCGGTCTCGTAGGCGGCCTGCGCGTCGGGCAGCTTCGAGCCGCAGAACGACCCGGCCG
>CAZYBG010000033.1:0-30207 GCA_964645155.1 uncultured Rhodobacterales bacterium | reverse complement strand
CTGCGCGAGGCGGGGGCCGAGAGCGTCGCGGCGCTGGCCGCGCGGCTCCGCGCGGCGCGGGCCGGGGCGGCCGGCGCGATCGACAAGGCCCTTGCCGGCGAGGCCCCCGCCGGCATCTAGTCGGCATCTCGTCGGGCGTGTAGATCGGGCGGCAACAGGGACGGAGGCGCAGCGCATGCGGCTGGAAGAGGCGGACCCCAAGGGACTGATCCGCGAGAGCTACCGGATCGAGGCGATCAGCGCGCCGGAATGCCGGTCGATCTTTCTCGACTGGGCGATCTCGCTGGCGCCGGGCACCGACGTGCGGCTCGCCCTGCGCCGGGTGATCGCGGAACATGGCCGCGACCGCGCGCATCCGATGACCGCCGTGCTCGAGGCGGGGCTGGCGCAGGCGCCCGAGGCGCGCCGCCGGGGCGGGCGCCAGGCGCGGGTGCCGAAGTAGCGCGAGGGTTGTTTGCGAGGGGCCGGGCACAGCGCCGGGCGTGGTGCGGGGCGCCCTGCGGCGGGCGCCCCGGACTCGTCATGCGTCGGCAGGCCGGCATCAGGCCGGCGTCAGGCCGCGATCACTCCCAGCCGGTCTCGTTGAAGATCCGCTCCGCGGCGGCCTGGTTCTGGCCGAGCACGGCGAGGTTCAGGTCGTCGGCGGTGAACTCGCCCAGCTGCTGCACCACCTCGTCGGGCGCAAGGCCCTCGACCACGGGATATTCGTTGTTCTGCCCCGCGAAGTACTGCTGCGCCGAATCCGAGGCGAGGTATTCGAGGAACCGCACCGCATTCTCGCGGTTCGGCGCGTTCGCCGCGACCGCGGCGGCCGAGATGTTGACATGGGTGCCGGTCGTCTCCTGGTTCGGGAAGACGATGCCGATCTGGTCGGTCGATCCGGTCAGCCCGTCGACCTGCGAGGCGATGGCGCGGGCGAAGTAGTAGGTATTCGTCACCGCGAGGTCGCATTCGCCCGAGACGAGGCCCAGAAGCTGGTCGGTGTCGCCGCCCTCGGGCGCGCGGGCAAGGTTCGCCTTCACCCCCTCGGCCCAGGCGCGCGCCGCCTCCTCGCCCTCGTTCTCGATGATCGAGGCAAGCAGCGAGAGGTTGTAGATATTGGTGCCCGAGCGGATGCAGACGCGGCCCTGCCATTCGGGGTCGGCGAGGGCGGCATAGGTCTGCGGCGGGGTCTCGACGCGGTCCTCGGCATAGAAGATCACGCGGGCGCGCTTCGAGATGCCGAACCACAGGTTCTCGGGGTGCCGCAGCGCCTCGGGGATGCGCTCGGTCAGCACCGCGGATTCGACCGGCTGCAGCAGCCCCTTCTCCTCGGCGCGCCACATCCGGCCGGCATCGACGGTGATGAAGATGTCGGCCGGGCTGTTCGCCCCCTCGGCCTCCAGCCGGGCGATCAGCTCGTCGGCCTCGGCCTCGATCCGGTTGACCGTGATGCCGGTCTCCTCGGTGAAGGTCTGGTAGAGCTGGTCGTCGGTGTCGTAGTGGCGCGAGGAGTAGACGTTGATCTCGCCCTGCGCATGGGCGGCGGTGCCGAGGGTCAGCAGCGCGGCCAGGGCGGTGGAAAAGCGGGTCATCGGGCGCTCCCTGTGACAGTTTCGGTTCTCCGACTGTTTTTGTCGGAACATCGCCGTCGTAACGCGTCGCCCGGAGCGGGTCAAGAATGGCTGACTGGATTAGTCGGAAAAAGCGCCGCCAGAGTGGCCGTGGCAGGCGCGCCCTTGTGCCGCGCCCGCCGATGGAGAAGACTTCGCGCCGGCCGCCGCGCGGCGGGCACGGAGGAGAGGAGCCGACCGATGACGCAGACCCTGCGCGACCTGCTCGCCGGCCATCCTGACGAGGCGCTTGCGCTGGCCGCGCCCGGCCGGCCGGGGCTGACCCATGCCGGCCTGCGCGCGCAGGCCGAGGCGACGCGGGCGGCGCTGCACCGGGCCGGCATCGGCCGCGGCGACCGGGTGGCGATCGTGCTGCCGAACGGGCCCGAGATGGCGGCGGCCTTCGTCGCCGTGGCGCAGGCGGCGGTGACGGCGCCGCTCAACCCCGGCTACCGGCGCGAGGAGTTCGACTTCTACCTGACCGATCTCGGCGCGAAGGCAATCATACTGCCCGAGGGCGAGGACGGCGCCGCGCGCGAGGCCGCCGAGGCGCGGGGGCTGACGGTGCTTGCGCTGGCCTCCGGCCCCGGCGCGCCGGCCGGCAGCTTCACGCTGGCGGCCGAGGGCGGCGGCGGCGCCGCCGCGGACACCGCCCTGCCCGGGCCCGCCGACATCGCGCTGATCCTGCACACCTCGGGCACCACCTCGCGGCCGAAGATCGTGCCGCTGCTGCAGTCGAACCTGGCCGCCTCGGCGCGCAACATCGCCGCCTCGCTCGCGCTGACGCCGGCCGACCGGTGCCTCAACGTGATGCCGCTGTTCCACATCCACGGCCTGGTCGCCGCGGTCTCGGCCTCGCTCGCCGCCGGCGGGTCGGTCTGGTGCGCGCCGGGCTTCGACGCGCTGAAGTTCTTCGGCTGGATGGAGGCGGCGGCGCCCTCGTGGTACACCGCCGTCCCGACGATGCACCAGGCGATCCTCGCCCGCGCCGGGCGCAATGCCGACACGATCGCGAGGGTGCCGCTGCGCTTCCTGCGCTCGTCCTCGGCCTCGCTGCCGGCGCAGGTGATGCTGGAGCTTGCACGCACCTTCGGCGCCCCGGTGATCGAGGGCTACGGCATGACCGAGGCGGCGCACCAGATGGCCTCGAACCCGCTGCCGCCGCGGGCGCAGAAGCCGGGCAGCGTCGGCGTGCCGGCAGGGCCCGAGATGCGCATCGCGCACGAGGCCGAGGACCGGCTGATCGACGGCACCGGCGAGGTGGTGATCTCGGGCCCGAACGTCACCCCGGGCTACGAGGGCAACCCCGAGGCCAATGCCAGGAGCTTCTTCGAGGCCGGGGGCCGGCGCTGGTTCCGCACCGGCGACCAGGGCAGCTTCGACGCCGAGGGTTACCTGACCCTGACCGGGCGGCTCAAGGAGATCATCAACCGCGGCGGCGAGAAGGTGAGCCCGCTCGAGGTCGATGCGGTGCTGATGGACCATCCCGCCGTCGCGCAGGTCGTCACCTTCGCCATCCCGCACCCGAAGCTCGGCGAGGAGGTCGGCGCCGCGGTGGTGCTGCGCGACGGCGCCGTGGCCAGCGAAGGCGAGATCCGCGCCTTCGCCGAAGGCCGGCTCGCTGCCTTCAAGGTGCCGCGCCGGGTGGTGATCGTGCCCGAGATCCCGAAGGGCGCGACCGGCAAGCTGCAGCGCATCGGCCTGGCCGCGAAGCTTGGTCTGACGGAAGCCGCCTGAGGCCGCCGCGATGAGGATCTGCATCTTCGGCGCCGGCGCCATCGGCGGCTATCTCGGCGCCAGGCTCGCCCTCGCCGGCGCCGAGGTCGGCCTCGTCGCGCGCGGGCCGCACCTCGCGGCGATCCGGGCCGACGGGCTGACACTGCTTGAAGCGGGCCTGCGCCGCACCGTGCGCCCCGCCGCCTCGGACGACCCCGCCGCGCTCGGGGTGCAGGACTATGTCGTCGTCACGCTTAAGGCGCATTCGGTGCCGCCGGTCGTCGACCGGATGCGGCCGCTGATCGGGCCGGGCACCACGATCGTCTGGGGCGTGAACGGCCTGCCCTGGTGGTACTTCCACCGGCATGGCGGCCGGTTCGAGGGCACGCGGCTCGCCTCGGTCGACCCGGGCGACCTGCAGTGGACCGGGATCGGGCCCGACCGGGTGCTCGGCTGCGTCGTCTACCCGGCCGCGGAAGTGGCAGGGCCGGGCGTGATCCGCCACATTGAGGGCAACCGCTTCTCGCTCGGCGAGCCCGACGGCGCGAAGTCGGACCGCGCGGCGCGGCTTTCCGAGGCGCTGCAGGCGGCGGGGCTGAAGGCGCCGGTCCGGCCGCGGATCCGCGACGAGATCTGGGTCAAGCTCTGGGGCAACCTGTCGTTCAACCCGATCTCGGCGCTCACCCACGCCACGCTCGACGTGCTCTGCACCGATCCCGGCACCCGCGCGGTGGCGCGCGGCATGATGGTCGAGGCGCAGGGCATCGCCGAGAAGCTCGGCGTGCGCTTCCCGATCGACGTCGACCGCCGGATCGAGGGCGGCGCGGCGGTGGGCGCGCACCGCACCTCGATGCTGCAGGACCTCGAGGCCGGGCGGCCGATGGAGATCGACGCGCTGGTCAGCGCGGTGCAGGAGCTCGGCCGGCTGACCGCGACCCCGACGCCCGCAATCGACACCGTGCTGGCGCTGGTCCGGCTGCGCGCCCGGGTGGCCGGGCTCTATCCGGCCTGAGCCGGGGGCCCGAGCCGGAGCCGGAGCCGGGGCCGGGGCCGGGGGGCTTCGCGCCCCCCGGAGCCCCCCGCGGGATATTTGCAAGACGGGGAAGAGAGGGGCGGAAGGGCCCTGGGCCAGTTCGGGGATCAGCGGGGCGCGCCGAAATGCGTCCGGGCCAGCGCCACGAGCCGGCGATGCAGGGCGCTCGTCCGATTGCGGATGTGGACGGCGGCGTGGATCGGCTGGCCGATCGGCTCGGCCCCGGCCACGGGCCGGGCGATGCCCTGCCGGGCCAGCCCGGCCGCCGTCTCGGCCAGCACGTAACCGCTGCCGCCAAGCGCCGCGATCAGCGCGGCGACGCCGGCGTTCTGCCCCGAGCCGACCGGCGCCGCGTCGAGCGCCGGGTGCAGTGTCCGGTGCAGCGTGTCGAAGGCCGGCGCGTAGTTGGCGCGGATCGCGCGGGCCGGGTCCACCGCGTCGAGCGTCGCGGCATGGGTCGAGACCATGACGTAGCGCGCCTCGCCCACCGCCTCGTAATGCAGGTCGGGAAGCGGCCGTGGCGTGTAGAGGATCGCGAGGTCGAGCGCGCCCGACAGCACGTCGGCGCGCATCTGCACCGAATAGTCGGGCTCGACGTAGAGCGCCGTTCCGGCGAAGCTGTCGCGGACCGCCCGCACGAACGGGGCGATCCCGCCGGCGACGAGGTCGTTCTGCAGCCCGATCCGCAGCACGCCCTGACGGGCGCCGGCGCGGGCGACGGCGCGGCGCGCCTCGGCCCAGCCGTGGCGCAGGTCGCGGGCATGGCCCTCGAACCGCTCGCCGGCCGCGGTCGGCCGGGTGCCGGCGCGGCTCCGGGCGAAGAGCCGCTCGCCGAGCAGCGCCTCGAGCGCGCGGATCCGCGCCGAGACGGTGGATTGCGAGACGCCCAGCCGCTCGGCCGTGCGGTTGAAGCTGCGCGTCTCGGCGAGGTCGAGGAACGTGTCGAGAAGTTCGGGCGCCATGGCCCCAGTCTAATCGGAAATTCCGATCAATAAAGCCGGTCCGCACCGATTGCGCGGCGGCCGGCGCAGGGGCACTCTGCCAGCCGGAACCGGGAGGGGCGGGCATGGGCGATCTGCCCTCGCAGGCGCGGGTGGTGGTGATCGGCGGCGGCGCGGTCGGGGCGTCGTGCCTCTACCATCTGGCGCGGGCCGGCTGGACCGACGCGCTGCTGCTGGAGAAGAACGAGCTGACCGCCGGCAGCACCTGGCACGCCGCCGGCAACGTGCCCACCTTCTCGGCCTCGTGGTCGATCATGAACCTGCAGCGGTATTCGGCCGCGCTCTACCGCGGCCTGGCCGAGGCGGTGGACTATCCGATGAACTACCATGTCACCGGCTCGCTCCGCCTCGGGCACACGCCCGCGCGGCGGTTGGAGTTCGCCCGCGCCGTGCAGATGGCCCGCCACCAGGGGATGGACTACGCGCTGCTCGACCCGGCCGAGATCGGCGGGCGCTACCCGTTCCTCGAGACGCAGGGGCTGTCCGGCGCGCTGTGGGACCCCCTCGATGGCGACATCGACCCCGCCCAGCTGACCCAGGCGCTGGCGAAGGGCGCCCGCGCGATGGGCGCCCGGATCGAGCGGTTCTGCCCGGTGACCGGCATCCGCCGCGCCGGCCGCGACTGGGTGATCGAGACGCCGAAGGGCGAGGTGCGCTGCGAGAAGGTGGTCAACGCCGCCGGCTACTACGCCGCCGAGGTCGGCGCGATGTTCGGCCGCCGGGTGCCGATGATGGTGATGAGCCACCAGTACCTGCTGTTCGACACGATCCCCGAGCTCGAGGCCTGGAGCCGGGCGGAGGGCCGCAAGCTGCCGCTCCTGCGCGATGTCGATGCCTCGTACTATCTCCGGCAGGAGAAGGCGGGCATGAACCTCGGCCCCTACGAGCGGGCCTGCCGGGCGCACTGGGTCGCGCCGGACGACCCGATGCCGGGCGATTTCAGCTTCCAGCTCTTCCCCGACGATCTCGACCGCCTGGAGCCCTATATCGCCGATGCGATGGACCGGGTGCCGATCCTGTCCGAGGCGCGGCTCGTCAAGGTCATCAACGGCCCGATCCCCTACACGCCCGACGGCAACCCGCTGATCGGCCCGATGCCCGGGGTGCCCGACGCCTACGAGGCCTGCGTCTTCACCTTCGGCATCTGCCAGGCCGGCGGTGCCGGCAAGGTGCTGGCCGAATGGGTGACCGAGGGCGCGCCGGAATGGGACATGTGGTCCTGCGACCCGCGCCGCTTCACCGGGTGGGAGGACCGGGACTGGTGCGTCGCGAAGGGGCTGGAGGTCTACGGCCACGAATACGCGATCCACTTTCCGTCCCATGCCTGGCCCGCCGGCCGGCCGCGACGGCTCTCGCCGGTGCACGACCGGGTGGCGGCGCTCGGCGGGCAGTTCGGCGTCTGGAACGGGTGGGAGCGGGCGATGTGGTACGCCCGCCCGGGCGACGACGTGTCGGAGGCGGCGCAGCGGACCTGGGACCGGCACGGTCCGTGGTGGCAGGCGGTGCACGAGGAATGCCTCGCGGTGCGCGACCATGCCGGCATCCTCGACCTGCCGGGCTTCTCGCGGTTCCGCCTGACCGGGCCGGGCGCGGCCGACTGGCTGGCGCGCCAGATCACCGGCCGCCTGCCGGCCGAGGGGCGGATGGCGCTCGCCTACTTCGCCGACGAGGCCGGCCGCACGGTGACCGAGATGTCGGTCGCCCGGATCGCCGCCGACGAGTTCATGCTCGTCACCGCCGCCACGGCGCAGGCGCATGACCGCGAGTGGCTGGCGCAAAGCCTCGAGCCCGCGCTGACGCTCGCCGACGAGACCGAGGCCTGGTCGTGCCAGATCCTGACCGGGCCGGCCTCCCGCGCGATCCTCGGCGGGCTGTCGGATGCCGATCTCGCGTGCCCCTGGCTCGGCCATCAGGCCTGCCGGATCGCCGGCCGCCCGGTCTGGCTGCCGCGGGTCAGCTTCGCCGGCGAGCTCGGCTGGGAGGTCCATACGCGCGTCGCCGACACGCCCGCGGTCTACGACGCGCTGCTCGACGCGGGCGAACGCCACGGGCTCCGCCCGTTCGGGATGATGGCGCTCGACAGCCTGCGGATCGAGAAGGGCTACCGCGCCTGGAAGGGCGACCTCTCGACCGACTACACGATCCTCGAGGCCGGGCTCGAGCGGTTCGTCGACTGGGGCAAGCCCGGCTTCCGCGGCCGCGCCGCGCTGATGGCCGAGAAGCAGCGCGGCGTGGCCCGGCGCTTCGTCTCGCTCACCGTCCACGGCAACGGCCACGACGCGCCCTACATGGCCTCGCTCCGCAAGGGCGCCGAGATCGTGGGCGAGGTCACCGCGGGCGGCTGGGGCCACCGCACCGGCACCTCGATCGCGCTCGGCACGGTGCGCGCCGACCTCGCCGCGCCGGGCACCGCGCTCGAGATCGGCATCTTCGGCGACTGGTTTCCCGCGCTCGTCCATGACGGCCCGCACTGGGACCCCGCGAACCAGAGGCTGCGGGCATGACCCTGCCCGCGCGGATGAGCGGCGTGCTGCTGACCGGCCATGGCGGGCCCGAGGCGCTGCAGTGGTCCGACGCGATCGCGGTGCCCGAGCCGGGCCCGGGCGAGGCGCTGGTGCAGGTGCTCGCCGCCGGGGTCAACATGACCGACATCAACACCCGGACGGGCTGGTACGCGCGCCCCGGGGCGCCGCAGGGCGGCTGGGCCGGGGCGCTCGCCTTCCCGCGCATCCAGGGCGCGGACCTGTGCGGCCGGGTGGTGGCGCTCGGCCCGGCCGAGGGGCCGGAGGCGGGCCGGATCGGCCTCGGCGCGCGGGTGATCTGCCCGACGAACCAGGCCGAGCCCCGGGACGGCAACCCGCTCGCCTTCCGCGCCATCGGGTCGGAATACGACGGGGCCTTCGCCCAGTTCTGCGCGGTCCCCGTCCGCCATCTGCACGACGTCACGCAGTCGCCGCTGGACGACGTCGCGCTCGGCGCGGTGCCCTGCGCCTACGGCACGGCGGCGAACCTGCTCGCCCGCGCCGGCGTCGCGGCGGGCGAGGCGGTGCTCGTCACCGGCGCGTCGGGCGGCGTTGGCTTCGCCGCGGTGCAACTCGCGCTCCGGCGCGGCGCCGCGGTGACCGGGCAGTGCGCGGCGGCGCGGTCGGGTCCGCTGCGCGGGGCAGGGGCCGCGATCCTCGACCGCGAGGCCGACCCGCCGCCCAACAGCTTCGACGTGGTGGTCGACCTGGTCGGTGGCCCGCGCTGGGCGCGGCGCATCGCGGCGCTCCGGCCCGGCGGGCGCTACGCGGTCTCCGGCGCCGTCGCGGGGGCCGAGGTCGCGGGCGACCTGCGCACGATCTATCTCAACGACCTGACGCTTCTGGGCTGCACCCACCAGAGCCCCGAGACCTTCGCCGCGCTGGTCGCGATGGTGAACACCGACCCGCCGCAGCCTCCGGTCGGCCGCACCTACCCGCTCGGCGACATCGTCGAGGCGCAGGCCGACCTGGTGGCCGGCCGCTATCCCGGCAAGCTGGTCCTCTTGCCGCCGGAGCTGGCCGCGTGACCCGCCCGATCACCCTCCTCGACGGCGGCATGGGGCAGGAGCTGCTGGCGCGCTCGGGCGACCGGCCGACGCCGCTCTGGGCGACCAAGGTGATGATCGACCATCCCGGCCTCGTGCGGCAGGTTCATGCCGCCTACTTCGCCGCCGGCGCCACGGTGGCGACGACGAACACCTACGCGATCCACCACGACCGGCTGGCCCGCGCCGGGCTCGACCACCGCTTCGCGGCGCTCCACGCCCAGGCGCTGGACGAGGCGCGGGCGGCGCGCGAGGCGCACGGCTCGGGCCGGATCGCGGGGTCGATCGGCCCCTTGGTCGCCAGCTACCGGCCCGAGACGCACCCGCCGCACGACGCGGCGGTGGCGCTCTATGCCGAGATCGCGGCGCTGCTCGGCCCCGGGGTCGACCTGATCCTCTGCGAGACGGTCGCGAGCCACGCCCACGCCCGGGCGGTGGTCGCGGGCGCGCAGGCGGCGGGCCGGCCGGTCTGGCTGTCGGTGACGGTCGATGACGAGGATGGCACGCGCCTGCGCTCGGGCGAAGCGATCGCCGGCCTGCCGGTGGCGGGCGTGGCGGCGGTGCTTGCCAACTGCTCGGCCCCCGAGGCGATGGCGGCGGCGCTCGACGCGCTGAAGGGCCTCGGCCTGCCGTTCGGCGCCTATGCCAACGGCTTCTGCCAGATCACCAAGGCGTTCCTCGCCGATGCGCCGACCGTCGATGCGCTGTCGGCCCGCCCCGAACTCACCCCCGCCCGCTACGGCGGCTTCGCGATCGGCTGGGTCGGGCAGGGCGCCAGCGTCGTCGGCGGCTGCTGCGAGACGACGCCCGCCCATATCGCCGAGATCGCCCGCCGCCTCGCTGCCGAAGGACACGCTTTCGCATGACACCCCCCGCCCAGGCCCGCGTTGTCGTCATCGGCGGGGGCATCTCCGGCTGCTCGGTCGCCTATCACCTGGCCAGGCTCGGCTGGAAGGACGTCGTGCTGATGGAGCGCCGGCAGCTCACCTGCGGGACCACCTGGCACGCCGCCGGCCTGATCGGCCAGCTTCGCGCGACGCGCAACCTCACCCGGCTCGCGAAGTATTCCCGCGACCTCTACGCGACCCTCGAGACGGAGACCGGCGTCGCCACCGGCATGCGGCAGGTCGGCTCGATCACGCTGGCGCTGACCGAGGCGCGCGCCGAGGAGATCGCGCGCAACGCCTCGCTGGCGCGGGCCTTCGACATCGAGGTGCACGACCTCTCGCCCGCCGCGGCGAAGGCGCTCTATCCGCACCTGAACGCCGCGGGCGTCGTCGCGGCCGTGCACCTGCCGGGCGACGGCCAGTGCGACCCCGCCAACATCGCCATGGCGCTGGCCGCGGGCGCCCGCGCCCAGGGCGCGGCGGTGCTCGAGGGCGTGAAGGTCACCCAGGTGCTGACGGCAGGCGGCCGGGTCACCGGCGTCGCCTGGGAACAGGGCGGCGAGGCGGGCGTGACCCGCTGCGAGCACGTGGTGAACTGCGGCGGGATGTGGGGCCGCGACCTTGCTGCGGCGGCGGGCGTCACGCTGCCGCTCCACGCCGCCGAGCACTTCTACATCGTCACCGAACCGATTGACGGGCTTGGGCAACTTCCGATCCTCCGGGTGCCCGACGAATGCGCCTACTACAAGGAGGATGCCGGCAAGATGATGCTCGGCGCGTTCGAGCCCAGGGCCAAGCCCTGGGGCATGGGCGGCATCCCCGAGAGCTTCTGCTTCGACCAGCTGCCCGAGGACCTCGACCATTTCGCGCCGATCCTCGAGAAGGGCGTGAACCGGATGCCGATGCTAGAGAAGGCGGGGATCCGCACCTTCTTCAACGGCCCTGAAAGTTTCACCCCCGACAACCGCTACTACCTCGGCCCGGCGCCGGAACTGCAGGGCTATTGGGTGGCGGCGGGCTACAACTCGATCGGCATCATCTCCTCGGGCGGGGCGGGCATGGCGCTCGCCGCCTGGATGGACGAGGGCGAGGCGCCCTTCGACCTCTGGGACACCGACATCCGCCGCGCCCAGCCGTTCCAGCGCAACCGCCGCTACCTGGGGGAGCGCGTGACCGAGACGCTGGGCCTGCTCTATGCCGACCATTTCCCCTTCCGCCAGGTCGAGACCGCCCGCGGCATCCGCCGCTCGCCGGTGCACGAGCACCTGAAGGCGCGCGGCGCCGTCTTCGGCGAGGTCGCGGGATGGGAGCGGGCGAACTGGTTCGCGCGGGCAGGCGAGCCGCAGGAATACCGCCATTCCTGGGGCCGGCAGGCCTGGTTCGACAACCACCGCGCCGAGCATATGGCCGCGCGCGAGGGCGTGGCGCTGTTCGACATGACTTCGTTCGGCAAGATCCGCGTGGAAGGCCCTGACGCGGAACGTTTTCTCGACCGTCTCTGCGCCGGGCAGATGGCGGTTCCGCCGGGGTGGATCGTCTATACCCAGATGCTGAACGACCCCGGCGGGATCGAGTGCGACCTGACCGTGACGCGGCTTTCGGACACCGCGTACCTGCTGGTGGTGCCCGGCGCGACCCTGCAGCGCGATCTCGCCTGGCTGCGCCGGCATCTGGGCGAGGACCGGGCGGTGATCGTCGACATGACGGCGGCCGAGGCGGTGTTCTGCGTGATGGGGCCGAAGGCGCGGAAGCTGCTGCAGGCGGTCAGCCCCGACGACTTCACCAACGCCGGCTTTCCCTTTGGCACCGCACGGGAAATCGAGATCGGCCTTGGCCTCGCCCGGGCGCATCGCGTGAGCTATGTCGGCGAGCTCGGCTGGGAGGTCTACGTGCCCTCGGACATGGCCGCGCATGTGTTCGAGGCGCTGGTGGCGGCCGATCCCGCGCCGGTGCTGGCCGGCCTCCACGCGCTCGATTCCTGCCGGCTCGAGAAGGGCTATCGCCACTGGGGCCACGACATCTCCGACGAGGACCATGTCGAGGAGGCAGGGCTCGGCTGGGCGGTGCGGACCGCCAAGCCGGGCTTCATCGGCCGCGAGGCGGTGCTGCGAAAGCGCGAGAGCGGCGTCGCCCGCCGCCTCGTCCAGTTCCTGCTCGACGACCCCCTGCCGATGCTGTTCCACAACGAGCCCGTCCTGCGCGACGGGCGGATCGTCTCGATCCTGACCTCGGGCGCCTACGGCCACGCGCTCGGCGCCGCGGTCGGCATGGGCTACGTCCCGGTCCGCCTGGGCGAGGACCCCGGGGCGCTTCCCCGCTCGATCTGGGAGATCGAGATCGCCGGGCGGCGCTTCCGCGCACGGGCCTCGCTGGCGCCGATGTACGACCCCAAGGGCGAAAGGATGCGGCTGTGACCCGCCACGAGAGATTTGCGGCGCTTCACGCGAAGGGCTGCTTCGTGATCCCCAATCCGTGGGACGCGGGCAGCGCCCGGATGATGGCGGCCGCCGGCGCAGAGGCGCTGGCGACCAGCTCGGCCGCCCATGCCTTCACCCTCGGCCGGCCCGACATGGGCGGCGTCAGCCGCGACGAGGCGCTCGCCCATGCCGAGGCGATCGTCGCCGCCACCGGCCTGCCGGTCTCGGGCGATTTCGAGAACGGTTTCGCCGACGACCCCGAGGGCGTGGCCGAGACCGTGCGCCTGGCCGCCGAGGCCGGGCTTTCGGGCTGCGGGATCGAGGATGTGCGGATGATCGCCGGCAACCCGTCCTACGAGTTCGACCTGGCGGTCGAGCGCATCCGCGCCGCTGCCGCCGCCGCGCGGGCACTGGGACGACCCTTCGTGCTGGTGGCCCGCGCCGACGGCGTGATGAACGGCACCTACGGCCTGGCCGAGGGCATCCGGCGGCTGCGGGCCTTCGAGGCGGCAGGGGCCGACTGCCTCTACCTGCCGGTGCCGCCGGGGCGGGGGGAACTGGCCGAGGTGCTGGCCGCGGTCGGCAAGCCCGTCAACGCGCTCGCCGCCGGGCCGCTGCGAAACCTCACGGTGGCCGAGTTCGCGGCGATGGGCGTCCGGCGCATCTCGGTCGGCGCGATGATCGCGCGCGTGGCCCATGCGGCGATCCACGACTGCCTTCAGGGCATCTACGGCGACGGCTCGTTCGCGGCGTTCGGGCGCGCCGCGCCGGGGGCCGAGATCGACGCGCTTCTCAGGAAGGGGGCCGGACATGGCTGAGGTCTGCGAACCGAAGGCGCGCCGCGCTGGCGGCCGCGAGGCGCGACGCGCACTCCGCGCCGCGCCGGTGGCGGCCGAGGCGCGCCCGATCCGCGCCGGGATGGAGGGCGGGCAGTACCGCCCGCTGAGCGATGCCAGCGTGGCGCGGATCCACGAGGCCGCGCTGACCGCGCTCGAGCAGATCGGGCTTGGCAACGCCCCGCCCAGCGGGGTGGAGATCCTGACCGGCGCCGGCGCGGTGCAGGGCGAGGACGGGCGCATCCGCTTCCCCCGCGCGCTGGTCGAGGACATGCTGGCCGTCGCCGCGCGCGACCTGACGCTCTGCGCCCGCGACCCGGTGCACGACCTGCACCTCAGCCCCGGCCGGGTGCATTACGGCACCGCCGGCGCGGCGGTCCACATCGTCGACCTCGCCACCGGCGCCTACCGCGAGTCGACCGCCCGCGACCTCTGGGAGGCGGCCCGGCTCGCCCATCACCTCGACAACATCCACTTCTTCCAGCGGACCATGGTCTGCCGCGATGTCGAAGACAATTTCGACATGGATATGAATACCTTGTATGCCTGTCTTTCGGGCACGCGCAAGCATGTCGGCACCTCGTTCTCCGAGCCCGACCACGTCCGCGGCGGGATCGAGCTGATCCACATGGTCGCCGGCGGCGAGGCGGCGTGGCGCGCCCGGCCGTTCGTCTCGAACTCCAACTGCTTCGTCGTGCCGCCGATGAAGTTCGCCGAGGAAAGCTGCCGGACGATGGAGATGCTGGTCAGGGCCGGCATGCCGATCCTGCTTCTGTCCGCGGGACAGGCCGGCGCCACCGCGCCGGCGCCGATCGCGACCGCGATCGTGCAGGCGGTGGCCGAGTGCCTGGCCGGCGTCGTCTATGTCAACGCCATGATCCCGGGCCATCCGGCGGTGTTCGGCACCTGGCCTTTCGTCTCCGACCTGCGGACCGGCGCGATGTCGGGCGGCAGCGCGGAGCAGGCGCTACTGACGGCCGGCTGCGCGCAGATGCACCGCTTCTACGGGCTGCCCGGCGGTGCGGCGGCGGGCATCGCCGATGCCAAGCGGCCGGACATGCAGGCCGGGTGGGAGCAGGCAATTTCCAACGTTCTGGCAGGGCTTTCCGGGCTGAACCTCGTCTACGAGGCGGGCGGCATGTTCGCCTCGCTCCTCGGCTTCTCGCCCGAGGGGCTGGTGCTGGCCGACGACCTGATCGGCCAGGCGCTGCGCTGCGTGCGGGGGATCGAGGTCGCCGAGGACCTCGTCGGGCTCGACGCGATGCGCGAGGTCTGCCTCGGCGGCCCGGGCCACTACCTCGGCTCGGGCGAGACGCTGCGCCTGATGCAGACCGAATATGTCTACCCCGCGCTCGCCGACCGCACCTCGCCGAAGGAGTGGGAGGAACTGGGCCGGCCCGAGCTTCTCGCCCGGGCCACGGCGCGCAAGGCGTCCATCCTCGCCGCCTCGACCGAGCCGCTGGTGCCGCCCGAGATCGACCGCGCGGTCCGCGCCCGGTTCCGCATCGCGTTCTGACCGCCGCCGCGCTTTTTTCGCCGCGGCGGGAATTTCTTTGCCACCGCATCCGTTGGTTCCTCCGGGGACAAGGACGGAGACGGAGGTTCGGGATGTTCGATCGTTCTGTTCTGGGGGTTTTCGCCGGACGGGCCGGCCGGCGCCGGGCGCCGGCCGTGCAGAGCCCGCCGCAGGTCGCGGCCGAGGACCCGCAGGAAGAGCTCCTGTGGCTGGCGCTCCAGCATCGGCGCGCCATGTGCGAGGGCAGCATCCGCCGGTCGGCCGGGCGGCGGCTTGCCGACGACATCATCGTCGCGCGCCTGCTCAGGCGAGCGTGACCCGCACCGCCAGTTCCGCGCCGTCGCGCAGGATCGTCAGCTCGACCGCCTCGCCCGGCCGGTGCGCGTCGAGCGCGGCGTCGAGATCGGCGGAGCTTTCGACCCGCCGCCCGGCCACCGCCACCACCGCGTCGCCCGGGACCAGGCTGCCGTCGCGCCCCCGGCGGAGCGGCACCAGCCCGGCCCGCTCGGCGGGCGAGCCCGGTTCGACGGCGATGACCAGCACCCCGCCGATCCCGGCGCGGCGGGCGAGCGCGGTCGCCCGGTCGTCGTGGACGACGCCGAGGAAGGGCGGCGTGTAGCGGCCGGTGGCGATCAGCTGCGGCACGACGCGGGCCACCGTGTCGACCGGCACCGCGAAGCCGATCCCGGCATTGCCGCCCGAGGGCGAGTAGATCGCGGTGTTGACGCCGATCAGCCGCCCGGCGCTGTCGATCAGCGGGCCGCCGGAATTGCCCGGGTTGATCGCCGCGTCGGTCTGGATCAGCCCGCGGATCGTCACGCCCGCGCCTTCGGCAAGCTCGCGGTCGAGCGCCGAGACGACGCCGGTGGTCAGCGTCCAGTCGAGCCCGAACGGGTTGCCGATCGCCAGCACCGACTGGCCGACGCGCAGCCCCGCGCTGCTGCCGCGGGGCAACGGCGGCGGCGGCGCGTCGCCGACCTCGATGCGCAGCACGGCCAGGTCGTGCGACGGCGCGCGGCCGACGAGGCGCGCGGCGAACACCCGCCCGTCGGCGAGGCCGACCTGCGCCGCCGAGGCGCCGGCGATCACGTGGTCGTTCGTGACCACGTGGCCCTCGCCATCCCAGACGAAGCCGGACCCGGTGCCGCGCGGCACCTGCTCGCTGCGCCATGTCCAGGGGTCGCGCAGCACCGCGGCGGTGGTGATCGAGACGACCGAGCCGCGCGCCGCCTCGAACAGCGCGATGGTGCGCTCCTCGGCCGGCGTGAGGCCGGGCAGTTCGGCGATCGCGGGCGCCATGGGCGCGGGCGCCCGCGCTGGCCCCAGCGTGAGAAGCGCCAGGGCCGCGACGGCCGCTCCGGCCAAGGCAGGGAGGAGGATCTTGCGCATCGCCTGCTGGTGTTCGCCGCCTGACAGGAAACTACCCTCTGATAGCTGGGAGCCCAAATCATCTGATGCCATACCAGTGATGAACGACCGCTGTCGACTTGGAGTGAGTCATTCTTGCCCATCCCGTCGGAACCGCTCCGGGTTGCCGGAGGCTCCAACTCCTGAGCAGGAATGAGGTGACCCCAGATTTGTAGACGCTCTGCCGCCTACCTTTGAGGCAAGGAGAGCGAGACGGGGACGAGCAACGAAAGCGACGAGTTCAAGCGGGATGCGGTGCAGCATATCGCCGACCTTGGACCTCCCGGAGGCGGAGTTTTCCGGCTTCGCCCAGGGTGACGGGCTGGTGACGCCTCGCCTGATTTCGCCAGCATGATCGGGACCTTGTTGTCGCCCGGCGGCTCTGCTGCAGAGATTCTGTGGGGAGTCATGTAGTGAATCCAGTATCTTATCTGGACTGCATGTGTCCTGCCCCCCAGAAGGGCGGTCCTCGCTGAAGCAGGCTTTCGCGCCGGATGGAGGACGAAGGAATGCCCCAGAAGAAGCACCGGCCGGAGGAGATTGGCGCGAAGCTCCGGCTGGTCGACATGCTGGTGTCACAAGGCCAGTCGGCGGCCGAGGCGGTGCGGCCGATCGGCGTGACGCAGTTCCCCTGCTACTGGTGGCGCAAGGAGTTCGGCGGCCTGAAGACCGACCAGGTGAAGCGGCTCAAGGAACTCGAGAACGAGAACGCGCGGCTGCGGAAGGCGGTCTCCGACCCGCCGCGTGAGGCCGGGCCATTGGCCCCCGGCCCCTGCGGTCATCTCGTGGCCGGCTACGTCATCCGGAGCCGCTTCGCCGGCCACGCCAGCCGTCGCGCCCAGACCCGTCATGCACCAAGACCGAAACCGGACCACCTGATGCGGGCAGGCCAGTCTCGGGCGAGTGCATCCAGAACGGGGCAATCCGGCACGTCCGCTCCGGTGCATTGCGCAGCCGTCTTGGCGAGCGCGGATTCCATCCTGCGAAGATCGGCGATTTTCGCGCGCACGTCGGCCAGGTGCCGCTCCGTGCGGGCCTGGACCTCTGCGCAGGTTGGCGCCGTCCTGTCCTCCAGCCCCAGCAGTCCCCGTATGTCGTCCATTGGAAAGCCCAGTTCACGGGCGCGCAAGATGAAGCGCAAGCGGCTGGCGTGGGCGGGGGAGTAGATACGGTAGCCCGCGGCCGTGCGGGGTGGGTCGGGAAGCAGACACGCCTTCTCATAATAGCGGATCGTCTCGATGTTGCAGCCTGTGGCGCGGGCCAGTTCGCCACGCGTGAGGCCGGTCTCGGTCTCGTGATCGCGCATGGGCATATTCTCTCTTGAGTCTGTAGTTGCTACAGAGCCTACGCCTCTCATCAATCGCAGACGAGAGGTAAGCGGCATGGCGCTGACAGAAGACAGAACGGATACCCACGCTGCGGAGCCTTCGTCCCGCAAGGGCTGGCTGGCGGCGGGCGGCGTGCTGGGCGCGTTTCTCGCCTCGGCCTGCTGCATCGGGCCATTGGTGCTGCTGACGCTTGGGATCTCCGGGGCCTGGATCGGCACCCTGACCGCGCTGGAGCCTTACAAGCCGATCTTCGCCGTGATCGCGCTCGGCTTCGTCGCGGCGGGGTTCCGGCAGGTCTATGCCCGCAAACCGACCATTTGCGAGCCCGGTTCGTACTGTGCGCACCCGTCTTCGGCACGGATCACCAAGACCGCGCTCTGGGCCGCGCTCATTCTCGTTGTCGCAGCCCTCAGCATCGACTGGTGGGCCCCGCTTCTCTACTGACCCCGAAAGGAAACCCCATGAAAAAACTTTCTTTTCTCGCGCTCTTGGCCGTCAGCGCCGCGCCCGCGATCATTGCCATCCCCGCCGCCGCCCAGGCCGTCGCTGCCGAACAGACCGTCACGTTCACCGTCGACAACATGACCTGCGCGCTCTGCCCGGTGACGGTGAAGCGCGCGATGGAAAGCGTTGAAGGCGTGCGCGATGTCAAGATCGACTTCGCAGCCCGCACGGCGACGGTCCTCTTCGATATGGCCGCGACCAGCGCCGATGCCATTGCACAAGCCTCGGCCAATGCGGGCTATCCGGCACGCGTCTCGGGCTGACGGGATGTCGGAGCGGATCGACCGCAAGCTGATCGCGACCGGTATCACCGGCACGGTCATCGCGGCGCTCTGCTGCTTCACGCCGATCCTTGTGGTGGCTCTGGGCGCGGTCGGGCTGTCGGCGGTGCTGGGCTGGATCGACTTTGTCCTCTTTCCGGCACTCGCTTTCTTCATCGGGCTGACGATCTACGCGATCGCGCGCAAAACCCGACGCGAACGCCGGTCCTGAACCTGTCTTCAAAGGGATGCACGTGATGATGACGAACTGCTTTTCCGCCGTGGCCGGGTTTGCGCCGGGATGGGGAACCACGCTGGTCCTCGTCGCGGCCACGGCCGCGCTGACCTACCTGCTGACAAAGCGCGGCGATACGCGCCGTGATCGGGTGGCGGACGCGTGACCGGCACGAACGACTTCGACCTCATCGTGATCGGCGCGGGAACCGGTGGCAACGGCGTGGCGCGCATGGCTGCGGCCGTGGGCTGGAAGGTGGCCATCGTCGATCAGCTTCCCTACGGCGGCACCTGCGCACTTCGGGGATGCGACCCCAAGAAGATGCTCGTCGGCGTGACCGAAGGCGTCGAACGGGCGCAGGCGATGGCCGGCAAGGGGCTGCTTGCCAGGCCCCGGATCGACTGGGCCGAGATGATGGCCTTCAAGCGGACCTTTACCGACGCGATGCCCGGCCGCATCGAGGCCGGCCACGACAGGGCCGGGATCGCCACGCTGCACGGCACGGCGCGGTTCACTGCACCCGATAGGGTCGAGATCGACGGCGTGGCGCATCGCGCACGGCATTTCCACATCGCCACCGGAGCAAGGCCTGCGTCCCTCGGGATCCCGGGCGAAGAGCATCTGATCACCAGTACCGATTTCCTGAAACTGCCGGAGTGTCCGCGGCGCATCGCCTTCGTCGGTGGCGGCTATATCGCGATGGAGTTCGCCCATGTCGCCGCGCGCGCCGGTGCCGAAGCGGTCACCGTGCTGCAACGGGGTTCGCGCATCCTGCCTGCCTTCGATCCCGACCTGACCGCGATCCTGGCCGAGGCGACCGAGGCGCTTGGCGTCACCGTCCACACCAAGGCCGAAGTCGGCGGCATTGAGCGGGAGGGCGACGCCTTTCGCGTGCGCTTCGACACGCCCGGAGGGCCGGAGGATATTCTCTGCGACCGGGTGGTGCATGCAGCGGGGCGGGTGCCCGATATTGACGATCTGAACCTCAAGGCGGCGGGGGTGCAGGCGACCCGGCGCGGCATCACGGTCAGCCCCGCCATGCGCACGACGAACCCCGCGATCTTCGCGGCGGGAGACTGTGCCGACAGCGGGCCGAACCTGACGCCTGTCTCCGCCAACGAGGCGCGCATAGCGGCCAAGAACCTGCTGGCGGGTCGGGACGCGCGCGAGATCGCCTATCCCCCGATCCCGAGCGCCGTCTTCACCCTGCCGCCGCTCGCCAGCGTCGGCCTGTCCGAGGCCACTGCGAAGGAGGCGGGCCGCGACGTCGACGTGCACTTCGCCCGGACCGAAGACTGGTACTCGTCGCTGCGCGTGGGGGCAAAGGCCAGCGGCTACAAGGTGCTGGTCGAGCGCAAGACGGGGCTGATCCTTGGCGCGCATCTGATCGGTCCCGGGGCGGAGGAACAGATCAACCTGTTCGCCATGGCCATGGGGGCCGGGCTGACCGCGAACCAGATCAAGGCGGCGATCTTCGCCTATCCCAGCTTCGCCTCCGACCTCGGGTCGATGGTCTGAGACTTCAAGGGAATGCCGACATGAACGAACACGTCAAGACCGGCGATTGCTGCGCCGCCCCGGCTGCGAAGGGCGACCAGTTCGACCTGATCGTCGTGGGTGCGGGCTCGGCAGGGTTTTCCGCCTCGATCACCGCCGCCGAGGGCGGCAAGCGGGTGGCGCTGGTTGGTCACGGGCTGATCGGCGGCACATGTGTGAACGTGGGCTGCGTGCCCTCCAAGACAATGATCCGCGCGGCCGAGACGATCCACGGCGCCAAGGCGGTGCATCGCTTTCCCGGCATCACGGGCGAGGCGCGGGTCATAGACTGGGCCGCACTGATCGGTGCGAAGGATGACCTCGTCGCATCGCTACGCGAGAAGAAATACGCAGACCTGCTGCCCGGCTATGAGGGCATCAGCTATATCGACGACGGCGCGGCACGGCTGGTCCGCGGCGGTGTCGAGGTCGGCACGCGCAAGATCGACGCCCCCAAAATCATCATCGCCACGGGCGGTCGGCCCGCGCTGCCGCCCATTCCGGGCATCGAGGATGTGCCGACGCTTGACAGCACGTCTTTGCTGGCGCTCGACACCTTGCCTGAAAGCCTGATCTTTCTGGGCGGCGGTTATATCGGGTCGGAATTGGCGCAGATGATGGCGCGCATGGGGGTGAAGGTGACGGTAGTCTGCCGCTCACGCCTGTTGCCGCAGGTGGAGCCGGAAGTCTCCGAGGCGCTGGCACAAGCCTTCCGCGACGAGGGCATCACCCTGCATTGCGGTGTTACCTATGGCGCCTGCCACGCAGCCGATGGCCGCGC
This sequence comes from uncultured Rhodobacterales bacterium, assembly GCA_964645155.1. Classification (GTDB taxonomy): domain Bacteria; phylum Pseudomonadota; class Alphaproteobacteria; order Rhodobacterales; family Rhodobacteraceae; genus CAZYBG01. The sequence continues at coordinate 9,590 of CAZYBG010000033.1, read as the reverse complement.
TGTGCTGTGCGTTGAGGCGGACGGCAAACGGCTGGAGCTGAGCGCCGATCATCTGGTCGTCACGGCCGGGCGCAGCCCCAATACCGAGGGGCTGGGGCTGGAAGAGATGGGCGTGCAGACCGACCAGCGCGGCGCGATCGTCGTGGGCAACGACATGCAAACCTCGGCCCCCGGCATCTATGCGGCGGGCGATGTGACCGACCGCGACCAGTTCGTCTATATGGCCGCCTATGGCGCCAAGCTGGCCGCCCGCAATGCGGTGCTTGACGGCGCGAAACGCTATGATAATGGCGCGATGCCTTGGGTTGTGTTCACCGACCCGCAGGTGGCAGGCGTGGGCCTGACGGAAGAACAGGCGCGCGCGGCGGGTCATGAGGTCAAGACCAGCGTGCTGGCCCTCGAGAACGTGCCCCGCGCGCTTGCCGCCCGCGATACCCGGGGCCTGATCAAGCTGGTCGCGGACACGGGTACAGACCGGCTGCTTGGCGGCGTGATCATGGCGCACGAGGGGGCCGACAGCGTCCAGGCACTCGCCATGGCGCTGAAGTTCGGCATGACCACCAAGGCGCTCGGCGAGACGATCTTTCCCTACCTCACCACGGTCGAGGGCCTGAAGCTCGCCGCACAAACCTTTGACCGGGATGTGGCGAAGCTGTCGTGCTGTGCGGGTTAGGCGATCGCGCAGTCTGTCTCCCGGGGTCGGAGCATAGCTTTCCCGGAGCGCCCTAGGGGCGTGATTGGCCCTTCTTTCCGCTCAGATCGGCGACAACCGACATGCGGCAGCTCTCGGCCCATACGCCGGTGTCCACGCCGCCGAGAACAGAAGCTGATCACGAGTAGCGGCGCGGCGGAGCCTCCGAGAAGCGCCTTCGTCGGTCTGCAACGCGAGGCGCTCTGAACCGCCCCGGGTCTGCGGGTGGTTCGGTGCACCGCGGACGTGGTCGATGCCCTCCACCCCCTCCATCACCAGCGCAAGAGCCAGCACGCGCCTTGCCGCCTTCGCATCCCTCGCCTTCGACGCCGAAGCCCGAAGCTCGCGCGCCGAAAGGGCCGTTCCTGTGATCGCCAGCGCCATCGAAACCTCCATGCTTCGATGACGGTGACTCGCACCCATGACCCCAAGGGGATCTGGTGGCGTCACAAGCTGCGGCCGTTGGTATGATCGGCGGGAAAGCCCGCGTCCAACCATTGCTCCCCAAACTGCCCCGTGATGAATAGTGGCTACTATCGCGAAGTCAGCCGGTCATGCGGCGCCAGGTGCAGATCGAGCCTCCATGCGTTCACCTCGCGGAACTATCATGGACGGTTGAGAAAAGACCAAATCCTCGACCGCGCTCACGCATGGCCGGGTCGGGTTTGCCGACCTCCGTCCGACCGCTTCGTTCAGCCAGCCCGGCGTGTCGCGCGCGCCAGTTGCGCGCAGCCCACAGCAGCCTCGGGCATCGCCGCCGCCACAACGGGGATGCCGAGGACACGGGTGCGGATTGCCGACCAGACGGAGTTCACGGCCCCGCCGCCGGCGGTGATGATCCGCTGGGGCGCCGGTGCGCCGCGTTCGGCCAGCACCTGATACGCGCGCCGCTCGATGCGCGCGATACTTTCCAAAAGGCCATGCAGAAATGCGGCGTCATCTGCGGGGCGGGGCGCCATGCAGGGCTGAAGGGCAGGGTCATTGACCGGAAACCGCTCGCCCGCGCGCAGCAGGGGATAGTAATCCAGCGCGCTTTCGACGCCGGGGTCGATCCGGGCCGACAGGCTGTCCAGTTCCGCAGGGGAGAACAGGCTTTGCAGCACCCCGCCACCGGTGTTCGAGGCCCCTCCCAGAAGCCAGCCATCGCCCAGCCGATGCGCATAAAGCCCCATCTCTGGCGCGTCGATGCGCCGGTCCGAGAACAGCTTGACTGCCAGCGTCGTGCCCAGCGACGTGACGGCTGCCCCCGGCACCGGGTCTGCGGCGGCCAGAAAGGCTGCGATGCTGTCGGTCGTGCCGGCATGGACCATCGCCGTCGCGCGCAACCCGAACCGCCGCGCCGTGGCGGGGCTGATGCAAGCCAGCGGCGCCCCGGGGGGACGGGCCAGGGGCAGCAGGCGCGGGGGCAGGGGCAGGGCCGCCAACCACGTGGGCCACGCGCCCGTTACCGGGTCGATCCCGGTTTTCAGCGCATTGTTGAGGTCGGTCATCCCGCCCCGGCCGATCAGCCGCGCGGCGATGAAATCGGCCTGATGCAACAGGTGAACGGCCCGAAAACCGGTGTCTTCGGCCACCAGCCGCAGCGCACGGGCCAGCGCCGATCCCGGGCCGCGGGCGATGTGCGGGTCGGGGGCGCAGGCGGCGGTCAGCGCCGCCTCGGCGTCAAGCCCGCCGTCGTCATACATCAGGGCGCGTGTCACCGGCTTTAGGGCCGCATCGGTCAGCACAAGGCTGCCCGAGGTGCCATCGACGGCGATCCCGGTGATCGCGGCAGGATCGTGGCCCGCATCGCGCAGCGCCTGCATCTGCGCGTCAAGGCATTCGGTGACCGCCTGCCACCAGCCCTCGGGGTCGCGGCGGGTCTCCGCCCCGGTCTCGGCTCCGGTGCCATAGCCCGCCCGCGCCATCGCCAGCACCGCCCCGCCCGCGTCGATCACCGCCGACCGCACTCCGGACGTGCCAAGGTCGATCCCCAGAGCCAGCCCGGTCATGACCGCGCCGCAAGCGCCTGGCGGTATTTTTCGGCGTCCCAGTTCAGCAAGGCGGCCTCGGCATCAAGGCCGATGGGCTCGGGCTCCCAAGCCTCGGGCAGGCGCGCCAGAACATCCGACAGGCAGCGCAGCATCGCCCGCTGCAACGGTGTGGCCCCGGCGCGCAGCGCGACGCCCACACCCGGAACCAGAATAGCGGGGGGGCGGCCCGCGTGGTCGGCCCCGGGAAGGGCTGGCCCAAGAAACACCACATGGTCGGGATAATAGGACCCCGCCTGCGCCAGACGGCAGGCGCGCGGATCGCGGGCGATCCAGCTCTCGGAGGCCCATGTGAACCTTTCGGGGGGCGGGTTGACGAGCGGTTCAAGGTTCGGGGCCTGTGCGGGCAGGTGCAACCGCGCCTCGACCTCTTCCATCAACGCGGACGTCTCGGCAACATCCGGCCCGCAAACGATCAGCCCGTGGTTCTCCAGCACGAACACCCGCGTCTCAGCCTTGGCGCGGGCCATGATCGCGCGGGTCAGCGGCAGGCCCGGCTTGGCATAGGGCACCAGCACCGCAGGCAGGCCCGCCAGTTTGCCCCGCGCAACCTCGCGGCCCGCAGGGGCGACGGCATGGGCCAGCGTGGCGATGGAATGGGTGTGCGCCACCACGGGCCAGTCCAACGCGGCATGAAACGTCGTCTCGATCGACGGGCGGAGCGTGACGGACTTGTCGATCACGGTCGCCTTGCAACTGCCGTCGCCCGCCTCGCCCCGCGCCTCGGCAAGTGCGGCGGCGCGGTCCACGGCGACAAAGATGTCGCGCGCCTCGGCCTCGGCCAGCTCGGTGCCCGACGCCTTGATCCAGAGGATGCCACCGTCCTTGAGGGAGGTGTTGCCGCCCGGCCCCTGCACCCGCAGCGGGTCCTGACCCAGCCGGGCGGACAGGGCGCGGAAGGCTGCAAAGGTGGCGGGCGTCGCCGGCATCGGTCAGGCAAGCTCGGCGAGGTGGAAATCGGGCATCGGTGCGGCCTCGGCGGCGGCGAGGCGGGCAAGCGTATCCGGCGCGCTCCCGGCAAAGGCCGCCCGGTGCAGCCCGCCCTCGACAAAGGCGCTGGCCCATCCGGCGGCGTGGGCGCCCGCGATGTCATGTTCCAGACTGTCGCCCACCATCAGAAGCTGCGCGGGTGGCAGGCCAAGCGCCGTTTCGACCGCGCGGAACACCGGCAGGTGCGGTTTGCCGTAGAAACGCACCAGACCGCCCGCCGCCGCATGGGCATGGGCCAGCGTCCCCGGCGACGTGACGGTGACGCCGCCCGCACGCGGCGAGGCGCGGTCAGGATTGGTGCACAGGACCGGAAGCCTGCGCGCCCTCGCGTCGGCCAGCGCTGCGTCGTGGTCTGCGGGGTCTGCGTCGTCGGGCAGGCCCATCAGCAGGATCGCCTCGGCATCCTCGACCCTGTCGGTCAGCGTCACATCCAGCCCCGCCGCCCATTCCGCCGCATCGCCGGGCGTGCGCGCGATGGCACACAGGCGCCGCGCCTTGACCCGCCCGCCCGCGATGTCCTGCCACAAAGCCTCGCCCGAGGTCATCACCACCTCGAACAAGCCGCGGCCAAAACCCATGTCCGCGATCTGCGCCGCATTCGGTGCCGCCCGCCGCCCCGAGTTCGACAGGATCGCCAGCCGGACCCCGGCGGCCTGCAGCGCCGCCACGGCGGTCAGCGCACCGGGATAGGGCCGGGTGCCGTCATGCAGCACGCCCCACTGGTCCAGCACCACCGCACCAAAGCGCGGTGCGATCTCGGTCAGCCGGGTGATGCGGGCCGTCACGGGGGTCAGTGCTCGGCCATGTCTTTCGGATGGATCAGGCTCGCAAGATGGGCCTCGGCCTCGGCGCGGGTCATGGCGGGGGCGGCCTTGGCGGCCATGCCGGGGGGCATGTCGCCGAAATAGAACTTGTATCCCGGGATCACCTGGCGCCGCTTGCGGATCGGCATCCCGGGATAGGGGAACACGCTCGACCGGGCATTCGCGCCCTCGTCATGGCAGGGCAGCACGTAGTCGGCGCGCTTGTCGATCTCCTCGACCGATTTCCAGCCTTCATAGCTGTTGACGAACCGCGCGGGCACCCAGTGGCGCCAGCCTTCCTCGGGGTTCGGCTCAAGGTTGCGTTCCTGGAAAATCGCATCGCCTGCCACCACGATGTCGCCCGCCGAGGTGGCCACCGTCACCGCCATGTGGCCGACCGAATGCCCGGGCGTGTGGAACATGGTGATGCCTGGCAGCACCTCGCACTCGTCCGCCACCGCCTCGAACACGCAGCCGGCATAGGCAGGCTCGATCCCCAGATAGCCGGATTCGTAGGTTCGGTAGTAGAGCGGCAGGGGATTGTAGGCCATCTCGATCTCGGCCTTGGGCGCGATGTAGCGGGCATTGCGGAACCGCTTCATGTTCTGCACATGGTCCCAGTGCAGGTGTGTGAAGACGATGGCGTCGATCTCGTCGGGGTGGACGCCCAGCTTCTGTTGCAGATGTTCATGCACCTGCAGGCAGCCGCGTTTCTGGCATTTGTGGTGGTACTTCGTGGCCCGTTCCTCATCACACAGGCCGGTGTCGATCAGGATCCTGTGGGTTCCGGTGTCGACATAGTGGCAGTAGACCGGGTTCCAGAATTTCCGGCCCGCCGGTCCCTTCCAGAAGGTGTAGGTCCCGAGATCGGCCTCGAGCCATCCGGTGTTGATCGGATGGATGCGGGTTTCCTGAACGCCCATGGGGCCCTCCCGTATGCGGTGATTCAAGTTTGCATACAAAGTGACGATTGAGCATCCGATTGCAACCCGAATCTGCCAGAGGATCGTCAGATTGCCGCCAGGGTTTGCAGGAAACTTGCAGTCATATGGGCCCGCATGCCGTCGGCCGCGGTCTTGGAATCCTCGGAGAATATGCCGGCCAGCAGCTCTTCATGGGTCTGGGCGGACAGGATCAGGTCCTCGTGGGTGGCGAATTTCTTGGCACGGAAAGGGCCTGTCCGCCGCCGGAAATCGGCGGCAAGACCGGCAAGGTAGGGGTTTCCGGTGGCGCGATAGATCGCGTGGTGAAACGCCTCGTTCGCGCGCAGATAGGCGACGATCTCGCCCGCCCGGGCGGCCGCAACGCAGGCAGCCTGCGCCGCCTCGATCTCGGCCCGTGCCAAAAGCGTCAGGCGCTGCGCCGCGATGCGGGCACAGGCCGTCTCGATTTCGTGCATGGTTTCAAATATCTGGGCAAGTTCTGTTCGAGTGTACCGCGCAACCCGCACGCCGCGTTTTTCGCCCGGTTCCAGAATGCCCTGCGCCGTCAGGCGGCCCAGCGCCTCGCGCACCGGGGTGCGCGACACGCCGAAGCGTTCGGTCAGCGTCACCTCGTCCAGCCGTTCGCCCGGTGCAAGGCGCCCGATGGCGATGTCGTCCATCAGCGCCGCTTCGATGCGCTGTACCGTGTTGCCGCGCGGAGTGGCGCGGTTGCGATCGACTTTCATCCGTTCGGTCCGCCTTCTTGCGGGGATGGTCGGCTATAACAGTTTTCGGGCGGCTGTGCAAATTTGGATATTTACTTTTATATTTGCATACAGAAACTGTTACGGGGAGGCGCAGGGATTCGATGCCGCGCATACGTCTGGACGGGCTGGTGAAGCGCTACGGCGCGGTCGAGGTGCTGCACGGCATCGACCTCGACATGGCCGAGCATGAATTCACCGTCCTCGTCGGCCCGTCGGGCTGCGGCAAGTCCACCACGCTGCGGATGATCGCGGGGCTGGAAAGCGTGTCGGCCGGCCGGATCTGGATGGGCAACCGCGAGGTCGGCGCGCTTGACCCCAAGGATCGCGACATCGCCATGGTGTTCCAGGACTATGCGCTTTACCCGCACATGAACGTGGCGCGGAACATGTCCTTTTCGCTGCGCCTGCAGAAGCGCCCGCAGTCCGAGATCGACACCCGCGTCCGCGACGTGGCGGCGATGCTGGGCCTGTCGCCCTATCTCGACCGCAAGCCGGGCGAACTGTCAGGCGGCCAGCGGCAGCGGGTGGCCATGGGCCGCGCGCTCTGCCGCGATGCCTCGACCTTCCTGTTCGACGAACCGCTGTCGAATCTTGACGCCAAACTCCGCGGACAGATGCGCGCCGAACTGGCGCTGATGCGCCAGACCGTCAGGAAGAACATGATCTATGTCACCCATGACCAGATCGAGGCGATGACGCTGGCCGACCGGATCGTGGTCATGCACGGCGGGCGCATCCAGCAGCAGGGCACGCCGTCCGACCTGTTCCGCCGCCCGGCCAACAAGTTCGTGGCAGGCTTTCTGGGCGCGCCCGCGATGAATTTCCTCGACGTCCGGCTGGTGGATGACGGCGGGCTGGCCATGGCGCAGGGCGAGGGCCTTGCTCTGCACCTGCCACCGGCGCTTGCCGCCCGGGCGCGGGCGCGCGCGGCAAGCCAGGTGATCCTGGGGATCCGTCCTTCGGATCTTGTCTTTGCACCCGACGCGCCGTCGGGCACCGCACTCGATCTGCGGGTGATCGTTTCGGAATACGTCGGCGCGCAGTCGGTGCTGATCTGCCAGGCGGGCGGTGCCCGCGTGACGGTCGAAATCAAGTCCGAAACGCCTGTCACGCTGGGCGAGACGCTGCGCTTTGCCGTGCGGGCCGAGGCGATGCACCTTTTCGATCCGAAAACCGAGATGGCGCTTTGAGGCGCCGCATGCAGCAACCGGGAGGAACACAGATGCTGATGACCTTGCTGAGATCCACCGCCGCCGGGGTGGCGGTCGCGCTGGCCGGTGCCGCCACCGCGCAAGACGGGCCCTATGCCCCCTATGCCGGCACGACGCTGGTGGTGAACTTTCCCGCCCATCCCCATTACAACGCCGTGATGGAGGTGCTGCCCGAGTTCACCGCCCAGACCGGGATCGAGGTCGAGGTGGACATGCTGCCCTATCTCGACATGCGCGAGCGCCAGACGCTGGAACTGGCGCTGGACGAAGGCGCCTATGACCTGATCTCCTACGTCGTGTTTTCCAAGGCTGACTACGTCTATGCCGACCAGATTTACAATCTGGCGCCGTTTTTCATGAACCCCCGGCTGGCAGATCCCAACTATGACCCGGCCGACCTGATCGACGGCTATGTGCAGAACATAGGCGTCGCGGGAGGCGAGCGGGGGTATCTGCCTGGGCCGACGGGGTCGTTGTACGGGCTGCCGTTCGGGTCGGAAACCTCGGTTCTGTATTACCGGACCGACATCTTCGAGAAACACGGGCTTGAGGTGCCCGACACCTATGACGCGTTCCTCGATCTGGCCTGCAAGATCCCCGAACTTGAACCCGGCATGGGCGGTGTGGCCAGCCGCGCTGCCTCGGGCCACCATGCAAGCCACGCCTGGCTTCTGCACCTTGCTCCGCTTGGCGGGCGGGTGTTCGACGAGGCCTGGAACCCCATCCTGAACAACGAGGCTGGCGTCGCCGCCGCCGAGGCGCTGAAGCGGATTGTCGATTGCGGACCCGAAGGCTCTTCCGCCTTTGGTCCGGCCGAGGCGGCGAATGCCTTTGCACAGGGGCAGGCGGCGATGTTCCTCGACTCGATCGCCTATGCCGCCGATTTCCAGGACCCCGCGCGCAGCACGGTCGTCGGCAACGTGGGCTACGCGATGCACCCGATGGGCGTGCGCCGGGGAAGCCAGACCGGCGGCTTTGGCCTGGCCATCCCGCGCAACGCGGAAAACCCCGAGGCGGCGTTCCTGCTGATGCAGTGGCTCACCTCGAAAGAGGGCGATCTTGCGGTGGCGATGGCGGGCGGCAACCCGTCGCGGTTCTCAACCTACGCGAATGCCGAGCTGAACGCCAAGTATCCGTGGTCGTCGGCCTTCGGCGCGGCGCTGGAACATGCCGATCCCGACTGGCGCCCGATCATCCCCGCCTGGGGCAAGATCAACGCCGACATCGGCACCACGATGAGCCAGGTCCTGACCGAAAACCTGGATATCAAGACCGCCCTTGACGGCATCGCCGAGCGCACGCGTGCCCTGATGCAGGAAGAGGGCTACTACGTCTGGCAATAGGTCCGGCTTTCGACCTTTGCCATGGCGCGCGCCCTCCTCCTCGGGTCCGCGCAGCCCGGCCCCCGGCGTCCCCAGCGCCGGGGCCATCCGCACCCTCTTGCCAAGGTCCCGCCCCCCGTGACGCGCTTTTCCGCCAACCGCTTGACGCCCTATCTGTTCGTCGCACCCGCCGCCGCGGTGATGCTGATCGCGCTTTTCTATCCCATCGCCTACATGATCTGGGGCAGCTTTCGCGACTGGGATCCCAGCCAGTCGATCGGCGAGACGGAATTCGTGGGCCTGGCGAATTACGCCCGCCTGTTGGGTGATGCCGCGTTTCACGAAAGTTTCTGGGTCACGCTGGTCTTTGCCCTTACGGTCGTCAGCGTCGAGATGGTGCTGGGCGTTGGCCTCGCACTCCTGCTGGATCGCAACATCCGCGGCATGTCGGTGCTGCGTACCCTCTTCATCCTGCCGATGATGATCGCGCCGGTGGTGGTGGGGCTGGTCTGGCGCTACATGTTTCACCAGACCTATGGCACCTTCAACCGGATGCTTCAGGCCGTGGGCCTGCCCGCCGTGGACTGGCTGGGCCAGAACGCGCTGCTGTCGGTGATCGTCGCCGATATCTGGCAATGGACGCCCTTCATCTTCATCCTGTCGCTGGCGGCACTGCAATCCTTGCCCCGCTCGGCGCTCGAGGCGGCGCGGATCGACGGGGCCACGGCCTGGCAACAGGTGGTCTACATCAAGCTGCCGCTGATGATGCCCGTCCTGGTCGTCACCATGCTCTTGCGCCTGATCGACGCCTTCAAGGTGCTGGAGGTGATCCTGGTGCTGACCGGCGGCGGCC
>CAZYBG010000032.1:19685-30229 GCA_964645155.1 uncultured Rhodobacterales bacterium | reverse complement strand
ATCGGCATGAACACCGACCACACGCTCGAGGAGGGGGGCCAGCAGTTCAGTGTGACCCGCGAGCGGATCCGACAGATCGAGGCAAAGGCGCTCAGGAAGCTGAAGCATCCGAGCCGGTCGCGGAAGCTCCGGAGCTTCCTGGACCAGTGAGCGATCGCGACGTCACACCCCTGACCCGCCAACGCGCCCGCGCGACGATCCAGATCGTTGCGAAGGCCGTTCTGGACGGCGAACCCGCGCTGACCTACTCGGACCTCGCGCGACGGCTCGGAATGTCGAAGGTCAACGGCCAGGGGCTGAGCAGCTACCTGAACGAGGCCGCCGCCATCTGCGCCGAACACGCGCTGCCCAACGTGGCGTGCATGGTCGTGAGCAAGGAAAGCCTGGACCGCGGCCAGCCGATGCCTTCCGAAGGATCGTTCAGCGACGGCTTCTATGCGGCAACGGGGCTTACGCGCGACGGCGTCGCGGCAGAGCAGGACCGCGTCCGCCGCTTCGACTGGCATTCGGTCAGCCTGCCTGATCTCGACGGCTGACCGGCCGCCGCCTCGGAAGGGTGCGCGTTCGGTGCGCACCCTCCCGCGGCCCACCGGTCACGGCGTGGTGCGGTGCGTCGTCGTCCGGTTGTAGTCCATCACCGGCTTCAGGAGCACGATGCAGTAGAGCGCCGACAGGCCGACGAGGATGTAGATCAGGTTGGTGAGCCAACTGTCGACGCCGAAGATCGCCGAGACAAGGTTGAAGTCGAAGAGGCCGACGAGCCCCCAGTTGAGCCCGCCCACGATGACGAGGATAAGGGCGATGGCGTTCAGGATGTGCATCGGTCGTCTCCCGCTTGACGTTGGTGCATAGGTCGGGTCCAACCGGCGCAAGGGCGGGATGTTCCGGGGCCCCCACGGCTTTTTCGGTGCGTCGGATGGGCGCAGCCGGCCGATCGCCCGCCCGCCCGTCCCGCGCGCCCGCGCGCCCTCACAGCGGCAGCCGCCCCCGGATGAAGGCCAGCGCCGCGGCGAGCCCGTCGGGCGCGATGCCGTGCCCGGTGCCGCGCATCACATGGGCGCTGACCTCGAAGCCGGCGGCATCGAGCGCCCGGCCCGCCTCGGGCAGCGATTGCGGCGGCACCGCCTCGTCGGCATCGCCGTGGACGAGGAGCACCGGCGGCCGCGACACCGCCTCCGCCGCCAGCCGCTCCGGCACCAGAAGCCGGCCGGAGAACGCGACCACGCCGGCCAGCGGCTCGGGCCGCCGCGCCGCCACGTGGAGCGACAGCATCGTGCCCTGCGAGAAACCGAAGAGCATCGTCCGCCCCGGCCCGACGCCTTCGGCCGCCATCGCGGCGGTCAGGAACGCATCGAGATCGGCCGCCGCCGCGACGAGGCCCGCCTCGGCCGCGGCCGTCGAGGACCCGTCGAGCCAGGGGATCGGAAACCACTGGAAGCCGGACGGGTTGCCGGGGCAGGGCTCGGGCGCGTCGGGAGACAGGAAGGCGGTGCCCGGCAGATGCGGCGCCAGCGGCTCGGCGAGCCCGATGAGATCGGCGCCGTTCGCGCCGTAGCCATGCACGAAGACGACGAGCGCCCGCGCCTCCCCGCGGGGCGGCCCGCGCCGTTCCGACCTGAGCCCGCGCGTCACCGGATGCCCTCCCGCTGCTTCTCGACAAGGTAGTAGGACCACATCAGCCGCGCCGCAACGCCGCGCCACGGCGACCAGGCCGCGGCCATCGCCCGCAGGTCGCCCTCCGACGGCCGGGCCGGCAGCGCGAAGATCATCCGCGCGGCCTCCTGCAGCGCGAGGTCGCCGGCGGCGAAGGCATCCGCCCGGCCGAGCGAGACCATCGCGTAGATCTCGGCCGTCCAGCGGCCGATGCCGGGCAGCGCGACGAGCGCGCCGACCACCTCGGCCTCGGGCAGCGCACGGAGCGCGGCATAGGGCAGGTCGGCGCCGGCGAGCGCGCGGGCATAGCGGATCTTCTGCCGCGAGAGCCCGCAGGCGCGCAGCGCCTCGTCGTCCGCCGCCGCGACCGCGCCGGCCTCGGTCAGCCCGGCCGCCTCGAGCCGCCGCCAGACGGCCGCGGCCGAGGCGACGCTGACCTGCTGGCCGACGATCGCGTCGAAGAGCGCGGCGAAGCCGTCCGGCCGGCGGCGGAGCGGCAGCGGCCCGGTGCGGGCAAGCGCCGCGGCGAAGCGCGGCTCGCGCGCGGCGAGCCAGGCGGTGCCCTCGGCGATGCAGCCGTCGGTCTCGATGATGCGGCCGACCATGGCGCCTCCCTCCCGCGGCGGAGACTGGCCCGGCGGGCCGGCGGGGGCAAGGGTGGCGCGAAGGGGGCTGGCAGCGGCGCGCCAAGGGGCGCTATGAGGGGCGCAGGAAACCCGCCGATGACCGAAGCCGCGCTTGACGACCCGCTTCCCGCCCGCCGCAACGTCGCCGTGCTCGTCGCCGCGACGGCGTTCCTCGGCGCGCAGATGCCGATGATCTTCATCATCGGCGGGCTGGCCGGCCAGTCGCTTGCCGGCAACCCGTGCTTCGCGACCCTGCCGATCTCGATGATCGTCCTCGGCTCGATGCTCTCGGCGCAGCCGCTCTCGGCGCTGATGCAGCGCTGGGGTCGCCGGGCCGGCTTCGCCGTCGGGGCCGCGGGCGGGGCGGCGGGGGCGGCGGTCGGCGCCTGGGGGCTGATGGTGCAGAGCTTCCCGCTGTTCCTGGCCGGCTCGCTCCTCACCGGGATCTACATGTCGGCGCAGGGCTTCTACCGCTTCGCCGCGGCCGACACGGCGGATCCGGGCTTTCGCCCCAAGGCGATCTCCTACGTCATGGCGGGCGGCCTCCTCTCGGCGATCCTCGGGCCGCAGCTCGTCAAGGCCACGGCGGACGCGATGGTGGTGCCGTTCCTCGGCACCTACCTCGCGGTCATCGCGATCAACGTCGTCGGCGCCTTCCTCTTCCTCCTGCTCGACATTCCCGCCCCGGCGCCGCCGGCCGAGGGCGCCGCGCGGGGGCGGACGAAGGGCGCGCTGCTGCGCACGCCGGCGATCGCCGTCGCGGTGATCTGCGCCAGCGTCTCCTATGCGCTGATGAACCTCGTGATGACCTCGGCGCCGCTCGCCGTCGTCGGATGCGGCTTTGCCACCGCCGATGCGGCCGACGTGGTCAGCGCGCATGTGCTGGCGATGTTCGGCCCGTCGTTCTTCACCGGCCACCTGATCGCCCGCTTCGGCGCCGAGAAGGTCGTCGCGGCCGGGCTCGCCATCCTCGCCGCCGCGGGCGCCATCGCGCTCACGGGGGTCGAGCTCTGGCAGTTCTTCGGCACGCTGATCCTGCTCGGCCTCGGCTGGAACTTCGGCTTCATCGGCGCCACCGCGATGCTTTCGGCCGCCCATGGCCCGCAGGAGCGGGGGCGGGTGCAGGGGCTGAACGACATGATCGTCTTCGGCTCGGTCACGCTCGCCTCGCTGGCCTCCGGCGGGCTGATGAACTGCGCGGGCAGCTCGCCCGCGGCGGGCTGGTCGGCGGTCAACCTCTTCATGCTGCCGTTCCTCGCGCTCGCGGGGGCGGCGCTGATCTGGCTGGCGATGCGGCCGCGGGGGGCCTGAGCGCCGCGCCTTCCCACGGCGCGCCGCACGGGGGCTTCGCACTGGTCGCGGGCGGGCTCCCGCCTTATCTGTGGGCGATGACGCTGCACCTGCCGTTCGACAACAGCTACGCCCGCCTGCCCGCGCGGTTCTATGCCCGGCTCGACCCGACGCCGGTCGCCGCGCCCCGGCTTCTCATGCTGAACGAGGGCCTCGCGGCCGAGCTCGGGCTCGATGCCGCTGCCCTCGCCGCGCCGGAGGGTGTCGCGATGCTCGCCGGCAACCTCGTGCCCGAGGGCGCGGCGCCGCTGGCACAGGCCTATGCCGGGCACCAGTTCGGTGGCTGGGTGCCGCAGCTCGGCGACGGCCGCGCGATCCTGCTGGGCGAGGTCGTCGCCCCCGACGGGCGGCGCTTCGACCTGCAGCTCAAGGGCGCGGGCCGCACCCCGTTCAGCCGGATGGGCGACGGGCGCGCCTGGCTCGGCCCGGTCCTGCGCGAATACATCGTGAGCGAGGCGATGCACGCGCTCGGCATCCCGACGACGCGGGCGCTGGCCGCGGTCGCCACCGGCGAGTGGGTGCTCCGCGAGGACCGGCTGCCCGGCGCGGTGCTGACCCGCGTCGCGTCGAGCCACATCCGCGTCGGCACCTTCCAGTTCTTCGCCGCGCGGCAGGACCATGACGCCCTCCGCGCGCTGGTCGGCCACGCCATCGCCCGCCACTACCCCGAGGCGGCGGCGGCCGAGGTGCCGGCGCTCGCGCTGCTCGAGGGCGTCGTAGCGCGGCAGGCGCGGCTTGTCGCGCAGTGGATGGGCGCGGGCTTCATCCACGGCGTGATGAACACCGACAACTGCGCGATCTCGGGCGAGACCATCGACTACGGCCCCTGCGCCTTCATGGACGCCTACCACCCCGAGACGGTCTTTTCCTCGATCGACAGTTTCGGGCGCTATGCCTATGCCAACCAGCCGCAGATCGCGGTCTGGAACGTGGCCCAGCTGGCCAGCGCGCTCCTGCCGCTGATCGACACCGGGCAGAACCGTGCGATCGAGCGCGCGACCGCGGCGGTGCACGGCTTCGCGCCGACCTACGAGGCGGCGTGGCAGGCGGTCTTCCTGAGGAAGATCGGGCTCGCCGAACCGCGCGCGGGCGATGCGGAACTGGCCGAGGAGCTGCTTGCGCTGATGGCCGCGAACGGCGCCGATTTCACCCGCACCTTCCGCGCGCTCTCCGGGCTTCCCGACGCGGCCGGGGACCGACGCACCGACGAGCCCGCCCGCGCCGAGTTCACCGACCCGACGGCGTTCGATGGCTGGGCCGCGAAGTGGCGGGCGCGCCTGGCGGCGGAGCCGCGCGGCGAGACGGCGCGGCAGGCCGACATGAATCGCGCAAACCCGGCCGTCATTCCGCGCAATCACCGCGTGGAGGAGGCGATCCGCGCGGCGGTCGCGCAGGATCTTGCGCCCTTCATGCGGCTGGTCGAGGTCCTGTCGCGGCCCTTCGAGGATCGCCCGGGCGATGCCGACCTGCGCACGGCGCCCGAGGCGCACGAGGCCGTGCGGCAGACCTTCTGCGGCACCTGAGCGGGGCCGCGCCCTCAGCGCCGGGCGCGGCGGAACAGGCCCCGGTTCGAGCGCACGAAATCACGCAGCGGGGCGGTCAGGCCGCCAAGTTCCTGCCCCTTGAGGTAGAAGAAGCCCGCCGCGGCGCCGATCGCGGCGCCGACCGCGTTGACCACCAGATCGCCCATCGTGTCGTCCAGCCCCGACTTCTGCATGTTCAGGCCGAAGTTCCGGTCCATCGCATATTCGAAGATCTCCCAGACGGCGCCCACCGTCATCGCGAAGCAGAACGCGAAGAAGGCGACCGCCCAGGGCGGCGCGGCGTAGCGGTCGCTGCCGAACAGCATCAGCATGAACAGCACCCCGACGAGGCCGAACGCCATCGCCGAGCCCGAATGCAGCAGCAGGTCCCACCACCAGTAGCGGTTGTAGAAATCGAACGCCTCGCCCAGAAAGATGCTCGCGAAGACGAAAAGCACGATGAAGACGTAGAAGCTCGTCGGCACCTTGATGCCGAACCGCCTGGCGAAGAGGATCGGCAGCAGCGACAGCGCGAATGTGGCGAAGGCGACGAAGACAAGCTGCCAGCGCCCCTCGAACGCCGCGGCCGCGGCCTCGAAGGCAAGCGCGCCCCAGATCAGCAGGACGACCACCGGCTGGTTTCGCAGCGTGCCGAGCATGCCGATGAGGTAAGCTGCGCCGGGGGCACCTTCAACTCCGGCCCGCGATCTCCCATATGGGGGACGATGCGCGCCTCGCTCCGCCTTGCCAGCTACAACCTGCACAAATGCGTCGGCCCCGACGGGCGGCGCGATCCGGGCCGCGTGGTCGATGTCCTCAACGCGACCGGCGCCGACATCGTCGCGCTGCAGGAGGCGGACCGCCGGTTCGGCGACCGCCCCGCCGCGCTGCCGCGCCGGATGATCGAGGACCATACCGACTTCGATCTCGTCGAGGTCGATGCCGACCTGCCCAGCCTCGGCTGGCACGGCAACGCAGTGCTGGTCCGCCGCGGGATGGCGGCGCGGCCGGTGCGGCGGCTGACCCTGCCGGGGCTGGAGCCGCGCGGCGGCCTCGTCGTCGAGGTCGAGGCCAGGGCCATGGCCAAGGCCGGGGCCGGCCCGGTGCGGGTGGCGGCGGTGCATCTGGGCCTGCTCCGGCGCGACCGGGCGCGGCAGCTTCACGTGCTGCGCGCCGCGCTGACCGAGGGCGCGGCGATGCCGACCGCGATCCTCGGCGATTTCAACGAATGGTCGCTGCGCCGCGGGATGGAGGCGCTCGGCGGCGCCTTCGCGGTGGTGGCGCCCGGCCGGTCGTTCCACGCGCTGCACCCGATGGCGCATCTCGACCGGGTCGCGCTCTGCGGGGCGCTGACGCTGGGCGATGCCGGCGTGCACGACACCGCCGCAGCGCGCGCGGCGTCCGATCACCTGCCGGTCTGGGCCGAGGTCGCCGCCGCCTGAGGGCGGTTGATGAGGACGATCCCCGCCGCGACCAGCGCCAGCGCGCCGAGCACCGAGGCCGGAACTTCCTCGCCGAGCAGCGCCCAGCCCAGCGCCACGCCGAAGACCGGCGTCAGGAAGGAAAAGCTCGCCACCGCCGAGGCCGGGTAGCGCTTGAGCAGGGCGAGCCAGCCGACGAAGCCGAAGGCGACGACGACGACCGCCTGGAACATGAGCCCCGCGACGTGGACCGGTCCGGTGTCGCGTAGCAGCGGGCCGAAGAACGGCGCGGCGAGCAGCAGCACCGGCAGCGAGACGGCGAGCTGCCAGAGCAGCTGCACCTCCGGCCCGACGCGCGCGATCGCCGTGGTCCGGGCGCAGAGCGCGATCGCCGCCCAGAGGATCGCCGCGGCGAGCGCGAAGAGATCGCCCGAGAGGCGCGCCCGGCCGCCCGCGGCCTCGCGGTCGAGGATCGCCCAGGCGACGCCGGCGAAGGCGAGCAGGAGCCCGGCGGACCGCGCCGATGTCAGCCGCTCGCCCGGCAGGAGCAGATGCGCGCCGAGCGCGAGCCAGATCGGCATCGAGTAGAAGATCACCGAGGACCGGGCGACGGTGGTGAGGTCGAGCGCGAGGTAGAGGCAGAGGAACTCGCCCGAGAACACCGCCCCGATCAGCAGCCCGGCGCGGACGGTGCCGGGCTGGATGCTGACCGGCTTGCTGGCGATCCGCATGTAGAGCAGGACGCAGGGGATCGCGATGGCCGAGCGCAGCGCGGCCAGGAACACCGGCTGGAAACCCTCGGTCGTGACCTTGATCGAGACCTGGTTCAGCGCGAAGAGCAGCGCGAAGCCGACGAGCGCGGCAGCGCCGGCGCCGTCGATGGCGGGCTTGCGGTCCATGGCCCGCGCTGTCGGGCGGCGGGCGGGAACTGTCAAGGGCACGGCCGGTCGCAAGGCGCATCGCCGGGGGCGAACAGGCGCGCCCGAAACGAAAGACGATATTCTCGCCGGCAGGTTTGCAGTACGAGGCGGAGACAGCACGAGGGAGCGTGACCGATGACCAGGGTTTCGTTCGCATCGCCCGCCCCGGCGCAGCGGCAGGGCGCGGGCCGGCGATGACCGCGACGCTCGCGCCGATCTCGGCCTTCGACATCCGCGCCGACGGCGTCGCGGTGCCGGTCGCCGAGGCCTGGCCCGGCCTCGCGCCGGCCGGGGGCGCGGCCTGGCGCTGGCTGCACTGCGACAGGACTGCACCCGACTTCGTCGCCTGGGCCGACGCGCACCTGCCGGCGCGGGTGCGCGCGGCGCTGGTGGAGGCCGAGACCCGGCCGCGCGCCGAGGTGATGGATGGCGGCCTGCTCCTCACCCTGCGCGGGATCAACTTCAACCCCGGCCAGGAGAGCGAGGACATGGTCTCGGTGCGGCTCTACGCGGTGCCGGGCTTCGTGGTGACGACGCGGTTCCGCCGCATCTTCGCGGTCGACGAACTGCGCGCCGAGATCACCTCGGGCGGCGCGCCGGCCACGCCGATGGCCTTCGTCGCGCGGCTCGTCGCCCTCGTCTCGCACAAGATCGAGGCGGTGATCGCCGCGCGCGAGGACGCCACCGACGGGATCGAGGAGGTGCTGCTGGACGACGAGCCGGACGCGATCGGCACCGGTGAGCGGCAGATCAGCCAGCTGGCGCGGTCGATCATCAAGCTGCGCCGCCACATCGCGCCGCAACGCGAGGCGCTGGCGCATCTTGCCGCGACCGAGCTTCCCTTCGTCACGCCCGCCGAGCGGCAGGAGTTCCGCGATGTCGCCAACCGGTCGCTGCGCTTCGTGGAAGAACTCGACGCGGTGCGCGACCGGCTCGCCTCGCTCCGGGCGCATGTCGACAGCCTGCATGCGAGCCGGATCGGCCAGCAGGGCTTCGTGCTCTCGGTCGTCGCGGCGATCTTCCTGCCGCTGGGTTTTCTGACCGGCCTCTTCGGCGTGAACGTCGCGGGCATGCCGGGCGTGGACTGGCCTTGGGCCTTCGCCGCGCTGACCGCGGCGATGGCGGCGCTCGGCGTCGCGATGTGGGTCGTGTTCCGCTGGCTGCGCTGGTTCTGAGCGCGGCAGGTGCCCGCGCCCGCACAGCAGCCGCCCCACGGGGCTTTTCGCCGGCCGGGAAAGCCGCTAGTCCTGTGGCCCTGTCGCGGGGCGGCGAGACGATGACCGACACGATCCTCCAGCGCTGCGAGGCGAAGGGCCTCCGGATCACCGGCCAGCGCCGGGTGATCGCGCAGGTGCTGGAAGACGCCGAAGACCACCCCAATGTCGAGGAACTGCATGCCCGCGCCATCCGGATCGACCCGCGGATCTCGCTGGCCACCGTCTACCGGACGGTCAAGCTGCTCGACGAGACCGGCATCCTCGAGCGGATCGACTTCGGCGACGGCCGGGCGCGCTACGAGGATGCCGAGCGCGCGCATCACGACCACCTGATCGACATGACGACCGGCCATGTCATCGAATTCGTCGATCCCGACATCGAGGCCCTGCAGGAGCGCATCGCCCGCCGGCTCGGCTACCGCCTCAAGGGCCACAAGCTGGAGCTTTACGGCGTCCCGCTGAAACGCGGCTGAGCGGGATGGACAATTTCCGCGCGAGCCTGCTGATGGCCGGGTCGATGGCCTTCTTCGCGGTCGAGGACGCCATCATCAAGCGCGCCTCGGCCGAACTGCCGGTCGGCCAGATCCTGGTGATGATCGGCGCGGGCGGCTTTCTCGTCCTCGCGGTGATCGCGCGTGCCCTGGGCGAGCCGGTATTCGCCCGGGCACTGCTCTCGGGCCCGGTGCTGCTGCGCAACGCGGGCGAGCTTTTCGGCACGATCGGCTTCGTGACCGCGCTGGCGCTGATCCCGCTCTCGACCGCGTCGGTCATCCTGCAGGCCTCGCCGCTGGTGGTGACCGCGGGCGCCGCGCTGTTTCTCGGCGAGGCCGTGGGATGGCGGCGCTGGACCGCGATCCTGGTGGGGCTTCTCGGCGTGATCGTCATCCTCAGGCCGGGCATGGCGGGGTTCGACATCAATGCGCTCTGGGCGGTGCTGGGGGTGATCGGCCTCTCGCTGCGCGACCTCGCGACCCGGCGGGTCGATCCGGCGACCTCGACGCTGCAGCTCTCCGCCTGGGCCTTCGCGACGGTGATGCTGGCCGGCGCCCTGACGCTCGGCCTCGGGGCGCCGCCGGCGCTGCCCTCGGCGCAGACCTTCGCCGAGCTCGCGTTCGGGATCGGCTGCGGGCTGATCGGCTATGCCACGCTGACCGTGGCGGTCCGCGGCGGCGACCTCTCGGTGGTGGCGCCGTTCCGCTACACCCGCATCGTCTTCGCGCTCGCCCTCGGCGCGCTGCTCTTCGCCGAGCGGCCGGACGGGCCGATGCTGGCCGGCGCGGCGCTAATCGTGGGCTCGGGCCTCTACACGCTGATCCGCGAGGCGCGCCTGCGGCGGGCGAGGCCTTCCCCTGCGGCAGGCGCCCCGGTATAGCGGGGCCGGTAGCGCACGCGCCGGGAGGGGCCCATGAGCACGATCGTCGACATCCATGCCCGCGAGATCCTCGACAGCCGGGGCAACCCCACCGTCGAGGTCGACGTGACGCTCGACGACGGCTCGATGGGCCGCGCCGCGGTGCCCTCGGGCGCCTCGACCGGCGCCCACGAGGCGGTGGAGCGGCGCGACGGCGACAAGGGCCGCTACAAGGGCAAGGGCGTGCGCGAGGCGGTGGCCGCGGTCAACGGCGAGCTTGCCGAGGCGCTGGCCGGCTTCGACGCGACCGAGCAGGTGGCGATCGACGGCGCGATGATCGAGATCGACGGGACGCCGAACAAGGGCCGGCTTGGGGCGAACGCGATCCTCGGCGTCTCGCTGGCGGTGGCGAAGGCCGCGGCCGACTACACGATGCAGCCGCTCTACCGCTATGTCGGCGGCACCTCGGCGCGGATCCTGCCG
>CAZYBG010000032.1:0-19675 GCA_964645155.1 uncultured Rhodobacterales bacterium | reverse complement strand
CCGACAACCCGATCGACATCCAGGAGTTCATGATCATGCCGGTCGGCGCCGGCAGCATCGCCGAGGCGGTGCGCTGGGGCTCGGAGGTGTTCCACACGCTGAAGGGCGAACTCAAGGCCGCCGGCCTCTCCACCGGGATCGGCGACGAGGGCGGCTTCGCGCCGGACCTGTCGTCGACCCGCGCGGCGCTCGACTTCATCATGACGTCGGTGGAGAAGGCCGGGTTCCGGCCGGGCGAGCAGATCTGCCTCGCGCTCGACTGCGCGGCGACGGAATACTTCCGCGACGGCAAGTACCACATGGCCGGCGAGGGCGCGGTGATGACCCGCGACGAGAACGCGACCTTCCTAATGAAGCTCGTCGACGACTACCCGATCATTTCGATCGAAGACGGCATGGCCGAGGACGACTGGGACGGCTGGGCCAAGCTCACCGTCCTGCTCGGCGACCGCTGCCAGCTCGTCGGCGACGACCTGTTCGTCACCAATCCCAGGCGCCTCGCCGAGGGGATCGCGCAGGGCTGCGCCAACGCGCTTCTGGTCAAGGTGAACCAGATCGGCACCCTGACCGAGACGCTGGACGCGGTGCGCATGGCCGACCGGGCGCGCTACACCAGCGTGATGAGCCACCGCTCGGGCGAGACCGAGGACGCGACGATCGCCGACCTCGCGGTGGCGACGAATTGCGGGCAGATCAAGACCGGAAGCCTCGCGCGGTCGGACCGGCTGGCCAAGTACAACCAGCTGATCCGGATCGAGGAGATGCTGGGCGAGACCGCGGAATATGCCGGCCGGAGCGTCGTGCGCCGCCAGTAGGCGGCCGGGGCACCGGCGGGTGCCGGCGGGCCGGCCCCGGCGTCCTCAGCGCCAGAACATCACCCAGTCGAGGAACACCAGCGCCCGGCGCAGGACGAAGAGCGTGCCGCCCCAGTCGAACCAGAGGTCGGCCGCGATCAGCGCGGTGATGACGAGGATCAGGACGAGGGCGATGCGGTCGGTCATGGGCCTGCTTGGGTCTGGCGCGCGACCCTAGCGCCCCGCCGCGGCAAGGGAAAGCGGCTCGCCGGCTGATGCAGGTCAAGGCGCGGCCGGCGGCGGCGTGCTTGGCTTGCCCGAAGGCGGGCAGCGGCCCGCTATCGGCGGGGGAGGCGGCGATGGGCGCGGCGGGTCTGCGGCAGATCGACGAGGCGGTCCAGGACGTGAACCGCTGGCTGAACGAGCTTGACGGGCGCATCGGCTGGGGCGACCGGGCCCGCGCCTGGCGGCTTCTGCGGGTGGTGCTGCACGAGGTGCGCGACCATCTCGGCCCCGATGAGGCCGCGCAGCTCGGCGCGCAGCTGCCGACGCTGGTGCGGGGCGTCTACTACGAGGGCTGGGACCCCTCGCGCACCCCGGTGAGGGAGCGCAGCCGCGCCGGGTTCGTCGGCCGCGTGCAGCAGGGCCTGCCCGGCGACCTGCCGGCCGATGCCGAGCAGGCGATCCGGGCGGTGTTCTGGCTGCTCGACCGCCATGTCTCGGAGGGCGAGATGGACGATGTTCGCGGCACCTTCGCCCGGCCGGTGCGCGACCTCTTCGACTGAGCCGGCGCCTCAGGCGAAGGCCGGCAGCAGCGTGCCGCCGACGCGGCAGTCCTGTTCGCAGCGTGTCATCGGCTGGTCGCGCGCCCAAAGCCGCCGGGTGATCAGGGCCGGTTCGGTCATCGCGCGCCAGACCAGCGGCCGCGGCGCGGCGAAGGCGCGGGTGACGCGCAGCACGCGGTCGCCCTCGGCGGCGAAGCGAAGCGGGGCGGGGCGGGCAGGGCGGCGGTCATGCGGCGAGGACCCCCTCGAGGCGGGCATAGCTCGCCTCCATGCCGTGCTCCATGCCGGTGGCCAGCATCGCGGCGCGGGTCTGGGCATCCGGCAGCGTCATGCGCAGCGTCAGGAGGGTGCCGTCGCCATCCGGCCGGAATGTCGTCTCGACATGGTTGTCGGGCGTCGGATCGGGCAGGAACATCCGCTCGACGTGGCGGATGCGGGTGGCGGGCTCGACCTCGCCGTATTCGCCGGTCAGGTGAAAGCCGTTGCCGTTGCCGTCGGACCATTCGAAGCGGATCGCGCCGCCGGGGCGCGGGTCGCTGACGCAGACCGGCATCGACCAGCCGTCGGGGCCGGTCATCCAGCGCTGGATCAGCGCGGGTTCGACATGGGCGCGGAACACCAGGTCGGGCGGCGCGGCGAAGCGGCGGGTGACGACGACGTGGCGGTCGCCCTCGGCGACGAGCTTGAGCGGTGGCATGGGGTCAGTCCTTCCTCGGGTCTTGCGCTTGCAGGTCGGCGAGCAGCGCGTCGAGGCGGCCGTAGTTCGCCTCCATCGCGCGGCGGGTCCGGTCGAGCCAGGTCCACAGCTCCTCGATCGCCTCGGGGCGCAGGCGCCTCGGGCGCGCGGTGCCCTGGGTCCGGGTCTCGATCAGCCCGGCCTCCTCCAGCACCTTGAGGTGCCGCGAGATCGCGGGCTGGGTCAGGGCGAAGGGACGGGCGAGGGCGGTCACTGTCGCCTCGCCGTCGAGCAGGCGCTCGACGATGGCGCGGCGCGTCGGATCGGCCAGCGCCGCGAAGGTGGCCGAGAGGGCGGGGCCGGTCATGCGCCGCCCCGCGGGCTGGCGCCGTGCCGGGGCAGGATGCGCCCGCCCGCCGACCCGCCTGCCGACCCGCCTGCCGACCCGCGCGCGGACTGCAGGCCGGCGCGGCAGGTGGCCGTGCCGAGGTGGCCCGACGTGGGCGGGACGCTGCGGCGGGCGGCGCCGTCGGCAGGACAGCCAAGGATCGGGCGGATCGCGGTTCCGGGCGCGGCGGGCATGCGGGCTCCTGAAAGTGACCGTCATTCTATATAAACAATCAATCATATATTGCACCCGTGTGCAACCGCGAACTTCCGCTGGCGCCAAGGCCGTGGATTGGCTACTCTTTCCGCCAGATCCGGGGCGAACCCGGGCGGAACGAGGCAGACGAGGCAGTAACCATGACAGAGATGGTGCACGGTGGCGTGCGCGTGCAGGCCGGTGACCCGGTCCTGCCGCGCTGGTGGCGCACGATCGACAAGTGGACGATGACGGCCGTCTTCGCGCTGTTCGGCGTGGGCCTGCTCCTCGGCCTCGCCGCGTCGGTGCCGCTGGCCGAGCGCAACGGCCTCGACCCGTTCCACTACGTCGAACGCCAGGTGGTCTTCGGCGTGATGGCGCTGGCCGCGATGATCCTCACCTCGATGATGTCGCCCGACATGGTGCGCCGGCTGGCCGTCCTCGGCTTCGGCGTGGTCTTCGTCTCGCTGCTCCTGCTGCCGTTCCTCGGCACCGATTTCGGCAAGGGCGCGACGCGCTGGTACTCGCTCGGCTTCGGCAGCGTGCAGCCGTCGGAGTTTCTCAAGCCGGTCTTCGTCGTGCTCTGCGCCTGGCTCATCGCCGCGGCGCAGGAGATTAACGGCCCGCCCGGGCGGCTCTTCTCGTTCGTCATCGCCGTCGTGGTGGCCGCGCTCCTCGCCTTCCAGCCCGATTTCGGGCAGGCGGCGCTGATCCTCTTCGCCTGGGGCGTGATCTACTTCGTCGCCGGCGCGCCGATGACGCTGCTCCTGACGCTCGCCGGCGGGGCGGCGGGGGCCGGCTGGCTCGCCTACAGCTCGTCGGAGCACTTCGCACGCCGGATCGACGGCTTTCTCGCGCCCGAGGTCGACCCCCGCACGCAGCTCGGCTTCGCCACCAACGCGATCCAGGAAGGCGGGTTCTTCGGCGTCGGGATCGGCGAGGGGCAGGTGAAGTGGTCCTTGCCCGACGCGCATACCGACTTCATCATCGCCGTCGCCGCCGAGGAATACGGGCTGGTGCTGGTGCTGGTCATCATCGCGCTCTTCGCCACGGTCGTGATCCGCTCCCTCGCCCGGCTGATGCGCGAGCGCGATCCGTTCATCCGGCTGGCCGGCACCGGGCTCGCCTGCGTCTTCGGAGTGCAGGCGATCATCAACATGGGCGTCGCGGTGCGGCTCCTGCCCGCCAAGGGCATGACGCTGCCCTTCGTCAGCTACGGCGGCTCGTCGCTGATCGCCGGGGGCATCCTTGTCGGCATGCTGCTCGCCTTCACCCGGCAGCGGCCGCAGGGCAAGATCGCCGATGCCTTCGGGCGCGGCCGGGCGCGGTGATGGGCGCGCCGACGGGTGGGCCGATGGCCGGGCCGCATCTCGTGATCGCGGCGGGCGGCACCGGCGGGCACATGTTCCCGGCCCAGGCGCTGGCCGAGGCGATGGTGCGCAAGGGCTGGCGGGTGACGCTCTCGACCGACGCGCGGGGCGCCCGCTATGCCGGCGGCTTTCCCCATGTGGTGCAGGTCGAGAGGGTCGCCTCGGCGACCTTCGCGCGCGGCGGCGTCGCGGCGAAGGCGCTGGCGCCGTTCCGCATCGCCGGCGGGATCGCTGCGGCGCTGCTGCGGATGCGGCGCGCGCGGCCCTGGGTCGTCGTTGGCTTCGGCGGCTACCCGACGATCCCGGCGCTGACGGCCGCGCGCCTGCTCAACCTGCCGCGGATGATCCACGAACAGAACGGCGTCCTCGGCCGGGTGAACCGGGCCTTCGCCCGAAAGGGCCGGGTCGAGGTGATCGCCGCGGGCACCCCGCTTGCCGCGCCGCCGCCGGGGGTCGCCGTGGTCGATACCGGCAACCCGGTGCGCGCCGCGGTGCTGGCGAAGGCCGGCGCGCCCTACATCCCGCCGGGCGACTACCCGATGAGCCTCGTGGTGATCGGCGGCAGCCAGGGCGCGCGCATCCTGTCCGACGTCGTGCCGGCGGCCATCGCGGCGCTGCCCGGGCCGCTGCGCGCCAACCTGCGCATCGCCCACCAGGCACGCGCGGAGGACGTGGCGCGGGTCGAGGCGGCCTATGCCGGAGCCGGCATCGCGGCCGAGGTCGCAACCTTCTTCAACGATGTGCCGCGGCGCTTCTCCGAGGCGCAGCTGGTCGTCGCCCGCGCCGGCGCCTCGACGATCGCCGATCTCACCGTGATCGGCCGGCCGGCGATCCTGGTGCCCTACGCGGCGGCGGCCGCCGATCATCAGGCGGCGAACGCCCGCGCGATGGTCGACGCCGGGGCGGCGATCCTGATCCCCGAATCGAAGCTTGAGCCGGCGGCGCTGGCAGGGCAGATAGAGCTCGTCCTCGGCAACACCAGGGGCGCGGTGCAGATGGCGCATGCGGCGCTCGCGCTGGCCAAACCGGACGCGACAGAACGTCTGGTCGAGATGGTCGAGGCATTGGCAGGAACGGCGGCAGGAACGACGGCGAAAGGGCAGAGATGAGCGCGGCGACGAAGCTTCCGGGTACACTCGGGCCGATCCACTTCGTGGGGATCGGCGGGATCGGCATGTCGGGCATCGCCGAGGTGCTGATCAACCTCGGCTACCGGGTGCAGGGCTCCGACAGCAAGCGCTCGAAGATCACCGACCGGCTCGAGAAGATGGGCGCCGAGATCTTCGAGGGGCAGCGGGCGGAGAACCTGAAGGATGCCGAGGTCGTGGTGATCTCGTCGGCGATCCGCAAGGGCAACCCCGAACTCGAGGAGGCGCGCCGCAGGAAGCTGCCCGTGGTGCGGCGGGCCGAGATGCTGGCGGAACTGATGCGGCTGCGCTCGAACGTCGCCGTCGCCGGCACGCATGGCAAGACGACGACGACGACGATGGTCGCGACGCTGCTCGACAAGGGCGGCTTCGACCCGACCGTGGTCAACGGCGGCGTGATCCATGCCTACGGCTCGAACGCCCGCGTGGGACAGGGCGAGTGGATGGTGGTCGAGGCCGACGAATCGGACGGCACGTTCAACCGCCTGCCCGCGACCATCGCCATCGTGACCAACATCGACCCCGAGCACATGGAGCACTGGGGCACGATCTAGGCGCTGCGCGAGGGCTTCCTCCACTTCGTCTCGAACATCCCGTTCTACGGGCTGGCCGTGCTCTGCACCGACCACCCCGAGGTGCAGGCGCTGGTCGGGCGCATCACCGACCGGCGCGTCGTGACCTTCGGCTTCAACGCCCAGGCCGACGTGCGCGCGGTGAACCTGAGCTATGTGAAGGGCATGGCGCAGTTCGACATCGCGCTGCAGGCCGAGGACCGGGTGATCGAGGGCTGCACCCTGCCGATGCCGGGCGACCACAACGTGTCGAACGCGCTGGCCGCGGTGGCGGTCGCGCGCCATCTCGGCATGAAGCTGGCCGAGATCCGCGCCGCGCTGGCGGCGTTCGGCGGCGTCAACCGCCGCTTCACCCGGGTCGGCGAGGTCAACGGCGTGACGATCATCGACGATTACGGCCACCACCCGGTCGAGATCGCCGCCGTGCTGAAGGCGGCGCGCCAAACGGTGGCCGACACGCCCGGCGCGCGGGTCATCGCGGTGCACCAGCCGCACCGCTACACCCGCCTGTCGAGCCTGTTCGAGCAGTTCTGCACCTGCTTCCACGACGCCGACGTGGTGGCCATCGCCGAGGTCTACGCCGCGGGCGAGGAGCCGATCGCCGGCGCCAGCCGCGACGACCTGGTGCAGGGCCTCATCGCCCATGGCCACCGCCATGCCCGCGCGATCCTCTCCGAGGACGATCTGGCGCGGCTGGTCAGGGAACAGGCGCGCCCGGGCGACATCGTCGTCTGCCTCGGCGCCGGCACCATCTCGACCTGGGCGAACGCGCTGCCCGCGCGGCTCCAGGGCCGTGCTGCGTGACGCCGGTGCCGGGGGGCGGCCGATGAGCCTCTCGCTGATCCTCGCCGCGCTCTGGGTCCTCGCCGCGACCGTGGTCGCGCTGCTGCCGTTCCGGGCGCAGTTCCCGCCGGGGATCGCGCTGCTGGTGGTCGCGCCGCTGCTGATCGGCTTCATCGCCTGGCAGCACGGTGCCGTCTGGGGGATCGTCGCGCTCGCCGGTTTCGCCTCGATGTTCCGCAATCCGCTGATCTACTTCGCCCGCCGCGCGCTGCGCCGCGACACGCCGCCGCCGCGGCCCGATGCCGGGCAGGAGGAGTGATGGGTTCGCTCGTCCTCGCCTGCCTCTGGGGGATCGCGGCGAACGTCGTGGCGATCCTGCCCTCGCGGCGGAACCACTGGCCGCAGGCCTATGCGCTGATCCTGGTCGGCATCCCGATCCTCGGCTGGGTCACCTACCAGAACGGCGCGGTGGCGGGCCTCCTCGTGCTCGCCGCGGCCGCCTCGGTGCTGCGCTGGCCGGTGCGCTTCCTCGGCCGCTGGGTGGCCGCCCGCTTCCGCGGCGGCTAGGGAGAGCTTGGGGCGCTGGCGCGCGCGCTACCAGGCCTCGGCCAGCACCCAGGCACGGCGTTCGGCGAAGTCCGGCCGGGCCAGCAGGTCGGCGATCCGTGCCTCGTGCGCCGCGCAGGCGGCATCGTGCAGGCGGGCGACCGCCGCGTCGCCGAGAAGCCGGTCGTATTCGGCCCGCGCCGCGGCCGCGTTCCGGGCGAAGCTCACCGTCGCCTCGTCGTTGCGGTTGCGGAGCCGCCAGTAGCGGTTCGACACGCGCTTGCCGGCGATCACCACGTCGCCGCGGAACATCTTGACCAGATAGGAGTCGAGCGAGCGGAGCGGGAAGTGGTCGAGCGAGACGAGGTCGTAGGTGCCGCGGCAATCGGTGCCGTTCAGGCCGCGATCCTCGGCCAGCGCGGCGAGCGGCCGGCCCGACCCGTCGAGCCACACCGCCCGCCGCCCCTCGGCGAGGTCGGGGCGGTGGTTGCGGACCTCGGCGATGGCGGGGCCGGTGCGCACGATGCTCTTCACCCCGCGGGCGCCCTTGTGCTGGCCGGGCCGCTCGGTCTCGTGGAGCGGAAACAGGTCCGTGACCCAGCCGCGCTCGTAGCCCTCGCGGCGGTTGCTGCCGTGGTTGATCTCGAACATCGAGAGCACGTCGAACGGCCCCGTCGTCGCGAAGAGATCGGCGAGCCGCCCGGCGCCGACGCGGATGTTGACGAACTCGTCCACGTCCATCGAGATCACGAAGTCGGCGTCGCGGAACTGGCGCAGATGCGGCAGGTACTTGAGCGCGGCCGGCTGAAAATAGGTCGTGCCGGTCGCCAGCGCGGGGTTCGGCAGGTGGCGCACCACGCCGATCTCGTCCAGCCGGTCGAGCAGCCGGTCGGTGCCGTCAGTGCAGTCGTTGGTGAAGATCACGAAGTCGGTGACGCCGAGCGCCCGGTGCCAGGCGATCCATTCCAGGATGAACGGGCCTTCGTCCTTCATGCAGGTCGCGATCAGCACGCGCGGATCGACCGGCGGCCAGGGCCGGCCATCGGCCGGCAGGCGCGCCGGACGGGCGAAGAGCTGGACGCTCGAGCCCTCGAAGCCCGGCTGGCGCAGCAGCCCCTGGCCGATCAGCGCGGCCTCGACCTGCCGCAGCCCGTCGTCGCCGTAGACCTTGGGGTGCAGTTCGACCACCACCGCGCGGACGCCCGATAGATCGGCCCCGGCGAAGAGGCCAAGCTCGGCCCCCTCGATGTCGCAGACGATCACCGTCGCGCGGGTCCTGGCCAGAAGCGGCGCGAAGGCCAGGCAGGGCACCTCGGCGACCGCCTCGTAGGGCCGCGAGGCCGGTTCCATCGAAGAGGCCCAGAAGTCGTGCCGCAGATAGAAGGGCAGCGTCGCCGCCGCGCCGTCGCCGCCGGTGACGACGGCATTCAGCAGATCGACATGCGCAGCGCCGTTCAGGCGGTGCGTCTCGCGGATCATCGGGATCAGGCCGGGATTGGCCTCGACCGCCGTCACCGCCTCGACACCCGGCACCAGCGCCGCGACGGTCGAGAGCAGCCCGACGCCGGCGCCGAGCTCCAGCACCCGGTCGCCGGGCTGCAGCATCGCGCGGAGCGCGAGGCATTCGCCCTTCTCGTAGCGGCTGTTGCGCATCGGGCGCTCGATCGCCGGCGTGACGATGCCGGGAACGAACGGCACGCGGATGCCGAGGCAGTCGATGACCTCGTCATAGGCGGGAAGCGCGTCCAGGGCCGCGGCGGTGCCGGCTGCCGTCATCCTGCCCGTCCTCGTCCCGTCCTCGTCCTGCCGCGCTCCGGGGCGGTGCGCGGCCCGCGCCGGCCGGCGGCACTATCGCGGGCGGGCGGGGCGCCGTCAACGCCGGCGCGGCGCGGATCAGACAAGCGCGCCATCGGGCGTGATCCGTGTCCGGCCGCCCAGCCAGGGGCCAAGCGCGGCGGGCAGGTCGACCGCGCCATCGGCGGTCTGGCCGTTCTCCAGCACCGCGATCAGCGTCCGGCCGACCGCGAGGCCCGAGCCGTTCAGCGTGTGGACGAATTCCGGCTTGCCGCCGCCCGACGGGCGGAAGCGCGCGTTCATCCGCCGGGCCTGGAAGTCGCCGCAGACCGAGACCGAGCTGATCTCGCGGTAGCGGCCCTGGCCGGGCAGCCAGACCTCGATGTCGTGCGTCTTGCGGGCGCCGAAGCCCATGTCGCCGGTGCAGAGCACGACCGTCCGGTAGGCGAGGCCGAGCCGCTCCAGCACCGCCTCGGCGCAGCGCGTCATCCGCGCGTGTTCGTCGAGCGCGGTTTCGGGCGCGGTGATCGACACCATCTCGACCTTCTCGAACTGGTGCTGGCGCAGCATCCCGGCGGTGTCCTTGCCGGCGCTGCCGGCCTCGGAGCGGAAGCACTGGGTCTGCGCCGTCAGCCGGATCGGCAGGTCGGCCTCGTCGACGATCTGCTCGCGCACGGTGTTCGTCAGCGTCACCTCCGAGGTCGGGATCAGCCACCAGCCGTTCGTCGTCTGATAGCTGTCCTCGGCGAATTTCGGCAGCTGGTTGGTGCCGATCATCGCCTCCTCGCGGACGAGGACCGGGGTGATCGTCTCGGTCAGCCCGTGCTCGGTGGTGTGCAGGTCGAGCATGAACTGGGCGAGCGCGCGGTGGACGCGCGCCACGGCGCCGCGCAGCACCACGAAGCGCGCGCCCGACAGCCGCGCCGCCGTCTCGAAGTCGAGGCCCGCCTTCGCGCCGGCGATCTCGAAGTGCTCGCGCGGTGCGAACCCGAAGGCCGGCGGCGTGCCCCAGCGGCGGATCTCGACGTTGCCGCTCTCGTCGGCGCCGTCGGGCACGTCCGGCAGGGGTGTGTTCGGCAGGCCGAGGAGCAGGCCGCGGAGCCGCTCGTCATCGGCCCGCGCCTCGACCTCGAGCCGCGCGACCTCGGCCTTCTTCTCGGCCACCAGCGCCCGCAGCCGGTCGAATTCGGTCTCGCGGCCGGCGGCCTTCGCGGCGCCGACCTCCTTGCTGGCGCGGTTCTGCTCGGCCTGCGCGGTCTCGGCGGCGAGGATCTTCGCGCGCCGCGCCGCGTCGAGCCGCAGGATCTCCTCCGACATCGGCAGGTGCCCGCGGCGGGCAAGCTCGGCATCGAAGGCCTCCGGGGCCTCGCGGATCAGGCGGATGTCGTGCATCGGGGTCTCCCTCGGCCGGCGAGCGTGCCGGATATGCCCCAAAGGGCGGGCGAAGGAAAGTTCCATCCCCGGCGCGGTTGCCGCGGCCCGGCGCGGGCTGGTAGCCTCGGGCCGATGCGACCGACCGGGACCCCCGCGGCGGCGGCGCTGATCCTCGCCGCCTGCGCCGCATCCGGCGCCGCCCCGCCCGGGGTGCGCGCGGGGCTGCCCGATCACCTCTGGTGCCGGCCGGACGGCAGCGCCCCGCTCGCCGTCCTCGCCGGCCGGCCGCTCGCCGCGTTCGACGCGATCGAACGCACCGAGGGCGTCGTCTACGACATCGCCGGGATCGGTCCGGACGGGTCGGCGGCGCTCCTCGCGATCGAGACCGACGACATCATCACCGTGCTGCACCGCGACGGCGTGATCGAGAGCGTCTCGTGCATCCGGCGCGACGTCTGCAGCCCGGCCCGCGCCGCGGCGAGCGGCCTCTGCGCCCGGCGCTGACGCCGCGCAGGCGGCATCGGCGCCGTGCCTGCGCCGCCTTGCCTTCGCCTGCCCCCGACCTTAGGTTGCAGCCGATTTCGAAAACGGCCCCGCTGGGCCAGACAAGAGGATACTCATGCTGGTGACGCCCGCCTATGCGCAAGCCGCCGGAGGCGCGGGAGGCGCCTTGGCGAGCTTCATCCCGCTGATCCTGATCTTCGCCATCATGTGGTTCCTGCTGATCCGGCCGCAGCAGAAGAAGCTGAAGGAGCATCAGGCCATGGTGGCCGCCCTCCGCCGCGGCGACGAGGTGGTGACCCAGGGCGGCCTGATCGGCAAGGTCACCAAGGTGAAGGACGACGGCGAGGTCGAGGTCGAGATCGCGCCGAACGTCAAGGTGCGCGTGGTCAAGCACACGATCTCGCAGGTCGTCTCGAAGACCGAGCCGGCCAGCAGTACCTGACATCATGCTGCAGATCGCCCTCTGGAAGCGGGTGCTGATCTGGGCGATCTGCGCCCTCGGCATCCTCTTCGCGCTGCCGAACGGTTTCTATGGCCGGGTCGAGGCGCATAACGACGCGGTGGCCGCGATCGAGGCCGCCGGCGGTACCGCGACGCCCGAGCAGGAGGCCGCGCGCAGCGCCTGGCCCGACTGGCTGCCCTCGGGGCTGGTCAACCTCGGGCTCGACCTTCGCGGCGGCGCACATCTCCTCGCCGAGGTGCAGCTGGCCGATGTCTATGCCGACCGGATGGAGGCGCTCTGGCCCGAACTGCGCGACGCGCTGCGCGAGGATCGCGCGACGATCGGCGCGATCCGCCGCGTCGCCTCGCCGCCGGCCGAGCTGCGCGTGCGGATCGGCGAGCCCGCCGGCATGGCGCGCGCGCTCGAAGTCGCGAACGGCCTCGCCCGA
The DNA here is from genome assembly GCA_964645155.1 of uncultured Rhodobacterales bacterium. Lineage (GTDB taxonomy): Bacteria > Pseudomonadota > Alphaproteobacteria > Rhodobacterales > Rhodobacteraceae > CAZYBG01. The sequence continues at coordinate 7,856 of CAZYBG010000032.1, read as the reverse complement.
CCGGTCGTCTCGCTGACCGGCGTGGGCTCGACCGACCTCGTCGTGACCCGGGCCGGGCCCGACGAGATCGTCGTCGCGCTGTCCGAGGAGGAGCAGCGCGCCACCGACGACCGCACCGTGCAGCAGTCGCTCGAGATCGTGCGGCGGCGGATCGACGAGGTCGGCACCCGCGAGCCGACGATCCAGCGCCAGGGGTCCGACCGCATCCTGATCCAGGTGCCGGGCATCGGCTCGGCCGCCGAGTTGAAGGAGATCATCGGCACCACGGCGCGGCTGACCTTCCACCCGGTGATCTCGCGCACGACCGACGGGCAGGCGCCGGCGGGCGAGGAGCGCACGCTGGTCGTGCCCGCGCTTGACGAGGAGGGCGTGAGCTACGTGCTCGAGCCGACGCCGGTCGTCTCGGGCGAGGAGCTGACCAACGCGCAGCCGTCGTTCGACCAGAACGGCAGGCCGGCGGTCAGCTTCACCTTCAACTCCTCGGGCGCACGCAGGTTCGGCGACTACACGGCCGAGAACATCGGCAGCCCGTTCGCGATCGTGCTCGACAACGAGGTGATCTCGGCGCCGGTGATCCAGGACCACATTCCCGGCGGATCGGGGATCATCACCGGCACCTTCTCGGTCGAGGAATCGACGCAGCTTGCCGTGCTGCTGCGGGCCGGCGCGCTGCCGGCCGAGCTGACCTTCCTCGAGGAACGCACCGTCGGCCCCGAACTGGGGCAGGATTCAATCGATGCCGGCCGGATCGCGGCGCTGATCGCCATGGTCGCGGTCGTGGTCTTCATGATCGCGACCTACGGCCTCTTCGGCGTGTTCGCGACGGTCTCGCTCGGCCTCAACGTGGCGCTGATCTTCGGCGCGCTCTCGGCCATCGGCGCGACGCTGACGCTGCCCGGCATCGCCGGGATCGTGCTGACCATCGGCATGGCGGTCGATGCCAACGTGCTGGTGTTCGAGCGCATCCGCGAGGAGCTGAGGACCGCGCGCGGCCCCGCCCGGGCGATCGAGCTGGGCTACGAGCGCGCGCTGTCGGCGATCATCGACGCCAACATCACGACGTTCCTGACGGCGGCGATCCTCTACCTCGTCGGCGCCGGGCCCGTGCGCGGCTTCGCGATCACGCTCGGGATCGGCATCATCACCTCGGTCTTCACCGCCTTCTTCGTCACCCGGCTCATCATGGTCACCTGGTTCGAGCGCCGGCGTCCGCGCACCATCAACGTCTGAGGATAAGCGCCCATGCGCCTCAAGCTCGTTCCCGACGACACCACGATCGACTTCTTCCGCAACGCCCGGCTCACCTTCGGCGCGTCGGTCGTGGCGGTGATCCTCTCGCTCGTCGCCTGGGCCACCCTGGGCCTCAACTTCGGCATCGACTTCCAGGGCGGCACCACGATCCGCACCGAGGCCGAGCAGCCCGTCGACGTCGGCGCCTACCGGCAGGCGCTGCAGCCGCTCGGCCTCGGCGACGTGCTGATCACCGAGGTCTTCGACCCGACCTTCGGCCCCGACGAGAACGTGGCGCAGATCCGCATCCAGGCCGAGGACGGCACCGAGGCGGTCAGCCCCGAGACCGTCGCCGCGGTCGAGGCGGCGCTGCAGGGCGTCGACCCCTCGATCACCTTCCCTGCGGTCGAGTCGGTGGGGCCCAAGGTCTCGGGAGAGCTCATCACCTCGGCGATCCTCGCCGTGCTCGGCGCGACCTTCGGCATCCTGATCTACATCTGGCTCAGGTTCGAATGGCAGTTCGCGGTGGGCGCGGTCGCGGCGCTGGTGCACGACCTGATCGTGACCATCGGCATCTTCGCCCTCTTCCAGCTCAAGTTCGACCTGTCGATCGTCGCCGCGCTGCTCACGATCCTCGGCTACTCGATCAACGACACCGTGGTGGTGTTCGACCGGCTGCGCGAGAACCTCATCAAGTACAAGAAGGTGCCGCTGCGCGACCTGATGAACCTGTCGGTGAACGAGACGCTCAGCCGCACCGTGCTGACCTCCCTCACCACGCTGATCGCGCTGATCGCGCTCCTGATCCTCGGCGGCGACGTGATCCGCGGCTTCGTCTTCGCGATCACCTGGGGCATCATAGTCGGCACCTATTCCTCGGTCTTCGTGGCGAAGAACGTGGTGCTGTTCATCGGCCTCGACCGCGGCCCGCCGAAGGATCCCGCGGCGGGCGAGCCTGCCGCCGCCGATGCCTGACGGCCTCGCGGCGGCCCTGGCGCTGCCGGGGCTCTGGCCGCTCGCCGCCGTAACGCTGATCGCCGGCATCGTCTACGGCTTCGCCGGCTTCGGCTCGGCGCTGGTCTTCATGCCGCTCGCCACCGCTGTCGTGGCGCCCGAGGTGGCGGTCGCGGCCTTCAGCTGCACCGCCGTCATCTCGGCGCTGACCCTGGTGCCCCGCGCCTGGCCCGCGGCCGACCGGCGGGCGGTGGCGATCCTCCTCGCTGCCGCGCTTGCCATGATGCCGGCGGGGGTCTGGCTGCTGCGCGCCGCCGACCCGACGGTGCTCCGCTACGCGATCTCGGCGCTGGTGGCGGTGACGCTCGCGGCGATGGCGGCGGGCTGGCGGTTCTCGGCGGCGCCGCATCCGGCGCTGCGCGCCGCCGTCGGCGGGGCCACCGGCCTGGTCGGCGCGGCGACCGGGCTGATGGGACCTATCGTCATCCTGCTCAACCTCGGCGGCGGGGCGCCGGCGCGCGAGGTGCGGGCGAACACGCTGGTGTTTCTCACCTTCGTCACGCTCCTGCTCCTTCCGGTGATGGCGCTTCAGGGCGCGCTGAGCCCGGCGGCGCTGTGGCTTGGCCTTCTGCTGACGCCGCCCTACGGGCTCGGCGGCCTGATCGGGCAGCGGCTGTTCGACCCCGCGCGCGAGGCGCTCTACCGCCGCGTCGCCTATGGCGTGATCCTCGCCGCGCTGGTTGCCGGGCTGCCGGTCTGGGCCTAGATTCCGGCCATGCAGCTGACCGAGATCATCTATCCCGACCGAAAGCCGATCGAGGGCTACGGCCCCGGCTTCTTCCGCATCGGCGGCGAGGTGCGGCGCGGCGCGCTGCTCGTCCTGCCCGCCGGCGCGGCACACTGGGGCGGCTTCGAGGACAGCGCGACGCTGCTCGCCGCGACGGGCACGATCGACGTGCTGATCGTCGGCACCGGGGCCGAGATCGCGCCGATCCCGCCCGGCTTCCGCACGGCGCTGGAGGCGGCCGGCGTCGGGGTCGAGATCATGGCCTCGCCCACCGCCTGCCGCAGCTTCAACGTGCTTCTCTCGGAAGGCCGCCGGGTCGCCGCCGCCCTGATCCCGGTCTGATCCGGGTCTGATCCCGCCCTGATCGCCGTCTCATCGCGGTCCGGTCGCTGGCGGAGCCGGGATCCCGTCAGGTCCGAGGCCGCTTCCGGCGCTCGCGCCGATCGGCTAAGCCGCTCGGCATGACGCTTCTTCGGGTCACCGGGCTTTCCTGCGCGCGCGGCGGCATCCCCGTCCTCGCCGGGGTCGGCTTCGCCGTCGGCCCGGGCGACGCGCTGATCCTGCGCGGCCCGAACGGGGCGGGCAAGACGACGCTGCTGCGTACGCTCGCCGGCCTGCAGCCGCCGCTTGCCGGCCAGATCGAGGCGCCGCCGGAGGCCATCGCCTACGCCGCCCATGCCGACGGGCTGAAGCCGACGCTGACCGCGCGCGAGAACCTCGCCTTCTGGGCCGCGCTCCATGGCGGCGGCGACGTGCCGGCGGCGCTGGCCGCCTACGGCATCGCGGCGCTGGCCGACCGGCGGGCGGGCGACCTGTCGGCGGGGCAGAAGCGGCGGCTCGCGCTGGCGCGGCTGCTCGTCACCGGGCGGCCGGTCTGGGCGCTCGACGAACCGACCGTGTCGCTCGACGCCGCCGCGGTCGGGCTCTTCGCCGCCGCGGTCGGCGCGCATCTCGCCGGCGGCGGGGCGGTGGTGATCGCGACCCATATCGACCTCGGCCTGCCACGGGCGACCGGGCTCGACCTGTCGGCGTTCCGCCCCGGCCGCGCCGCCGCGCCCGCCTTCGGGGACGACTGGTGAGGTCGCTCCTCGTCCGCGACCTGCGCCTCGCCGTCCGCTCGGGCGGCGGCTTCGGCCTGGCGCTCGCGTTCTACCTGATCGTCGCGACGCTGGTTCCGTTCGGTGTCGGGCCGGCCGGGGCGACGCTGGCCGCGATCGCCGGCGGCATCCTCTGGGTCGGCGCGCTCCTCGCCGCGCTCCTCTCGCTCGACCGGCTGTTCCAGACCGACTGGGAGGACGGCTCGCTCGACCTGATCGCCACGGCGCCGGTGCCGCTCGAGGGCGTCGTTGCGGCCAAGGCGCTGGCGCACTGGGTCACGACCGGCCTGCCGCTCACCGCCGCGGCGCCGGTGCTGGGGCTGCTGCTGAACCTGCCGGCGCCCGCCTTCGGCTGGCTCGTCGTCTCGCTCGGCCTCGGCACGCCGGCGCTGTCGGTGATCGGCGCCTTCGGCGCCGCGCTGACCGTCGGGATCAAGCGGGGCGGGCTCCTGCTCTCGCTCCTCGTCCTGCCGCTCTATGTGCCGACGCTGATCTTCGGCGCCGAGGCGGTGCGCCGCGGGGCCGGGGGCCTCGACGCGGGTGCGCCGCTCCTCCTTCTCGCCGGCATCAGCCTCGGCAGCGTCGCGGTCCTGCCGTTCGCGGCCGCCGCCGCGCTCCGGATCAATCTCCGGTGAGGCGGCGCGGCGGATGGTCCTGCGGCCCGCGCGACGCCGACGAATCCCTTGTTGGCCACGGCCCGAGGCCGTAGATGAGGGCCATGTCGGTCTGGGAATATGCCAATCCGAAGAAGTTCATGGAGACCTCGGCCCGGCTGCTGCCGTGGGTCACCGGCCTTGCCGTGATCGCGCTGGCGGCGGGCCTCGTCTGGGGCTTCTTCTTCACGCCGGACGACTTCCGCCAGGGCTCGACGGTCAAGATCATCTACCTGCACGTGCCCGCCGCGATGATGGCGATCAACATCTGGGTGATGATGCTCGCCGCCTCGCTGGTCTGGCTCGTCCGCCGCCACCATGTGAGCGCGCTGGCCGCCAAGGCCGCGGCGCCGGTCGGTATCACCATGACGCTGATCGCGCTCTTCACCGGGGCGGTCTGGGGCCAGCCGATGTGGGGCACCTGGTGGGCCTGGGATCCGCGGCTGACCTCGTTCCTGATCCTGTTCCTGTTCTACCTCGGCTATGTCGCGCTGTGGGAGGCGGTGGAGAACCCCGACACCGCGGCCGACCTGACCGCCGTCCTCTGCCTCGTCGGCTCGGTCTTCGCGCTGCTCTCGCGCTACGCGGTCCTGTTCTGGAACCAGGGCCTGCACCAGGGCGCCTCGCTCTCGCTCGACCGGGAGGAGAACGTGCACGACGTGTTCTGGCTGCCGCTCGTCGTCTGCATCGCCGGGTTCGTACTGCTGTTCGTGGCGCTCCTCCTGATGCGGACGCGGACCGAGATCCGCGCCCGGCGGCTCAAGGCGCTGATGGCGCGGGAGCGGATGGCCTGATGCCGGATCTGGGAACCTACGCGGTCGAGGTGCTGAGCGCCTATGGCGTCTCGCTGGCGCTGATCGCGGGGCTGGTGGCGCTGTCGTTTCTGCGCGCGGCGCGGGTGCGCCGGGCGCTCGACGAGGCCGAGGCGAGGAGCCGTGCCGATGGCCGTTAAGCCGCTGATCCTGCTGCCGCCGGCGATCTTCGCCCTGCTGGCCGGGCTGTTCGCCGCCGGCATGCTGCGCGAGGACCCCGACGCACTGCCCTCGGCGCGCGAGGGCCAGCCGGCGCCGCCGGTGGCGCTGACGGCGCTCGGCGACGACCCGCCCTTCACCGACGCGACGCTGCGCGAGGACGGCGTGAAGCTGGTGAACTACTGGGCAAGCTGGTGCGCGCCCTGCCGGATCGAGCACCCGATCCTGATGGAACTCGCCGCCGACGGCATCCCGGTCTACGGCATCAACTACAAGGACAACGCGAACAACGCGCTCGGCTTTCTGGCCGAGCTCGGCAACCCCTATGCCGCCATGGGGGCCGACGCCGCCGGGCGCACCGCGCTCGACTGGGGCGTCTACGGCGTGCCCGAGACCTACGTGATCGACGGCGACGGCGTGATCCGCCTGCGCTTCGCCGGGCCGGTCACGCGGGAGATCTTCGAGGCGCGGATCCGCCCCGCCATCGAGGCCGCGGCCGATTGAGGTTCCGCTTGCCTTTGTGGCAGGGCGGGCCTAGACGGGCGGCAAGACCGCAGGAGCCACGTGTCATGGACAGGACGGCCCGCCGCTGAGACGGCCCGAGCCCGCAGGCGAGATCAGCCCGCGCAGTTCCCTCCCGACCACGGACCATCCCATGCAACGAATGAACGGCAAGCTCTGCGTCGTCACCGGCGCCGCGCGCGGCATCGGCCTTGCCATCGTCGAGGCGTTTCTCGCCGAAGGCGCCCGCGTCGTGATGACCGATATCGACCTGCCTGTGCTCGCGACGCAGGCCCGGCGCCTCGGCGCCCCGCACCACCGCCTCGACGTCGCGGAGGAAGCGGACTGGACGGCCCTCGCCCGCGCCTGGCCGGCGATCGACGTCCTTGTCAACAATGCCGGAATCATCGGCTTCGAGAATGGCGCCGCGCCGCAGGACCCGCTGGAGGGCAGCCTCGCCGACTGGCGCCGGGTCATGGCGGTGAACCTCGACGGCTGTTTCCTGGGCTGCCGCTACGCGCTCGCCGCGATGGCGGAACGGGGCGAGGGCTCGATCATCAACCTGTCCTCGCGATCGGGCCTCGTCGGCGTGCCTGGCGCGGCGGCCTACGCGGCCTCGAAGGCCGGTGTGCGAAACCACACCAAGTCGGTCGCGCTCTATGCTGCCGGGCGAGGCTGGCGGGTGCGCTGCAACTCCATCCATCCCGGCGCAATCCTGACGCCGATGTGGGCGTCGATGCTGGGCGAGGGGCCGGGGCGCGAGGCCCGGATGGGGGAGTTCGTGGCCGACACGCCCCTCCATCGCTTCGGGCGGGCCGAGGAGGTCGCGGCGCTGGCCGTTCTTCTGGCTTCGGACGAGGCGCCCTACATCACCGGCGGCGAATTCACGGTGGACGGCGGCCTCACGGCCGGGGCAGCCGCGCCGCCGGGACGGTCGTGAGCCGGACTAGCCGCCGATCCCGGCCAGGATCAGCAGGCCGAAGCCGAGGAACTCGAGCCGGGGGGCTGAACGGAGGAAGGCGGGGATGTGGCGTGTCATGCGCCTATCTGCTCGCTGCTCGGTGTTATAATTGTGGAAAAGCCGGGGCTTTCCCCGGCTCTTCCTGAAACAGTCGGTTTCGGTCGTCAAGCCGCCCGCGCCAGGTTCCGCAGCACGTAGTGCAGGACGCCGCCGTTCTCGACATAGTCGATCTCGATTGCGGTATCGATCCGGCACTTGAGCGTGACCGTCTTCTCGCTGCCGTCGCCATAGGCGATCGTGCAGGGAACCTCCTTGAGCGGCCGCAGATCGGCCGACAGCCCGGAGATCGAGAATGTCTCGTCACCCTTCAGGCCCAGCGTGCCGCGGTTGTCGCCGCCGGTGAACTCGAACGGGATCACGCCCATGCCGACCAGGTTCGAGCGGTGGATCCGCTCGAAGCTTTCGGCGATCACCGCCTTGACGCCAAGCAGCGCGGTGCCCTTCGCCGCCCAGTCGCGCGACGAGCCGGCGCCGTATTCCACGCCGCCGATCACCACCAGCGGCACGCCCTGCTGCTTCCAGACCATCGCCGCCTCGAAGATCGACGTCTTCTCGCCGTCGGGGCCGCGGGTGTAGCCGCCCTCGACGCCCTCGAGCATCTCGTTCCTGATGCGGATGTTGGCGAAGGTGCCGCGCATCATC
>CAZYBG010000031.1:0-31507 GCA_964645155.1 uncultured Rhodobacterales bacterium | reverse complement strand
CGACGAGGCCGTAGGTGACGTAGGAGGCGCCGAGGCCGCCGTATTCCTCGGGGATCGTCACGCCGAGTAGGCCCATCGCGCCCATCTCGGCGAAGATCGCGGGGTCGGTCCGCTCCTCGCGGTAGGCGGCCGTGACGCGGGGGGCGAGCTTCTCCCGCGCATAGGCGCGGGCGGCGTTGCGCATCATGCGCTCGTCCTCGGACAGCTGTTCCTCCAGGCGGAACGCATCCTCCCAGTCGAAGCGGGACAGATCGGGGCCCTTGCCCTGCAGCTGGGTTCCGTCGGCCATGGCGCATCTCCCTTCGGATACTCGCCCCCCGGGATAGCGGAAGCGGCCGCCGACCGCAATCGTCGCACCTGCAACGACCGTCCTCCCCACGGCGGGCTTCGGCGCCGGTGAAGGCGCGCGCCGCGTCTCAGATCGCAAGCGCGTCGGCGGTGTCCTTCAGAAGCCGGGCGGAGGCCGCGAGGCCCTCGGCCTCGGCCGCGTCGAGATCGGGCATCAGGTCGGCGGTGATGCCGCCGCGGCCCACCACGCGCGGCAGCGACAGCGCGACATCGCGCACGCCCTGGACTTCACCGGTGCGGATCGAGACGGAAAGCACCGCCTGCTCGTCGTCGCCGATCGCCCGCACGATGCGGGCGAGGCCGGCACCGATGCCGTACCAGGTGGCCCCCTTGCCGGCGATGATCCGGTAGGCGGCGCGGCGTACGCCCTCGTCGATCCGCGCCACCACGTCGGCGGTGATCGCCGCGCCGACCTGCGCGGCGAAGTCGCGGATCGGGGCGGCGCCGGCGCGGGCGGCCGACCAGGCCAGCACCTCGCTGTCGCCATGCTCGCCGAGGACATAGGCATGGACCGAATGCGGCGAGATGCCCAGATGCGTCCCGAGGAGGCGGCGGAAGCGCGCGGTGTCGAGGATCGTGCCGGAGCCGATGACGCGGCCCGGCGGCAGGCCGGACAGCCGGGTCGCCACGTCGGTCATGATGTCGACCGGGTTGGTGGCGACGAGGAGGAGGGCGCCGGGCGCCACCCGCATCACCTCGCCCACGACGCCGCGGAACACCGCGGCGTTGCGCGAGAGAAGCGCCAGGCGCGTCTCGCCCGGCTTCTGGCTGACCCCGGCGGCGAGGATCACCACCCCCGCCCCGGCGAGGTCGTCGTAGTCGCCCGCGCGGACGATCACCGGCCGGGCGAAGGGCGTCGCATGCGAGATGTCCTCGGCCTCGGCGGCGGCGCGGGCGGCGTCGAGATCGACCAGCACGATCTCGTCGACGCCTCCGGCAAGGGTCAGGGCGAAGGCCGCCGCGCTGCCGACCATGCCCGCTCCCACGATACCCGCTTTCATCTGCCGCACCTCCGTCTGGGTCCGCCCCAAAGGTAGGGTGCGACGGCGTCGGGCACCAGCCGGGCACCGGCCGGATCCGCCGCCCGGTCCGCGGGCAAGTCCCTTGACCTCGCGGCCCGGCCTGTCACAAGGCGGGGCCATGGGAACCGGGACGCTGACCATCGACCTCGACGCGCTCGGCCGCAACTGGCAGGCCCTCGACGCGCTGTCAGAGCCGGGCTGCCAGACCGCGGCGGTGGTCAAGGCCGACGGCTACGGCCTCGGCGCCGGGCGGGTCGCGCGGGCGCTCGCCCGGGCCGGGGCGCGGCGGTTCTTCGTCGCCGTCGCCGAAGAGGGCGCCGCGGTGCGCCAGGCGCTGGGCCCGGGGCCCGAGATCGGCGTCTTCGCGGGCCACATGCCGGGCGATGCCGGGCTGCTCGGCGATCACGGCCTGACGCCGATGCTGAACTCGGTCGAGCAGCTGACCCGCCACCTCGAGGCGCTGCCCGGCCAGCCCTTCGGCATCCAGCTCGACACCGGGATGAACCGCCTCGGGATGAACCCGGCGGAGTGGGCCGCGGTGCGGGAGATCGCGCTGTCGGCCGGGCCGACGCTGCTGATGAGCCACCTCGCCTGCGCCGACGAGCCCGGGCACCCGATGAACGCGGCCCAGCTCCGCCTGTTTCGCGCGATGACCGATGGCGCCGGCGTGCCGCGGTCGCTCGCGGCGACGGGGGGGCTGCTGCTCGGGCCCGGCTGGCACTTCGACCTGACCCGCCCCGGCATCGGCCTCTACGGCGGGCTGCCGTTCGAGACGGCGGCGCCGGTCGTCCGGCTTGCCCTGCCGGTGGTGCAGGTCCGCGACGTCGCCGCCGGCGAGACGGTCGGCTACGGCGCGGCGTGGGAGGCGGAGGCGCCGGCACGGATCGCCACGGTATCGGGCGGCTACGCCGACGGGCTCATCCGACAGATGGGCAACCGCGCGGTGCTGTTCGCCGGCGAGGTGCCCTGCCCGCTCGCCGGCCGCGTGTCGATGGACCTCCTCACGGTCGACGTGACGCATCTCGACGAGGTGCCGGGCGCGCTCGACATCCTCGGCCCCGGCCAGACGGTCGACGACCTCGCCACCGCCGCCGGAACCATCGGCTACGAGATCCTGACCGCGCTCGGCCGGCGCTACGGCCGCCGCTATGCCGGGGCGGAGGGATGAGCGCGCTCGCCCCCGTCGCCGCGACCGGGCGCGTCACGCTCGGCGTGCTCGCCGCCATCGGCGCGGTCGCGGTCTTTGCCGCCCGTGCCACCAGCCATCTGTTCCGCCCGCCGTTCTACCCGCGCGAGTTCCTCCAGCAGCTCGTGCAGATCGGCTGGCTCTCGCTGCCGGTGGTGGGGCTGACGGCGGTCTTCACCGGCGGCGCGCTGGCGCTGCAGATCTTCGCCGGCGGCAGCCGCTTCAACGCCGAGACGGTGGTGCCCTCGATCGTCGCGATCGGCATCACGCGCGAGCTTGGGCCGGTGCTGGGCGGGCTGATGGTGGCGGCGCGGGTCGCAAGCTCGATCGCCGCCGAGATCGGCACGATGAAGGTGACCGAGCAACTCGACGCGCTGGTCACCCTTTCGACCAACCCGCTGAAATATCTTGCCGTGCCGCGGCTGCTTGCGGCGACGCTGTCGCTGCCGGTGCTGGTGGCGGTCGGCGATGCCATCGGCATCGCGGGCGGCTGGATCGTGGGGGTCAACCGGCTGGGCTTCAACTCGGCGGCCTACCTGCAGAACACCGCCGACTTCCTCGAGCTGTGGGACGTGACCTCGGGGCTCATCAAGGGCGCGGTCTTCGGCTTTCTCATCGCGCTCATGGGCTGCTTCCACGGCATGGCATCGGCGCGCGGGGCGCAGGGCGTCGGGCGGGCGACCAAGGCGGCGGTGGTCGGCGCGTCGGTCGCGATCCTCGCGGCGAACTACGTGCTGACCGAACTGTTCTTCGCCGCATGATCGCGCTCGAGGGAGTCCGCAAGGCCTTCGGGGCGAAGCAGGTTCTGCAGGGCGTCACGCTGTCGGCCGGCACCGGCGAAAGCCTCGTCGTCATCGGCGGCTCGGGCACCGGCAAGTCGGTGCTGCTGAAATGCATCCTCGGCCTCGTCGAGCCCGACCGCGGCACGATCCGCCTCGACGGCGAGGACGTGGCGCGCGCCGAGCGCGATCCGTTCCTCGCCAAGTTCGGGATGCTGTTCCAGGGTGGCGCGCTGTTCGATTCGCTCCGGGTTTGGGAGAACGTGGCCTTCCGCCTGCTGCGCGGGTCGCTGAAGCGGCCCAAGGCCGAGGCGAGGGCCATCGCGGTCGAGAAGCTCGGCCGGGTCGGCCTCGGGCCCGAGACGGCCGACCTCTATCCGGCCGAGCTTTCGGGCGGGATGCAGAAGCGCGTGGGCCTCGCCCGCGCCATCGCCGCCGACCCGCAGGTGATCTTCTTCGACGAGCCGACGACCGGCCTCGACCCGATCATGGCCGGCGTCATCAACGCGCTGATCCGCGAGATCGTGACCGAGATGGGCGCGACCGCGATCACCATCACCCATGACATGACGAGCGTGCGGGCGATTGCCGACACCGTGGCGATGCTGCATGGCGGCGTGATCCGGTGGGCCGGCCCCGTCAGGGAAATGGACGCGAGCGGAGACGCTTACGTTGACCAGTTCATCCATGGCCGGGCGACGGGGCCGATCGAGGCGGTGCGGTAGCATGGCGTGTCCGGTCCGCGAACCCGCGGCGTCCCTTCCCTGCCCGACCTGCCCCGCGACAGATCGGGCCGCGCCCGCCTGCCACGGGCAGGCCGCCTTTGCGCGCCGGGGTCGCCCGGCCGACCGACGAGGCGCCCCATGTCGCTGAAACTCGCCAACCTCGCCCTCCTCATCCTCTTCCCCGTCGCATGGTTCGCGCCGCTGCTGCGCGCGGGCATCAACCTGCCGCTGTTCGGGCTGGACGAGATCTCGGTCGTCTCCGGCCTGCAGGCGCTGTGGGAGGCGGACGTGCTGCTGGCGCTTCTGGTCACGGTCCTCGCGCTTGTCGCGCCCTATCTCAAGACCATCGGCCTCGCGCTCGTCCACTTCCGCCTCGCCTCGCCGCGCCTCTTGCCGGCGCTGCATGTCATGGGCAGGCTCGCGATGGCCGATGTCTTCCTGATCGCGATCTACATCGTCGTGGTGAAGGGCGTCGGCCTCGCCCGGGTCGAGACCGCCTGGGGGCTCTACCTCTTCACCGCCTGCATCCTCGCCTCGCTCCTGCTGGCGCATTTGACCGACACCCGGCGGCGGGGGTAGTCAGCGTCATGGGCAAGGCCCCCGCGTTCACCTGCACCGCCTGCGGCGCCGTCCATTCCAAGTGGTCGGGGCGCTGCGATGCCTGCGGCGCCTGGAACACCATCATCGAGGAGGCGCCGCTGTCGGCCGGCCCGGGCCGGGCGCTCGGCGCGGCCAAGGGCAAGGGCATGGCGCTTTCCGACCTGGCGAGCGAGGAAGCGCCACCGCCCCGCACCCGCTCGGGGCTCGACGAGCTCGACCGGGTGCTGGGCGGCGGGCTCGTTCCCGCCTCGGCGGTGCTCGTCGGCGGCGATCCCGGGATCGGCAAGTCCACGCTCCTGCTGCAGGCGGCGGCGAGCTTCGCCCGCGCCGGGCTGCCCGCGATCTACGTCTCGGGCGAGGAGGCCCCGGCACAGGTGCGGATGCGCGCGCGGCGCCTCGGCCTCGGCGACGCGCCGGTGCGGCTCGCGGCCGAGACCTCGCTGCGCGACATCCTGACCACGCTCGACGCCGAGCGCCCGGCGCTTGCGGTGATCGACTCGATCCAGACGATGTGGCTCGACACGGTCGACTCGGCCCCCGGCTCGGTCGCGCAGGTGCGCGCCGCGGCGCACGAACTCGTCAGCTTCGCCAAGCGGCGCGGCACCGCGGTGATCCTGGTCGGGCACGTGACGAAGGAAGGCCAGATCGCCGGCCCCCGCGTGGTCGAGCACATGGTCGACACGGTGCTCTATTTCGAGGGCGAGCGCGGGCACCAGTTCCGCATCCTGCGCGCGGTGAAGAACCGCTTCGGCCCGGCCGACGAGATCGGCGTCTTCGAGATGACCGGCGACGGGCTTGCGCAGGTGACGAACCCATCGGCGCTGTTCCTGTCCGACCGCGGCCAGGCCACGCCCGGCTCGGCGGTGTTCGCCGGGATCGAGGGGACGCGGCCGGTGCTCGCCGAGCTGCAGGCGCTGGTCGCGCCCTCGACGCTGTCGCAGCCGCGGCGCACCGTCGTCGGCCTCGATGGCGGCCGCCTCGCGATGATCCTCGCGGTGCTCGAGGCGCGCTGCGGCATCCCGTTTGCCGGCTTCGATGTCTACCTCAACGTCGCGGGCGGCCTGCGCGTGACCGAGCCCGCCGCCGACCTCGCTGTGGCGGCCGCCTTACTTTCGTCACGAGAAGATGTTGCACTTCCGCCCGATATCGTCGTTTTCGGCGAGATAAGCCTGTCGGGCGCCCTCCGTCCGGTGGGTCAGACGGAAAACAGGTTGAAAGAGGCGCAGAAACTTGGTTTTACCAGCGCGGTTGCGCCGTCGCGCAGCAAGATCGGGGCGGAGACGGGGCTGACGGTGCGCCAGATGCCGGACCTCGCCGCCTTCGTCGGGGACATGTTCGGGGCAGGCTGACGCCGCACCCGGTGGAGCGAAGGCATGGATTTCACCCTCATCGACGCGGTCGTGGCCGTCGTCATCATACTCTCGGCGATCCTCGCCTATTCGCGAGGGCTCGTGCGCGAGACGCTCGCGATCGCCGGCTGGGTCGTGGCGGCGGTCGTCGCCTACATCTTCGCGCCGCAGGCCGAGCCGCTGATGAAGGAGGTCCCGGTCCTGTCGGACGTGATCGCAGGGTCGTGCGAGATCTCGATGATCACCGCCTTCGCGGCGGTCTTCGCACTGGCGCTGATCGTCGCGTCGATCTTCACGCCGCTGTTCTCCTCGGCCGTCCAGCGCTCGGCGATCGGCGGGATCGACCAGGGCCTCGGCTTCTTCTTCGGCGTGCTGCGGGGCATCCTCCTCGTCGCCATCGCCTTCCTGGTCTACGACCGCGTGGTCGTCGGCGACGCCGGCGTGCCGATGGTCGACGACAGCCAGTCGGCGCGGGTCTTCGCCCAGCTGCAGACCCGGCTGAGCTCGGAGATCCCCGAGGACGCGCCGGGCTGGATCACCGCGCGCTACGAGGAGCTGCTGGCCAACTGCGAGGCCGGCGCGCCCGTCACCCCCGCGCCCGCGCCCGCCGCCCCCGCCGAGGGCACGACCGCGCCGGCCGAAGGCACGACCGCGCCGGCCGAAGGCACGACCGCCCCCGCCGAAGGCACGACCGGCAACTGACGCCTCCGCAGAGTGACATGGGCGTGACAGCGACGGGGGGAGGCACTAAGTAAGGCGCGACGACGGCCCGCCACAGGGATTCGCCGATGCGCCCGCTGCCTCCCGCCCATCCGTTCGATGACGACAAGCTGCGCGAGGAATGCGGCGTCTACGGCGTGATCGGCGTGGCCGACGCGGCGCAGTTCGTTGCCCTCGGCCTGCACGCGCTGCAGCATCGCGGCCAGGAGGCCGGCGGCATCGTCAGCCACGACCCCGGTACCGGCTTCAACTCGGCCCGCCGCTTCGGCTATGTGCGCGACAACTTCACCTCACCCGACATCATGGCCACGCTGCCCGGCAGCCTCGCCATCGGGCATGTGCGCTATTCCACCGCCGGCTCGAAGGGCAATACCGCGATCCGCGACGTGCAGCCCTTCTTCGGCGAGTTCTCGGCCGGCGGCGCGGCGATCGCGCATAACGGCAACATCACCAATGCCGCGGCCCTGCGCCGCGAGCTGATCGACCGGGGGTCGATCTTCCAGTCGTCGTCTGACAGCGAGTGCATCATCCACCTGATGGCGCGGTCGCTGCAGCGCAGCGTGCCGGAACGGATGAAGGACGCGCTGCGCCGGGTCGAGGGCGCCTTCTCGGTCGTCGCGATGACGCGGACCAAGCTGATCGGCGTGCGCGATGCGCTGGGCGTGCGGCCGCTCGTCATCGGACGCCTCGGCGCGAAGGATGGCAGCGGCTGGGTGCTGTCGTCGGAGACCTGCGCGCTCGACATCGTCGGCGCCGAGTTCATCCGCGAGGTCGCGCCCGGCGAGATGGTGGTGATCGAGGACGGCAGGCTGACCTCGGACCGCCCGTTCCGCGACCAGCCCTCGCGGTTCTGCATCTTCGAGCATGTCTATTTCTCGCGGCCCGATTCGATCCTTGGCGGCCGTTCGGTCTACGAGACACGGCGCGAGATCGGCGTCGAGCTTGCGAAGGAGGCGCCGGCCGAGGCCGACATCGTCTGCCCGGTGCCCGACAGCGGCACCCCGGCGGCGATCGGCTTCAGCCAGCAGTCGGGCATTCCCTACGCGATGGGGATCATCCGCAACCAGTATGTCGGCCGCACGTTCATCGAGCCGACCGAGCAGATCCGCAACATGGGCGTGCGGCTGAAGCTCAACATCAACCGCGCCCTGGTGCGCGGCAAGCGCATCGTGCTGGTCGACGACTCGGTGGTGCGCGGCACCACCAGCCGCAAGATCAAGGAGATGCTGATCGACGCCGGCGCCGCGGAAGTGCATTTCCGCATCGCCTCGCCGCCCACCGCCTGGCCCTGCTTCTACGGCGTCGACACGCCGCAGCGCGAGAAGCTGCTGGCCGCCACAATGAGCGAGGACGAGATGCGCGAGCATCTCGGCGTCGATTCGCTGCGGTTCATCACGCTCGACGGGCTCTACCGCGCAGTGGGCGAGGCCGGCGGACGCGACCCCGCCGCACCGCGCTACTGCGATGCCTGCTTCTCGGGCGAATACCCCGTGGTCCCTTCCGACATGATGGAGAAGGGCTTCCAGCTGAAGGCCGCCGTGAAGGCCGCCGAGTAGCGCGTCGCGCCGCCCGCGGGCTTCAGGCCGCGGCGAAGTCGAGGCTCGCGCCGTTGATGCAGTGCAGCAGCTTGTTCTCGATGTAGACGAGGTGGCCCATGTGGCTGCCGCAGCGCCGGCAATGCACCTCGATCGCCGCCAGCGTCTCGAAGGCGGTGGTCATCTCGGCGCCGTCGGGCCAGTCGATGCCCATCAGCAGCGCGTTGGCCTCGCCATGGCGGAAGAACAGCCAGCCCTTGTCGACGACGACCTTCCAGCGGGCGTCGTAGATCGTCAGTTCGCAGCCGCGGCAGGCATAGGTGCCGGGCGCAAGGCTGTCCCAGTGCGGATCGGACCGCGGCGTCTCGGTGTGGCCCTCGCGCATGATGCGGTACGAGGCCTCGCCCAGCAGCCGCAGCCACTCGTCGTCGGTGCGCGTCACCTCGTAGGCGAAGCCGTCGGTCGCGCTGACATAGCGGGCCGCGGCGGCGCCGGGAAGGAAAGCCGCGCCCGAGGCGAGCAGCGCGCGGCGGGAAACGTGATGTGTCATGGCGTATCGCTCCCATAGGGTGGCGCAAGGGGCGCGTGTTGCGCCCCTTGGCCGGGTTGCGTCAGCGCGCGGCTGCGCGCTCGAAGATCAGGCTGATCTGGCCGTTGCGCTCGGCGGCGGCCATGTCGGTCTCGAACAGGCTTCTCAGCAGGGCGACCTCGCCCAGCGTGAGCTTCTCGATCCCCTCGGTCGGGTAACCACCCGCCCGCAGGCTGTTGTAGAGCGCGCCGGTCAGCATGCTCTGCCCCATGCCGATGGCCTCGTTGTCATCCATGGCGATGGCGGCGCTGGTGCCCGCGAGGGCGATGCCCACGGCAAGCGTCATTGCGGCGATAGTCTTCATGGCTTGGTCCCTTCATTGGTTGCGTTCGATGCTGACAAGGCGCAGCGATGGGCTGGGAAATTCCCGTTTCCGATCAACTGCATCAGCACGATCATGCTACGCTTCGGCGAAATCACGCGCATGCCACAGACACGGCAGCGGCGCGTGATCGCAAAGCCCGCGGCAGAACGCCGCAGCGCCCGCCGCCTGGCCGGATTTGCCTGACCGGCCCGCACGTTGCAGCGCTTGAAACAATTCTCACGCGGGTCCGGCGCGGGCCTGAAACAGGTCTGAACAGCGCGTGAGGCACCTGAAATGCGACCCTCGCCCTTGCCGGCGGGCGCCGCCGCAGCGGCCTCTCCGGGGCGCATCGGCCCCGCCTGAGTCGGCGCCGGCCGCCGCTAGAAGATCAGTGCCCAGACCCCCGTAGCGCCAAGTTCGAGCGCCAGCAGGGCGACAAGGCCCAGCCGCGCGGCGAGCGCCCGGAACCGCGAGACCAGCAGCCCCGTCAGGATAACGCAGGCCGCGATCTCGGCCGCGCCGACCATGTCGCCGTAGTGGCGCCTGTCCCAGTAGCTCAGCGGGCTGGCGAAGACCCAGTCGGAGAGCGGCCAGAAATGCCGGCGCGCGTCGTCGTTGTGGAGCGGGAAGTCGAAGGCGAGGTGCAGAAGCCCCGCCGCGGCGAAGGCCCGCAGCGCCGCACCGCCGCGGGCGAGCGAGAGCACGAAGAGAAGGCCCCAGAGGATGAACGAGTTGTCGACGGCGAAGATGCGCTGCCAGGCCGGCGAGAAATACATCTCGTCGAACACGACCTGCGCGGGGACCTGCGCGACATAGAGCGCCCAGCCCGCCATGAGGTAGAGCGACAGGTCGGGGGCCAGCGCCCCGGCCAGCGCCGCCGCGGTCACCGCCGGCGCGCCCGGGCGGCCGAAGGCTGCGGCGCCGAAGATCAGGTGTGCAGGCGTGTTCATCCGGCGAAGTCCCCGATACGCGGCACGAATCCGGACGAAATGCCCGAAAGCGACGCGAGTATGGCACGAGCTTTGCGTGCCGCGCATAGGCGGTCTGCCGATCCGGCGGGTTGCTCCCCTCGGGAAAAGTGCCATCTTTGCTGCAATGCAGCGAGAGCGCTAACGCTCCAGCACCATGAGGCACAGAGATGACATATGTTTCGACAACCCGGGGCCTTTCCCTCGCCGACCGGTTCGGCGCCTACCGCGGCCGGCTCCGCGAGGCCCGCGCCAAGCGCGAGCTCTACAACCGGACGCTCCGCGAGCTTTCGCTCCTGACCGACCGTGACCTGGCCGATATCGGCATCTCGCGGTACGCGATCGAGGATCTGGCCCACGAGCACGCCTACGGCCGCCGCTGACCGCGGCGCGCCGGGGCGCGATCACGGCAGGTGATGGCGGGCCGGTCCCGCCGACCGGGCCCCGGCACCCTGCCGGGGCCCTTGTCGTTCCGGCCCCTTGACCCCGGGCGCCGCTTCGCCAGTCTGGTGGCGACAGCGCGGCGGCAGCGCGGGGGGGGTGCGGGATGGCCAGGGCAAGGACAGTGGTGATCGAGGCGCCGGGCGGGCCCGAGGCGCTGACCCTCGTCGACCGCGAGGTGGGCGCGCCGGGCCCCGGCCAGATCCGCATCCGCCACCACGCCATCGGGCTCAACTTCATCGACGTCTACCAGCGGAGCGGCCTCTACCGGCTCGACCTGCCGGCCGCCCTCGGCATGGAGGCCGCCGGCATCGTCGAGGCGGTGGGCGAGGGCGTGACGCATCTCGCGCCCGGCGACCGCGCCGCCTATGCGGCGAGCACCCCGGGCGCCTATGCCGAGGCCCGCGTGATGCCCGCCGCGCAGGTCTGCCCGCTGCCCGACGGGATCTCGTTCGAGGATGGCGCGGCGGCGATGCTGAAGGGGCTGACGGTACACTACCTCTTCCACCGCACGACGCCGCTTCAGGCGGGCGACACCGTCCTTTTCCATGCCGCGGCGGGCGGCGTCGGCCTCATCGCCTGCCAGTGGGCGAGGGCCGAGGGGATCACGCTGATCGGCACCGCAGGGTCGGACGAGAAATGCGCGCTCGCGGCGGCCCACGGCGCCGCGCACACGATCAACTACCGGACCGCGGACTTCGTGGCGCGCGTGAAGGAGATCACCGGCGGCAGGGGCGTCGATGCGGTGATGGATTCGGTCGGGCGCGACACGTTCGACGGCTCGCTCGACTGCCTGAGGCCGCTCGGCATGATGATCCTGTTCGGCACGGCCTCGGGGCCGGTGCCGCCGTTCGACATCCAGCGCCTTGCGGCAAGGGGCTCGCTGAAGCTGACCCGCCCGACGCTCTTCACCCACATCGCCGACCACGCGACCTGCCAGCAGATGGCCCGCAACCTGTTCTCGATGATCGGCGAGGGCCATGTCCGCATCCGCATCGACCAGCGCTTTCCGCTGGCCGAGGTCGCGGCGGCGCACCGCGCGCTCGAAGCGCGCCAGACCACGGGGGCGACCATCCTCGTCCCTTGACGCCGGTCAAGGCGGCCGCCGCGCGCGGCCTGCATGGAAGGCAGAGATGGAACCGCGCGCGACCCCCGTCTTCCGCACGCAAGGCCTGACCAAGGTCTACGACAGCGGCGCCGAGAAGGTCTACGCGCTCGCGGGCGTGGACCTCGACCTCTATGCCGGCGAATTCACCGTGCTGCTCGGCCCGTCGGGGTCGGGAAAGTCGACGCTGCTCAACATCCTCGGCGGGCTCGACCGGCCGACCTCGGGCACGGTGCGCTTCACCGACCACGTGCTCAACGAGATGTCGGACCGCGCGCTGACGCGCTACCGGCGCGACCACGTGGGCTTCGTGTTCCAGTTCTACAACCTCGTCGCATCGCTCTCGGCGCGCGAGAACGTCCAGCTGGTGACCGACGTGGCGGCGAACCCGATGGACCCGGCCGAGGCGCTGGCGCTGGTCGGCATGTCGCACCGCATCGACCACTTCCCGGCCGAGCTTTCCGGCGGCGAGCAGCAGCGCGTCGCGATCGCGCGGGCGATCGCAAAGCGGCCCGAGGTCCTGCTCTGCGACGAGCCGACCGGCGCGCTCGATTCGAGGACCGGCGTGCAGGTGCTCGACGCGCTGCGCGACGTCAACGACCGCTTCGGGACGACGACCGCGGTCATCACCCACAACGCGGCGATCCGCAGGATGGCGCACCGGGTGGTCTGGTTCCGCGACGGCAGGGTCGAGAAGGTCGAGGAGAACGCGACCCGCGCCTCGCCGGCCGAGATCGAGTGGTGACCGGCATGGACGCGCTCGACCGCAAGCTCCTGCGTGACTTCCGGCGCCTCTGGGCGCAGGCGCTGGCGATCGCGATGGTGCTGGCCTGCGGCGTCGCGATCCTGATGACCACCTTCGGGATGTCGCGCGCGCTGCAGGAGACGCGCGATACCTATTACGACCGCAACCGCTTCGCCGACGTGTTCGCCACGGTCAGCCGGGCGCCGCGCACGCTGCTGCCCGAGATCCTGGCGATCCCCGGGGTCTACGCGGCCGAGGCGCGGGTGTCGGAGATCGCGGTGCTCGACCTGCCGGGCCGCGCCCGGGCGGCGGTCGGGTGCATCCTGTCGCTGCCGGCGACGGGGATGCCCGAGCTCAACGAGCCGATCCTGCGCGCCGGCCGCCTGCCCGACCCCGACGCCACCGGCGAGGTGATGGTGAACGCGCCCTTTGCCGAGGCCAACGGCTTTCGGCCGGGCGACGTGTTCGAGGCCAATCTCGACGGCAACAAGCGCGCGCTCACCATCACCGGCACGTTCCTCTCGCCCGAGTTCATCTACACGCTGGGGCCGGGCGCGCTGATGCCCGACAACGAGGGCTTCAGCGTCATCTACATGCCCGAACGCGCCGCGGCCGCCGCCTTCGAGATGACCGGCGCGTTCTCGAGCGTGACGATCAAGCTTTCGGCGGATGCCGTTTCCGAAGAGGTGATCGACCGGCTCGACGCGCTGCTCGCGCCATTCGGCGGCTTCGGCGCGCATGGCCGCGACCGGCAGGAAAGCCACAGCTTCATCGATGCCGAGCTGACCCAGCTCCGCTCGCTGTCGATGGTCATGCCGCCGATCTTCTTCGCGATCTCGGCATTCCTGGTGAACATGGTGATCGGCCGCATCGTGTTCCTCGAGCGCAGCGAGATCGGGCTGCTGAAGGCCATCGGCTATTCCGACGCGGCGGTGGCGACGCACTACCTGATGCTCGCCGGCCTGGTCGCGCTCGTCGGTGTCGGGGCGGGCTGGCTGGCCGGCAACTGGCTCACGCTCGGCCTTGCGCGCCTCTATGCGGAGTTCTTCGAGTTTCCGTTCCTGATCTTCCGCGTCTCCTACGCCGCCTTCGCGGTCTCCGGGCTGCTCGCGCTGACCGTGGCAGGTGTCGGCGCGCTGCAGGCGGCGCTGAAGGCGGCGCGGATCGCGCCCGCCGTCGCCATGCTGCCGCCCGCCCCGCCGCGCTTCCGGCGGGGCGGGCCCGACCGGCTGTTCCGGGCGCTCCGGCTCTCGCAGCCGATGATGATGATCCTGCGCAGCCTGCTGCGCTGGCCGGTCCGCACCGGGCTCTCGGCGCTCGGGATGGCCTTCGCGGTCGCGATCCTCGTCGCCTCGAACTTCTTCCGCGATTCGCTCGACCGGATCATCGACACCGCGTTCTACCAGAGCCTCCGGCAGGATTCGGTGCTGCTGTTCGCGGGCGACCGCGAGGAGGCGGTGCTGGCGGCGGTGGGCGCCCTGCCCGGTGTCCTGGCGGTCGAGGGCCAGCAGTCGGTGTCGGCGGTGCTGCGCCACGGGCACCGCAGCAAGCGCGTGGCGATCGAGGCGCGGCGGGCGGGCAGCGACCTGGCCCGGGTGATCGGCGCCGACGGCCGCGCGGTCGAGCCGCCGCCCGGCACGATCCTGCTCTCGGCCACGCTGGCGGGGCAGCTCGGCGTGGCGCCGGGCGCCGCGGTGCAGATCGAGCTGCACGACCGGCCCGGCGAGCGGTTCGAACTGCCGCTGGCCGGCACCGTCACCCAGTATCTCGGCCTTGGCGCCTATGTCGATCTCGAGACGCTCAACCGCCTGATGCGCCAGGCGCCGCGCGTCTCGGCGGCGAACGTGCTGGTCGACCCGGCCGAGGCCGAGGCGCTGCAGGCGGCGATCAAGAACACGCCGGGCTTTTCGGGCGAGATCAGCCTGACCGACACGCGCCGGGCGTTCCTCGAGACGATCGACCAGAACATCAGCCGCATGACCACCGTCTATATCACCGTGGCGGTGCTGATCACGATCGGCGTCGCCTACAACGCCGCCCGCATCCAGCTTTCGGAACGCGCAAGGGAACTGGCGAGCCTGCGCATCCTGGGCTTCACCACCGGCGAGGTCTCGTTCGTGCTGGTGGGCGAGACGATGCTGGTCGCGGTGCTGGCCCAGCCGCTCGGCTGGCTGATGGGCGCGGGCATCGCCCAGGCGACCGTCAGCGGCTTCGAGTCCGACCTCTACCGCATTCCGCTGGTGCTGCAGGCGGATACCTTCGCACTGGCGAGCATCGTGGTCCTCGGCGCCGCGCTCGCCGCGGCGCTGGTGGTGCGGCGGCGGCTCGACCGGCTCGATCTTGTCGCGGTCATGAAAACACGGGAGTGAGGGCATGAAGCTCAATCCGCGCAACATCATCCTGGGGCTGATCGGGCTCCTCGCGGCGGGCGGGCTCGCGGTCGTCGCGTTCCGTACCGAACCGATCCCGGTCGACCTCGCTCCCGTGGCCCGGGGGCCGATGCAGGTCACCGTCGATGCCGATGGCGAGACGCGGATCCGCGAGGTCTACGAGGTCTCGGCGCCGGTCTCGGGCACCGCCCTGCGCTCGCCGGTGGATGTCGGCGACCGGGTCGTCGCGGGCGAGACCGTCGTCGCGGTGGTCGAGCCGGTGGCGCCGGCGCTGCTCGATGCGCGCGCGCGGCTGCAGGCCGAGGCGGCGCTGCGCGAGGCCGAGGCGGCGTTCCACGGGGCGGGGAGCGAACTGGCCCGCGCCGAGGAGGACCTCGCCTACGCCCAGTCGCAGTTCGACCGCGCGCAGACGCTGGTCGAGCGCGGCGTCGCCTCGGTCACCCGGCTCGAGGACGCCTCGCAGATGCTCGCCTCGCGCCAGGCGGGCCGCCAGGCGGCGCAATCCCAGCTCGAGGCGGCGGCGAGTGCGCGCGACCGGGCGGCCGCGGCGCTGATCGAGCCGGGGGCCGCGCGGGGCACGGACGGCGACTGCTGCATCCCGATCCTCGCGCCGATCTCGGGCGTCGTGCTGGCGGTCGACCAGATCAGCGAGCGCCCGGTCAATGTCGGCGCGCGGCTGGTCTCGCTCGGCGATCCCACCGACCTCGAGATCATCGCCGACCTGCTCTCGTCGGACGCGGTGCGGCTGGCGCCCGGCGCCCCTGCCGCGGTCGAGCGCTGGGGCGGCACGCCGCCGCTCGCCGCGCGGCTCCGCGCGGTCGAGCCGGTGGCGCGGACCAAGGTCTCGGCGCTCGGCGTCGAGGAACAGCGGGTCGATGCCCGCTTCGACATCCTCTCGCCACCGGCCGACCGCCCGGGCCTCGGCGGCGGCTTCGCGGTCTTCCTCAGGATCGTGGAATGGGAGGCCGAGGACGTGCTTCAGGTTCCGCTCTCCGCGCTGTTCCGGCGCGGCGAGCAATGGCATGTCTTCGCGGCTTCCGGCGGCATCGCCCGCGAGGTCGAGGTCGGGGTGGGCCGGCGCAACAACCGGATGGCCGAAGTCACCGGCGGCCTCCAGCCCGGCATGGCCGTCGTGACCCACCCCAACGACGCGCTGGCCGATGGCGCCGCCATCGTGGAGCGGACGGCCCTCTAGCCTCTCGCACGCCGCTGCCGCCGGAGCATGGTGGCCGATTGCCTGCGGCCACCGGCGGCGGCTACCCTCGGCGCGGACGAGAGAGGTGATCCGATGTCCGAACCACGCCGGCGCGGCCGGCCGCGCGCGTTCAACGACAAGACCGAACAGAACACGATCCAGGCGCTGGATCGCGCCCTCGTCATCCTCGAGGCGCTGGCCGAAGGCGGCGGCGCGGGCCTGTCGGCGCTGGCGCAGCGGCTCGGCCAGTCGCCGGCGACCGTCTACCGGGTGCTGACCACGCTGCAGGCGCACGACATGGTCGAGCTCGACCCCACGACGCAGGGCTGGCATGTCGGGCCGGGCGCATTCCTCGTCGGCTCGGCGTTCCTGCGCCGCACCTCGGTGGTGGAGCGGGCGCGGCCGCATCTGCGCGCGCTGATGCAGGCGACCGGCGAGACGGCGAATCTCGGCGTCGCGCAGGGCGACCAGGTGCTGTTCCTCGCCCAGGTCGAGACCCATGCCTCGATCCGCGCGTTCTTTCCGCCGGGCACGCAGTCGCCGCTCCATGCCTCGGGAATCGGCAAGGCCCTGCTCGCGGCGTTCGAGCCCGCCCGTCTCGACGATTATCTGGGGCGGGCGGCGCTCGTCAGGTTCACCCCGGCGACGCTGACCGAGCCCGGCGCCCTCAGCGCCGACCTCGCGGCGACGCGGCAGCGGGGCTACGCGCTCGACAACGAGGAGCGCAACGAGGGCATGCGCTGCGTGGCGGCGGCGGTGCGGAACGCCTTCGGCGAGCCGGTGGCGGGCCTGTCCGTCTCGGGCCCGACGGCGCGGCTGCCGGAGGCGGCGCTCGACCGGATCGGCGGGCAGGTGGCCACCGCGGCCGAGGCGCTGTCGCGCAGCCTTGGGGCAAAGGCGCGCTGAACCCGACGCGGCCCTTGCATCGCGCGCCGACAGGTCCATCCTTGCAGATGGACGGCACCGCCGGAGGGACCCGATGCGCATCGTCGTGAACGGCGCCAGCCACGAGATCGACGCCGACCCCGAGATGCCGCTCCTCTGGGCGCTGCGCGACGTGATCGGCCTGACCGGCACCAAGTTCGGCTGCGGAATCGCCGCCTGCGGCGCCTGCACTGTCCATATCGACGGAGCGGCCGTCCGGTCGTGCCAGGTGCCCTTGGGCGAGGTCCGGGGCGCGGTGACGACGGTCGAGGGGCTGGGGCGGCCCGGCGCGCTGTCCGTGATCCAGGCGGCCTGGGTGGCGCACCAGGTCGCGCAATGCGGCTACTGCCAGCCGGGCCAGATCATGCAGGCGGCGGCGCTTCTGGCCGAGACGCCCGCCCCGACCGATGCCGAGATCGACGCGGCGATGGCCGGCAACCTCTGCCGCTGCGGCACCTACCCGAAGATCCGCGCGGCGATCCACGATGCTGCCGGCCGCCTGCGTGGCGCGGCGCCGTGAGCCGGCTCGGGCGGTACACGCGGCGCGGCTTTCTCGTCGTCGCCACGGCCGTCGCGGGCGGCGCCGCCTTCGGCGTCTGGAAGGCCCGCGAGGTGCCGCCGAACCCGCTCGCCCCCGGCGAGGGCGCCGTCGCGCTCACGCCGTGGCTTGTCATCGACGCCGCCGGCACCACCGTCGTGGTGCCGCGCGCCGAGATGGGCCAGGGCGTCACCACGACGCTGGCCGCGATGGTGGCCGAGGAACTGGACCTGAGGTGGGACGACGTGCGCGTCATCCATGGCCCGCCGGCGCAGGCCTACTTCAACGGCGCGCTGGTCGATGGCGGGCTGCCGTTCGCGGCCTATGCGATGACGCCGCGGCAGCGCTGGGTCGCCGAGGAGGCGGCCGTCCTGCCGAAGATGCTGTCGCTGCAGATCACCGGCGGCTCGACCTCGACGGTCGACGCCTTCGTGCGGATGCGGCTGGCCGGCGCCACCGCGCGCGAGGCGCTGAAGCGGGCCGCCGCCGACCTGTTGCAGCTGTCGACCGTGGTGCTGCGCACCAGCGACGGCGCGGTCCACGCGCCCGACGGCAGCGCCCTGCCCTACACCGCGCTGGCGGCCGCCGCGGCGGCGGCACCGCTGCCCGCGGCGGTCCTGCGGTCGCCGGCCGAATGGAAGCTGCTCGGCCGGGCGCTGCCGCGCACCGACATGGTGGCGAAGGTCACCGGCACTGCGACCTTCGGCGTCGACGTGGCGCTGCCCAGCATGGTGTTCGCGACGGTCCGCATGAACCCCCGTCTGGGCGGACCCATGCGGTCCTTCGACCCCGCGCCGGCGCTGGCGCTGCCGGGGGTGGAGCGGGTGATCGACCTCGGCACCGGCATCGCGGTCGTTGCGGCGAGCACGTGGCACGCCTTCCGCGGCGCCGAGGCGGTCGCGGTCGACTGGGGCCCGGCACCCTACCCCGAGACGACCGACGCGATCTTCGCCGGGATCGCCGCCGCATTCGACGCCCGCCCGAACAGCGTGCTGCGCCGCGAGGGCCGGGTCCCCGGCGCCGCGCCGGGCGACGTGACCGCCGAGTACCGCGCGCCCTACCTGGCCCATGCGACAATGGAGCCGATGAACGCCACCGCGCTGCGCGAACCCGACGCGCTGACGGTCTGGTGCGGGACCCAGGTGCCGGTGCTGGCGCGCGACGCCTGCGCCCGGGCGGTCGGCCTGCCGGCCGACCGGGTGACGCTCCACACCACCTTTCTCGGCGGCGGCTTCGGCCGCCGGCTCGAGACCGACTACGCGGTGCTCGCCGCCCGCGTGGCCGACACCATGCCGGGCGTTCCGGTCAAGGTGACCTGGAGCCGCAGCGAGGACATGCGCCACGACGTCTACCGCCCTGGCGCACTCGCCCGGTTCCGCGGCCGGGTCGAGGACGGCCGGATCGCCGTGCTCGACGCGCGGATCGCCGCGCCCTCGGTGCTGCGCCAGGCGGCGCGGCGGGCCACCGGCTTCGCCGCCCCGGGCCCCGACCGGCTGCTGACCGAGGGCAGCTTCGACCAGCCCTACGCCGTGGCGAACGTGCGGATCGCCGGCCATCTCGCCGACGTGGCGGTGCCGGTCGGCTACTGGCGGTCCGTCGGCAACTCGATGAACGCCTTCTTCCACGAAAGCTTCGTCGACGAGCTTGCCGATGCCGCCGGGGCCGACCCGCTGCAGTTCCGCATCGACCATGTCGGCCCGCTGCACCCGCCCTCCGCCGCCGTGCTGGCGGCGGTGGGCGAGATGTCGGGCTGGGGCGGCGGCGGCGCAGCCGGCACCGCGAAGGGCGTGGCCTTCACCCATTCCTTCGGCACGCCGGTCGCCGAGGTGGTCGAGCTGCGGGACGAGGGCGGGCGCATCCGCATCGCGCGGGCCTGGATCGCCTGCGACGTGGGCCGCGCGCTCGACCCCGGGATCATCGAGGCGCAGATGGTCTCGGGCCTGATCTTCGGGCTTTCGGCGGCGGTGCTGGGCGAGATCACCTTCGCCGGCGGCGAGGTCGAGCAGCAGAACTTCCCCGACTACGACGCGCTCCGCATGCCGGGCACGCCGGCGGTCGAGGTGCGCATCCTGCAGGGCGGCGGCCGGCTGGGCGGCGTCGGCGAGCCCGGCACGCCGCCCGCCGCCCCGGCGCTGGCCAATGCCGTCTTCGCGCTGACCGGACAGCGCATCCGCGAACTGCCGCTCGGCAAGGCCGTCGACTTCGTGCTCTGACACCGCGCCCGCGTCGGGCCGGCGGCGGGTTGATGTATATACCGACCGGCTGGTATGTTTCTGGACAGACCGACAGGAGGAGTGCTGCCATGACCGACAGCGACCGGATCATCGCCCTGTGCCCGCGCCTTGCCCGGGCGCATCACGACAAGGACGCCGACGCGATCGTCGGCTGCTACGCCCCCGATGCGGTGATTTACAGCCTCTCGCCGCCGCTGCGCGACCGCGTGGACCGGGCCGGCATGGCCGCCTGGCTCGGCACCTGGGATGGCCCGGTCGAGGTCGAGGCGACCGATATCGACATGGTCGTCGGCAGCGATCTCGCCTGGACCACGGCGCTGAACCGGATGCGCGGCACCAAGACCGACGGCAGCCGCGACGACATCTGGTTCCGCGCGACGCTGTGCTTCCGCCGGATCGACGGCGACTGGAGGATCGTGCACGACCACGCCTCGACGCCGTTCTACATGGACGGCTCGATGTGGGCGGCGGTGGACCTCAGACCCTAGCCGCGCGGGCCAGTTCCCGGGCCAGCTCCGAAACCCGACCCGAGGCCAGTCTCGATGCCCGCCTCTACAGCCGCTTTAGCAGGCGGAACGGCGGGCGGGACGGCGCGGCGCAGGCCGAGGCCCCGGCAGACCAGGATGACCGGCAGAAGACCGACCGCGACGATGACGAGGCTCGGCACCGCCGCCCCGTTCAGCCGCTCGTCGGCGGCAAGGCGGAACGCCTGCACTGCCAGCGTGTCGAAATTGAAGGGGCGCAGGATCAGCGTCGCCGGAAGCTCCTTCATCACGTCGACGAAGACGATGAGCAGCGCGGTCAGCACCGAGGGGGCGAGCAGCGGCAGGTGCACCCGGCGGAGCATGCCGAACGGCCGCGCGCCGAGGGTGCGGGCCACCCAGTCGAGGTTGGGCGGCACGGCGGCGAACCCGCCGTCGATGGCGCCGATCGCGACCGCCGCGAAGCGCACCGCGCAGGCGAAGACGACAAGCGCGATCGTCCCGGTGAAGAGCAGCCCGGTGGACAGGCCGAACGCCTCGCGCAGGAACGCATCGAGCGCGTTGTCGAGCGCCGCGAACGGCACCAGGAGCCCGACGGCGATCACCCCGCCCGGCACCGCGTAGCCGACCCGCGCGACCTCGACCGCCGCGCGGGCCGCCCGCTCCTGCCCGAGCCGGGCGTTGTAGCGCAGCAGCATCGCCGCCCCGACGGTGACCGCCGCGGTGACCGAGGCGAGCAGGACCGAGTTCCGCACGAAGCCGAGATAGCGCGGCGACAGCAGGTCCTGCCCCGAGCCGACCGCCATCTCGGCCAGCATCACCACCGGTCCGGCGAAGCCGAACAGGACCGGGACGGCGCAGAGCGCCACCGCGCCCGCCGCCCGCCAGCCCCGCAGCGCGGCCGGCGGCACGACCTCGAACCGCTTGCCGGTGTTGTGGTGCTTCGCCCGGCCGCGCTGCAGCCGCTCGAGCACCGCGAGAAGCAGCGCGACGGTCAGGAGGCAGAAGGCGAGCTGCGCCGCACCGGCGCGATCCCCGAGCGCGAACCAGCTCCGGTAGATGCCGGTCGCGAAGGTCTGGATGCCGAAATGCGCAACCGTGCCGAAATCGGCGATCGTCTCCATCACCGCGAGCAGGACGCCCCCGGCGATCGCCGGCCGTGCCATCGGCAGGCTGACGCGGGCGAACGCCGCCCACGGGCCGCGGCCGAGGGCGCGGGCGGCAAGATAGGCGTTCGCCGACTGCTGCAGGAAGGCGGCGCGGGCCAGCAGGTAGACGTAAGGATAGAGGACGAGGACGAGCATGACCGCGGCGCCGGGCAGCGAGCGCACCTCGGGGAACCAGTAGTCGCGCGGCCCCCAGCCGGTGACGTCGCGCAGGAGTGTCTGCACCGGGCCGGGATGGTCGAGAAAGCTGGTATAGGCATAGGCCAGCACGTAGGCCGGCAGGGCGAGCGGCAGCGCGAGCGCGATCTCGAAGAGCCGCACGCCGGGAAACCGCGTCATCGTGACAAGCCATGCCGCCCCGGTGCCGATCATCGCGGTTCCCGCGGCGACGAGCGCGACGAGCATCGCGGTGTTGAGCGCATAGCGCGGCAGCACCGTGCCGGACAGGTGCCGCCAGGTCTCGAAGCTGCCGGTCGCGGCGGCCACCGCGACCGCCACGATCGGCAGCAGGCAGAGCGCGGCGAGCACCAGCGCCAGCGCGCCGAGCGGCGGCTGCAGCCGGCGCCAGCGGGCGGGCGGGGGGGATGTCTCCGGAAATCCGACCATTTTGCGTGGTCATAGAGCAACGGGCGGGCACGGGCAATCGCCCTGGGCAAGGGCCGGGTCCGCGGACCCCGGCCGGGCGGGCCGGTCAGAGGCTGGTCCGCATGTGCCAGAGGTCGGGGAACAGCTCGACCTCGAGCATCCGCCTGAGGTAGCTGACCCCGCCGGTGCCGCCGGTGCCGCGCTTGAAGCCGATCACCCGCTCGACCGTCGTGACATGGTTGAAGCGCCAGCGGCGAAAGTAGTCCTCGAGGTCGACGAGCTTCTCGGCCAGTTCATAGAGCGGCCAGTGCGCCGCGGGGTCGCGGTAGACCTCCAGCCAGGCTGCAGCCACGCCCGGGTCGGGGCGGCAGGGCTGCGCGGGATCGCGGCCGAGCACCGCGGCCGGCACCGCGATCCCGCTGCGGGCCAGGGCATGCAGCGCGACGTCGTAGAGCGAGGGGCGCGCGAGTTCCGCCTCGAGCGCCGCCCGCAGCGCCGGGCGGTGCGCGTGCGGACGGATCATCGCGGCGTTGCGGTTGCCGAGCGTGAACTCGATCAGCCGGTACTGGTGGCTCTGGAAGCCCGACGACTGCCCCAGATCGTCGCGGAAGCGCGTGTAGTCGGCCGGCGTCATCGTGCGCAGCACGTCCCAGGCGTCGTTCAGCTGCTCGAAGATCCGCGTGACGCGCGCGAGCATCTTGAAGGCCGGCGGCAGCCGGTCCGCCACGATCGCCTCGCGCGCGGCGTTCAGTTCGTGGAGCGCGAGCTTCATCCACAGCTCCGAGGTCTGGTGCTGGATGATGAAGAGCAGTTCGTCATGCGCGTCCGACAGCGGGACCTGCGCCGCGAGGACCCGGTCGAGGCGCAGGTAGTCGCCGTAGCTCATGCGGCCGTCGAACGCCATCTCGGCGCCCTCCTCGGCCGGATCGTAGGGATCAGCCATCGCCGCGCGCGCCTCCCTTGCCCGGCAGGTCAGCCCAGGACCGCGAATGCCTCGGCCCGCTCGGGGAACAGCGCGACCAGGAACCGGCGGGTGACCGCCCGCGCCGCCAGCGGGTCGGTGATGCCGCTCGACAGGTAGATCTGCAGCCAGAGCCCGTCGGTCAGCGCCTCGACCCCGGCCGCGAGCGGACCCGCCTCGGCGGTGTCGCGGCCAAGCGCGGCGAGAAGGCGCGCCACCTCGGCCTCGAGCGCGTCCGAGCGGTGGGTGTCGAACACGTCGGCGATCTCGTTGAAGAGCGGCCGCGCACTCGCCTCGCCCCAGAAGGCGTGCCAGAGGATCTGCGCCTCGGGCGAGCAGACCTGCGGCGCGAAGTCGGCCCGGACCAGCGCGGCGAGGCGCAGCGCCGGATCGTCGGGCGCGGCGTCGCGCGCGGCACGCCAGTTCGCCTCGTAGCGCTCGTAGTGGTGCCGCAGCGCCGCCGCGAGCAGCCCCTCCTTGGTCTGGAAATAGAATACCGCGACGCCCTGGCTCAGCCCCGCCTCGGCCGCGACGGTGGCCAGCGTCGTGCCGCGGAGGCCGTTTCTCACGATCGACCGCAGCGCCGCCTCGACCAGCTGGTTGCGCCGTCGGGCCGCGTTTTCCGTGCGTTCCTTTCGAGGTCGTGGCTCCGGCCCCGCCAGCTCTCCCGGCATGCGGTCCTCCCTGCCCTTCCGGCGCGAGCATGGGCGCGCCGTGGCGCTTGTCAATGGCCTGTCCGCATGATAATTTGATCGAGCACTCAAACAAAAAGTCAGCCGCGGCCGCCTCCCCGCACCGGAGTTTCCCATGCGCCTCGCCATGGCCTCGCCCGCCCGCCTCACGCGCCATGCGCCCGACACGATCCGGGCCTGGGACAACGCGCATTTCTTCCATCCCTGGGAGAGCATGGGCATCGAGGGGGCCGACCGGCTGGTGGCCGCCGGCGGCGACGGGATCCACATCGTCGATGCCCATGGCCGGCAGTTCATCGACGGCCCGGGCGGCATGTGGAACGTCCAGATCGGCTATGGCCGGCAGGAGATGGCCGAGGCGATCGCCGCGCAGGTCATGAAGCTTGCCTACCACAGCCCCTGGGCCTTCGCCTCCGAGCCCTCGGCGCTGCTTGCCAAGCGGCTGGCGCAGATGGCGCCGGGCGACCTCAACTCGGTGTTCTTCACCACCGGCGGGTCATCGGCCGTCGACACGGCGCTGCGCTTCGCGCAGTTCTACCAGAACCTGCGCGGCCGGCCGGAGAAGAAGCTCTTCCTGGCCCGCGAGCGCGGCTACCACGGCTCCACCTATCTGGCCGCCTCGGTGACCGGCAAGGACCGCTGGAAGAACCCGATGGATACCGAGCGGCGGCTGGTCCGCTTCCTGCCCGACATCGCGCCGCACCGGCGCCCGGCGGGAACGAGCCCCGCCGACTGGTGCGACGCCAAGGTCGAGGACCTCGCCCGCGCGATCCGCGTCGAGGGCGCCGAGCAGATCGCGGCGTTCATCGCCGAGCCCGTCCTCGCCTCGGGCGGCGTGATCGTCCCGCCCGAGGGCTATGTCCGCCGCACCCGCGAGCTCTGCCGGCAGAACGACATCCTCTACATCTCGGACGAGGTGGTGACGGGTTTCGGCCGGCTCGGCCACTGGTTCGCGTCGGAAGACGTGTTCGGCATCGTCCCCGACATCATCATCACCGCCAAGGGCCTGACCTCGGGCTACCTGCCGCTCGGCGCGACGATCGTGTCGGACCGGCTGATCGACGAGATCTCCGGCGAGGACCGCGCCGGGGTGATGTTCGGCAACGGCTACACCTATTCCGGCCATCCGGTCTGCTGCGCCGCCGCGCTCAAGAACATCGACATCCTCGAACGCGAGGACATCCTCGCGCATGTCCGCGAGGTGACGCCGCTGTTCCAGGCCCGCCTCGCCGCACTCGCGCGGCACGAGATCGTGGGCGACGTCCGCGGCATCGGGCTGCTCGGCTGCGTCGAGGGAACCGCCCGGCCGGACCTGCCCGAGGACAAGCGCTTCCGCATCGACGGGGAGTTCGGCGAGCGGGTCGACGCCGCCTGCGAGGCGCGCGGCCTCATCGTCCGGCCGCTCCTCAACATGTGCGTGTTCTCGCCGCCGCTGGTCATCACCGAAGGCCAGATCGACCAGATGTTCGACATCCTCGATGCGGCGATCGCCGAGGTCGGGCGCGAGATGATGTGAACGGCCGGCCGGCGCCGGGTCAGCCGAGAAACAGCCGCTCGATCCGGCTGCGGCGCGGCACCGGCGGTGCCTTCGTGCGGCGCCAGTCGATCGTTTCGACCAGTTCGGCGCGCTGCCGCGCCTCGCGGGCCTTGCGGGCCTCGGTCACGATCCGGCGGATCGACCGGAGCATCAGGGCGACGAACAGAAGGACAATGGCAAGGCGCATGAGATCCGAGTCCATGGCCGAATCCTCCACAGGCAACTTGTGCGCAGGTCATAATCCGTAAACGATCTGCCGTGAACCGGATATGAACGATTCTGCCCCGGAAGGCGACAATCGCGCAAATTTGTCAACTTTGCCCATTTTTTGCCCTGCATTCGCGCGCTTTCCGCCACGTTCGGCGCTCTGCCCCGGCTCGGCCAAAGCCGGGAGTGTGGCCTCGAATCACACTTTCGCCCGGGCGCTACCCGCCTGTGCAGCTGCGCGGAGGCAGCCGCGCAGACGCTGGGACGGCGGGTTCGGTTGCACGCCTTCTGATTGTACGGTGTGCCAAGCCTTGCCATTCCAGATTGCAAAGTGATGCCCACTCATCGGGCGTGCAGTCCCGTGCCACATTTAAGCCAGTTTTTCGGGACGTCGTCTCGCCAGCCAGCGCCGATGATGTGGCGCGCGCCAAGGAGAGTACCA
The DNA here is from genome assembly GCA_964645155.1 of uncultured Rhodobacterales bacterium. Taxonomy (GTDB): domain Bacteria; phylum Pseudomonadota; class Alphaproteobacteria; order Rhodobacterales; family Rhodobacteraceae; genus CAZYBG01. The sequence goes on along the minus strand of CAZYBG010000031.1, from coordinate 5,738 downwards.
TGTCCAGCTGTTTACCCGGCTCCAGCCTGCGGCGGTGGATCGCTGCGGGACTGATTGCCTTTGCCGCCCCGGCAACCGCCATCGCGCAGACCGCCGCGGCCGACGACACCGTGATCCTGACCTCGACCGATGGGAGCGTTACCGTCACCGGCAGCTACGTCGGCTTCGAGAACGGGGCCTACATCATCGATTCCGGAACGCTCGGCCTGATCCGCGTCGAGGCGGGCCGGGTCAACTGCGCCGGCATCGCCTGCATGAAGGCCCTCGCCACTGCGCAGGCGGCCGAGGCCGCGGCCCCGGTCAGCCCGCAGTTCGGCATCCACGGGTCCCGCACCGTGGGCACCACGCTGATCCCGAACCTGCTGCGCGGCTATGCCGAGAGCCTCGGCGCCAACTACGAGATCGAGGAAACCGGCGATCCCGCCGTCCGCACCGTGCGGATCACCGAAGCCGATGGCACGCTGCGCGCCGAGATCGACCTCAAGACGCCCGGCTCCGGCGCCGCGATCCCGGCGCTCATCGAGGGCCTGGCCGAGATCGGCCTGACCGACCGGCCGCTCAACGACGGCGACATCGAGAAGCTGACGGTGGCCGGCCTGCCCGACCTGCGCAACACCGAGAACGAGATTGTCCTCGGCCTCGACGGCATCGTCATGATCACCCACCCGGACAACCCGGTGCGAGATCTCTCGGCCGAGGAGGTCGCGCGGATCTACTCGGGCGAGATCACCAACTGGCTCGAGCTCGGCGGCGGCGACGTGCCGATCGCGGTGCAGAGCTACGTCGTCGGCCAGGGCGACCGCGAGGTTATGCTCAACGGCCTCGTCCGGCCCACCGGCCGCGAGGAGATGGAGAACCCCACCCGCTGGGAGACCTACGACGAGCTCGTGGACGCGGTGATGGCCGATCCCGCCGCGATCGGCTATGTCGGGCGCTGGCTGGCCCGCAGCAACAACGTCAAGCTGATGACGATCCGCGAGGTCTGCGGACTCCATTCCGAGCCGTCGGACTTCCGCATGAAGATCGAGGGCTACTCGCTCTCGCGGCGGCTCTACGCGTTCAAGCTGCCGGGCGACATCCACCCCGAGGCGCGCGCCTTCCTCGACTGGGCGCTGACGCGCGACGCGCAGCCCTACATCAAGGAGGTGCACTTCATCGACCGCGAGCTGGAGCGGATGCGGCTCGAGGACATGGGGATGGCGCTGATCCACACCGCCGCGGTCGAGCCCGACTTCAGCGGCCGGCAGTTCACCGACATGATGCGCGAGCTGCGCGGCGCCGACCGCCTGTCGGTGTCGTTCCGGTTCCGCAGCGGGTCGAGCACGCTCGACGTCGAATCGGTGCGCAACGTCGAGGAACTGGCGCGCCGGATGGAGGCGGGCGAGTTCGACGGGCTCGAAGTGCTGCTGGTGGGCTTTGCCGACGCGATCGGCGATCGCGACCGCAACACCGCGCTCGCCCAGGCCCGTGCCGACGAGGTCGCCCGGATCATCGGTGGCGCCCTGACGCCGGCGACGGCGGCCCGGCTGAACCTGACGCCGGTCAGCTTCGGCGAGCTGATGCCGCTGTCATGCAACGAGGACGAGGTGGGGCGCGAGCGCAACCGCCGCGTCGAGGTGTGGCTGCGGCTCCCGAACAGCCGCAACACGCTGCGCTGATCTAGGCCATTTGCGACGCGAGGCCCCGGCACCCGCCGGGGCCTCGCTGCGTTGCGCGCGCGCCTGAGTGTTCAGTCCAGCGCCAGCTCGCAGCGGAACCGGCCGGCGGCAGCGCCACCGGCAAGCGCGACCAGATGCAGACCGCGCGTCCGGTCGGCGGCAAGCGGCGTCGCGCCGCCGGGCCCGCGCTCGGCCGGCGCATCGGCGAGGTGGCAGCGCCCGGCCGAGGCGATGATCGCGGCCCCCGCCCCGGCCGCGCTGCCCGGCCCCGCGCCATCGCCATCGACGCCTGCCGCGGCCCCCGCATCGGCGCCGCAGGGCGCCGCGCGCGCCCAGGCGCCGCTCTCGGTCGCATAGGTCAGCGCGCAGGGTCCGGTGGTCCGGCGCGGCGCGGGGTCGGACCGGCGCAGCCCCTCGCCGGCCTCGACCAGGGTCACCCGGCAGCCGCCCGGGCGGCCGCAGAGCGCCGCGACCACCCCGGCATCGAGCGTCAGCGCCGCCGGCTGCGACGTCTGGCGCGCGGTCAGCACGAAGCTCGCCCGGCCGACCGGCCGGCCGGCTTCGGCGCTCACCCGGGCATCCTCGGCCAGATAGGGCACCGGCGCCTGCGCAAGCGCGGCCTCGAGCATGTCGACACGCTGGCGCAGCGCGCGGTTCTCGCGCCGCAGCGCCGCGACCTCGTCGGCGAGGCAGCGGACCACGGCGCCGTCGCGGCCGCGCAGGAGCACCCGGCCGTCGTCGATGACGATGCCCCCGCGGGAAGGCGGCGGACAGTCGGCCCGCGCCGCGGCGCCGGAGAGGCAGACCGCGAGCGCGGCGGCGAGACGGGCGACGGGAACAGGGCGGAGCGGCATCGGGCGACCTCCTTTCGGCCGGGGGCGGTGGCGGCCGAGCATGGGCGGCGGCGGGCGGACTGTCACGGGTTTTCCGGCCCCCGGGGGAACCCCGCCGCCCGGCGCCCGGCGCCAACGTGCGGCACCGACGCGCGGCCGGCCTCCTTGCCGCCGGCGCCCTGCCGGACCATATCGAGGCCATGCTGAAGCTCACCCCGATCCTGCTGGCCATCGTCTATGCCCTGCTGATGTACCGGTTCTCGGTCTGGCGCACCGGCAAGGAGCTCGACGCGCGCTCGACGCTCCTCGCCGATCCCGGGCTGAAGCCGGCACTCGACCGCCTCGCCGCGGCGCTCGATCTGGAGCGGATCAAGGTCCATCTCTACGAGATCGAGCCGGTGAACGGGCTCGCCGCGCCCGACGGGAGGATCTTTCTCACCCGCGGCTTCTATCAGCGCTACCGCGCCGGCGAGGTGACGGCCGAGGAACTGGCGAGCGTGATCGCGCACGAGCTCGGCCATGTCGCGCTCGGCCATTCGCGGCGGCGGATGATCGACTTCTCCGGGCAGAACGCGATCCGCACCGCGCTCGCCGTCGTGCTGTCGCGCTTCCTGCCCGGCCTCGGCCTCTGGATCGCCAACCTGCTGACCTCGCTCCTCGCGGCGCGGCTGTCGCGCGGCGACGAGTTCGAGGCCGACGCCTATGCCGCGGCGCTGCTGACCAAGGCCGGCATCGGCACCGGGCCGCAGAAGTCGCTGTTCAGGAAGCTCGAGCGGCTGACCGGAGCGAATGCCGGCGCGGTGCCCGCCTGGCTGATGAGCCACCCGAAGGTCGAGGTGCGGATCGGCGCCATCGAGGCGCTGGAGGCGCGCTGGGGCGCCGCGCTGCCGGCGCCGCGGGGCTGATGACTGCCAGCAGGCGCGCCCGGGGGCACCCGCGAGCGGCGGCGCGACCGGACCGGACCCGATCCGATCAGGCGAGCGCCTTTCCGAGGCGCGGCAGCGAGGCGCGCCGGAGGAGCGCGCGGAGCGGCTGCGGCGCGCCCGAGAGGCGCCGCGCCTCGTCGCCCACGCGGCCCGCGGCGCGGGTCACGGCTTCGGGACGGGCGCGCCACAGGCCAAGCAGGAACGCATCGGGATGGGCAACGCCGAGGCCGAGCCCGGCCAGCACGCGCGGCGGGAAGTCGCGCAGGTTGAGCGTGACGATCAGGTCGGCCCCGGCGGCGCGGGCAGCCGCCGCGACATGGGCGTCGGCCGGATCCGGCAGCATGATCCCCTCGCCCGGCGCGTCGGCGACGAGCGCCTCGGGCCGGCGCGCCTTCAGGAGCGCGATCTCGCCCCGCGCGATCACCTCGTCCGCCGGGCCGCGGCGGGCGGCGGCGCGGGCCCATTCCTCGAGCACGCGCGGGCTCCAGAGCGGCTGGTAGAGGCCCTCTTCGGCCGCCGCGAGCAGCACCTCGCGCAGGACCGTGGGATAGAGCACGCAGGCGTCGAGGAAGGCCCGCATCAGGACAGCCGGAAGAACAGCGCCTTGAGGTAGCCCGATTCGGGCAGCGCCGGGTGCTGCGGGTGGTCGGGCCCGGCAAAGCCGGTATGGATGAGCTGCGCCTGCCGCCCGGCGCGGCCGATGCCGCTGGTGCAGGCGGCGCGGAACCTGCCGAGATCGGCCGCGTGGCTGCACGAGCACAGCACGAGAAAGCCCCCCGGCGCGACCAGCGGCGCGGCGAGGCGGGCGACCTTCTCGTAGGCCCTGAGGCCCGCCTCCAGCGCCGGTTTCGCCGGCGCGAAGGCGGGCGGGTCGCAGACCACGAGGCCGAAACGATCCGCCGCCGCGCCGAGCGCCGCAAGCGCGTCGAACGCATCGGCCTGGCGGGTCTCGAGGCGCGCGGCCACGCCCGTCCGCGCGGCCCCCTCGCGCGCCAGCGCGAGCGCCGCGGCCGAGCCATCGACGGCAAGCGCCGAGGCCGCCCCCGCGGCCAGCGCGGCGAGGCCGAAGCCGCCGACATGCGCGAAGACGTCGAGCACCCGCGCGCCGCCTGCAAGGCGGGCGGCGAAGGCGTGGTTGTCGCGCTGGTCGAGGAACAGGCCGGTCTTCTGGCCGCCGGTCAGGTCGGCCATGTAGACGGCGCCGTTCATCGGCACCGGGACCGGGCCATCGACGGCGCCGCGCAGCACTGCCGTCTCGTCGGGCAGCCCTTCGAGCGCACGCGCCCGGCCCGCGCCGTTCCGGACCACCGTTGCCACGCCCGTTACCGCGACGAGGGCGTCGGCGAACGCCTCCGACAGCCGGTCGGCCCAGGCGGCGTTCGGCTGGAACGCGGCGACATCGCCGAAGCGGTCGATCACCACGCCGGGAAATCCGTCGGCCTCGGCATGGACGAGCCGGTAGACCGGCGCGTCATAGAGCCGCGCCCGCAGCGCGAGCGCCGCGTCGAGCCGCGCCTCGATCCAGTCGCGCCCGATCCCGGCCGCCGGATCACGGTCGAGCATCCGGGCGATCAGCTTGGAGCCGGGGTTGACGGTAACGGTGCCGAGCGGCTGGCGGTCGGCATCTTCCAGGACCGCCAGGCTGCCCGGCGCGAGCGCCTTCGTCCGCCGGTCGGTCACCAGTTCGTTGTCGTAGACCCACGGGTGACCATGCCGGATGCGGCGGGCATCGGCCTGCGGCCGGAGGCGCACGGTGGGGCGGCTGCCAGGAACCATGGCCCCGCCTTAGCGCGTTCGGCCCGGGAGCGGAAGCGGCGCGCCGCGGATGGACTTGTTAGCGCTAACGACCTATGTCAGCGCAAGCGTCCCGCCGTACACTGCCGTGAGCCAGAAGGAGAGGCCGCCATGGCGCTGAACCCGACCGTCGAAAAGGTGACCGCCCGGATCGTCGCGCGCAGCCGGGCGACGCGGCGGCCCTATCTGGACCGGCTGGCGCGCGCGGCCGAGGCGGGCGTCGCGCGGGCGCACCTTTCCTGCGGCAACCAGGCCCATGCCTATGCCGCGACCGGCGAGGACAAGGCGGCCCTGGCCGAGGGCAGGCTGCCGAACCTCGGCATCGTCACCGCCTACAACGACATGCTTTCGGCGCACCAGCCCTATGAACGGTTCCCCGACCTGATCCGCGCCGCGGCCCGCCGCGCGGGCGGCACGGCGCAGGTGGCCGGCGGCGTGCCGGCGATGTGCGACGGGGTCACCCAGGGCCAGACCGGGATGGAGCTGTCGCTCTTTTCGCGCGACGTCATCGCGCTCGCGGCCGGGGT
>CAZYBG010000030.1:22822-32191 GCA_964645155.1 uncultured Rhodobacterales bacterium | reverse complement strand
CAACGGTAAGGCTGCGTTGATCGCGAGACCATCAGAAACAAGACCGCCCAAAAGGCGTCGCATCGACACGCGCGATCAAACGAAACATACACGCCCCGATGCCCGATACCGCAGAGTCGGACGTCGAATTCAGCGACTGGTGTCTCGACGATACTCGCTTTTACCCGACCGAACAACTCCAGTCTCACAGGCGGCGCGTCGAAGGCCCAAGCAATATCTGCTGTCCAAATTGAGAGCTGGCCCGGTTCGTCTGATCAGATAGCGGATGTTCCGCAAACGGGTTCCGGTCTCCGTCATGCTGCCATCGGGTTTGCCCCAGAATGGCTTTGCTGCGCATATACAGTGAAGGATTCATACTGCGAATCCAGTCTGTTAGCTAGGCAGCATGAGCGGATCGAAGCCCCTCCCTACGGCACCAAGAAATGGCGTAAGTACAACGCCGCGTTTTCGAAGCGCGAATTGCTGCCGATCTGGTTCGATCCCGAGACACAATGGCTTGCTACCCTGACTGGCAAGCACGGGCGTCAGCCGATCTTCACAGACACAGCGATCCAAGCCTGCCCGGCGCGCAAAGCGCCCATCGGGCCGCCGCTGCGGCAGCCGACGGGGATGGTGGCCAGCCTGCTTGAGCTTGCCGGGCTTGTTTGGCCGGTGCCGGACTTCAGCACCTGATCCGACCCCCAACCTTGGGCCGCCCGGAGGCAAATCTTCCAAATGCTGCACCCTGTCTGAACGTCAGCTTCAAGGAAACTGCAATGCGGCACAAACGGCAGGCTGGGCGTCCGCTCTGCGCCGGGTTAGCTTAACTGCCCGTCCATTAGAGCGGCAGTATTCCAATCATCCAGCCTCACGCTCCAGCCGCCAGCCTGCCGGATCGTCGATCCAGCGGTCGATGTCGGACTCTCGCCAGCCAGCGCCGTGGATGCTGATCCTGAGCTGGGCGGGGAAGGTGCCTTCGGCGATCTTGCGGTAGATGGTGGACCGCGACAGACCGGTCCGGGAGACGACGGTCTTGAGGCGGATGATACGGTCTGGTTGGTGCATGGCTGGTCTGGCTCCGGTTGGTGGCCTCTCGCGGCTCCCCATACAGACAGGACGCACCGATGCGCGCGCGCAAGAGCGCCTGGCGCGTCGTCGCAGCACAGCGCGGGAGCGGCGGCAGATCGGCGGGGTTCAGAGACCGAGGCCCCGCCCCCTGCCGAGGTCGAGGCCGTGACTGAAGGCAAGTTGCTGCCCGAGCCTCATCGCTGACTCGAAATCCATGCTGATGCCGAGTTGCTTCTTGTGGCCCTTAAGCAGGGATTCCATCTGCGGATCGCGCTGGAGGCTCATGGCCATGTTGCCCATCTCCGCCTGCGCGGCCCTGTAGCCGGAATAGTTGCCCGCCGCATATTCGCGTTCGCCCGCCTGCATGAGTTCCCGAAAGCGCTCCACGAAGCGGTCGGCGCGCCAGTTCGGATTCTTTGCCGGATCGACGCGAAGTTCCGTTTCCAGCTGAAGGGCGCGGATTGCGCGAGCGGGATTGCCGGAGCCTGCTTCAAAGGCGAGGCTGTTGTCCTTGCTGTAGGCGGCTTCCGCATCCTGCCAGCCGTGAGGCCGGACCTGATCGAATGCGCGGCGTGCTGCGCCAAGCTCGCGGCGCTGTTCGTCCGAAGGCGCCGCGCCCTGTCGCTTGGCTTCAAGGATCGCATCGGACGCGCGGGCATGCCGGATGAGGGCTTTGGTGCGAGCCTTGCGAAGCTCTAGCTCCCTATCCTCATCCCCGGCGGCAGCTCGTTCTGGCGCCGGTGTGTCACGAAGGGCCTGGACCCTCGGCTGCGCAGGTCCCGCCATCGCGCGCCGTCCGTCTTCCCTTTCCGGCTCCGGCCTGACCACCGGGCCAGGCGCAGCGTCTCCGGACTGGCGCAGCCCGTCGAGCAGATCCTCGGCCGCCTCGCGCAGCTTCTCCGGCACGAGCTTCTGCATGATCTCGACAACACGGGCGCGGAAGGTGATCCCACGCCATTCGGCATAGTCTTGCGCGGGATCGCGTTGGTCGTAGTCCGACGCCATATCCTTGGCCCGGTCGCGCGACAGGGTGCGGACCAGCCGGTCGTGACTGGCGAAGTCATCACGGCCATAATGCAGATCCATCCCCTCGCGGTGGCGCGACAGGGCGACATAGCTGCCATGGGCATCCAGACCCGGTGTCGCCAGCACATGGGTGTGGTCCACCGTCATGCCTTGAGCCTTGTGGATGGTCGCGGCATAGCCGTGATCAATCCGGTCGTAATCCTTCAGATCAAAGGCAACGGATCGGCCATCGTCCGTTCGCACGATCATGCTCTGCGTATCGACCTGCTCGATCGTCCCGAGCGTGCCGTTCTTCACGGCCATGCCGCGGTCGTTCTGCAGGAACATGACACGATCCCCACTGGCGAAGCTGCGCGTGCCGCGCTCGACCGTGAGGCGAATGTCGTCGGCCAGATCGCCCGTCTCCCGCATCCGCTCGCGCGCCGCCTCGTTGAGGGCACGTACCTCGTCATTGGTATGCGTCAGGATGATGCGACTGGCATCGGGGGCGGCCCGCCGGTCGCGGTCCCAGCGGTCGATCAGATCCCGGCGCGCCTCCTCGCGCGTCTGTGCCTCATGCACCATGCCATGGCTGTCATAAGCACGGATCGCTTCGCCGATGCGACCGGTCGCCAGATCGCGCGTGGCCGCGCGCTGCCAGTCCTCCCGCTGGCGGCGAACCTCGCCGAGCTCCGCCCCGCGGTGGCGCTCCTGGAGCGAGCGGAACGACGCACCCGCCTCGATGGATTGCAATTGCTGCGGATCGCCGACCAGCACCAGCTTGGCCCCAGCCTCCGCGGCGTGCGTCAAGACCCGCTCCAGCTGCCGTGTGCCGACCATGCCCGCCTCATCGATCACCAGAACATCGCGCGCCGTCAGCGGGTCGCGCCCCTGTCCCCAGCCGTGCTCCAGGCTGGCAATGGTGCGCGACGCGATGCCCGATCCGCTTTCGAGATTCTCCGCCGCGATGCCGGACAAGGCCACGCCCCGGACCCGGTAGCCCGCCGCTTCCCAGGCCTCCCGCGCCACGCCCAGCATCGCGCTCTTTCCCGTCCCGGCATGGCCGATGACGATGCCGAGATCGCGCGTATTCATGATCTGCGCCAGCGCGTCGGCTTGCTCTCCCGACAGGACAAGGCCGCGTTCGGCTGCACGCGACAAAGCGGCGTCACGGTGCCTGTCATTCACCTCATGGCGTTTCCGTTCCGCCATCAATCCCGCCGCGTGGTGCAGGCGCTGCTCCGCCTCGATCATCTGGCATGTGGTGAAGCGATCCTCGCCGCGACTGTCCTTGCCGAGTGCGACCAGATCGGGCGCGCCGCGCATCGCGCCCATGACCGCGTTGAACTGGTCGACACCGTCGCTGTGCCGATGCGCGAACATCGCCATGTCGCGGCGCGTGAAGGTCGATTGCTGATACGTGATCGCATCCAACGCAATGGACGGATCGGCGATGATCCTCTGGCCATTGTTGCGGGCGATTTCGCGGTGCAGTTCCGCGCGGTCAGCGGCCTCGCTGCCTTCGCCTTCGATCCGCTGCGCGGGCGCGCCGACCTGGCTTTGCGGTTCCAGTGCGATCCCCTGCGCCTCAAGGCTGCGATGGTCGATCCGTGCGTCGATGTCGTGTTCGGCCAGCCGCGCATTGGCAAGCTGCGCCCAGCGTTCGCGCCAGCGCGTCACCATGTCCGTGCGGTTCCAGTCGCGCACCTTCTGTCCGAAACCGGTCTCGTCCACCTCCCGCATCGTCAGCATCACATGGGCATGGGGTTTCGCAAGACCATCAGCGGTCCGGTCCCAATGCACATTGAGATCAGCGATCATGCCCTGACCCACAAATTCCGCCTGCACGAAATCGCGGGCGAGTTCGATACCTTGGGCTTGCGTCAGTTCGCGCGGCAGGGCGAATTCCACTTCGCGTGCCAGCTGCGCGTCGCGGCGCACCTCGAACGCCTCGACGTCGTTCCAGAGCCGTTCGCGGTCGCTCCACTGTTCGGGCGCGTCCTCCGCCAGCATGATCTCCGAATGGATAACGCCGCGCTTGGCGGAAAAGTCCTGGGCACGACCCAGCCGTTCGTCGCGCAGCCGCGAGGCCGAGCGGTAGGCGGCGGCGGCCACCGCGCTGGAGCCGGACTTGCGGCCAATGACCTTGACGTGAAGATGATAGATCGCCATCGCGACCGGATCATTGGCACGGGATATGCCACGTCGGAACGACGTATAAGCGCGCCCTCCCTCGATAAAATCTCGGGGGGAACCGGCCCGTGCCAGACCGTCCGGGCAACCCTACAGCATTCGGCCACGCGCTCAACTATCATCGCTGCATCAACCGCTTACGGAGATGATGATGCGCAAACCACGGGATTTCGATACGGAGCTGAAGGCGCTGGAGGACAAGGCGCGCGACCTCAAGACCCGCAAGGTGCAGCAGCTGGGCGAGCTGGTGATCGCAACTGGTGCGGACATGCTCAGTGTTGATGAACTGGCCGGTGCGCTGATCGTGCTCGCCGAGACCAACGACACCAGCAAGAAGGAGGCATGGGCCAAGCGCGGGGCCGCCTTCTTTCGCGGCAGATCGCGGCAACCTGCTCCGGCGTCTGCACCAGACATTGACCGCTCTCCGGCGCAACCGGGCGGCGTGCAACCGGCATCAGGCGGCAGAGGCCCGGCATGACATGCGCAGCTGGCAGGTCGACCGCCGCAGGCGCACTCGGCACCTGATCGAACTCGGCGGATTGGTCGTCAAGGCCGGGATCGTGGACCTGACCGACGACGACCGCGCCCTGATCTACGGTGCGCTTATCTGGATGGCCGACAAGCTGAGAAGCGATCAGGGCGAACACGCGCGCGAGGTCTGGACCGTGAAGGGCAAGCGGGCGTTCCAGGTGGATCGCAACGGCAACGCGCCTGCTGATCAGTGAGCAAACCTACGGGATTCAACGAACCTTGCGAACATCGCTCACGCCTGCACAAGCGCCACGACCTCGCCGGTGCCGCCGACAGCAAAGCGCGCCCAGGCCTCCATCAACGTCCGGCGCCGTGCATTACGATCTCGTCGCTTTTGCCGAAGCGCTCGCGCAGGAAACGGGCCAGCCCGGAGGCCCGCCAGCCAGACTGATGGTATCGATGATCGAACGCTCTGTTGCAAAGGGTGGCGGTTTCGCAAGCGCGAGACGATCGTCGGGGCCGATACCGACAATGGCCAGCGCGCTCAGACAGGGTATCACCGCCGAGTTGTTGCGATCACTGAAGTCCAGAGTTCCGATCCAACCTAGTGTTTGCAAGAAGCTGCTTTCGCTGTTGTGCCACAGTCTCCGCCGCAGCCCGGATTGGGTCATCTTCCGTGTGAACGTAGCGCATGAACATTGTGACCGTCTTATGAGCGGTAAGGGCCATGCCCACTTTCACTGGCACGCCCGAGTTTGCGATTTCTGTCGTCGCGCGGTGTCGAATTCCGTGGGTGCCAACATGGGGGATACCGGATCGCTTGAGGACGCGAGCCCAAGCGCCAGCATAGGCATCCTGCGACATCGCCTTTTCAGGATCGAGAATCGACGGAACGACGAAACGGCTGTTCTTGAGCTGCACAGCACTGGAAAGCAGAACGAAACTGTCCTCGCTCATCGGTTTTGACATTTGGCCCGTCTTGCTGCGGGGCCAGACGACGCGTTTTCGTTTGAAGTCAATCCACGCCCACTCGAGACCGACAATCTCCGACATGCGCGCCGCAAAGGCGAATTGAAGCCGAATCGCCAAGGTGAAAAAGGGATGCTCCAATCCCTCGGCTTCCGCGCGGTCGAGGTACCTGAAAAGACGGACCATCTCGTCGTCGCTGATCAGTCGGGTCTTGCCTGTCTCCGGATATTTTGGAATGTGCCGACAAGGGTTGGTGCCATCGTCACGATAGCCCCAAACTTCTGCCATGTTGAACATCTTCCGTAGGCAGGAAAGCGTCCTGTTGGCTTGCGTGGGTGTGCGCTTCATGCGCGAAATCAGCTCAGCAATGTCAACGCGGTCCACATCACGCGCCTTCTTTGGACCCAGTGCTGGCAAGATGTAACGGTTGATGTATCCCCTGTTGCTTGCGACGGTGCTCCTGCTATTCTTGGGCTCGGAATAGTCCGCAATGAAGCGATCGCAAAGCTCGCGCATTGTCGGAGCAAGCCTGGCGGCCACCCGTTCAGCACTCGGATCCTTACCCTTTCGAACTTCAGCCAACCAATCCTGGGCGATCGACCTCGCCTGCTCCACCGTAATCTCCCCAAAGCGACCGATAGCGGGTTTCCGTCGCTGCCCGGCATTTGTACGATATTGGATCATGAAGACTTTTCTGCCGGTTGGCGTAACCTTCAGCAGGAAGCCAGGGGTCATCGTGTCCCGCAGCTCGTAATCCTTCAACTGTGGTTCCGCGCTATCGACGGTAGTCTTGGTAAGCTTGATCGTGGTCATGTACACTCTATCCGTTGCCCGTTCTGGGTGCCACATAGGAGCCACCGTACATCCTGCTGTGTCGCAGGTTCGGCTATCGCAGACTGACCGAGACCGCCGAAAATGCGAGACTGATCAGAGCTTTACCGTAGTGTGGCGCAGTGCCGGTTAGGTATAGGATAGACCACATTGGTCGACTTAAAATCCCCAGGCCGCGAGGCCGTGCCGGTTCAAGTCCGGCCGCGGGCACCACCACCGACCGGGCGGGCTGCCGACGGCGCGGGCCGGTTTCAGCCGGCCTCCGGTGCTTTCCGTTGGGTAAACCTCGCGCTCCGGTTGCGGAACGAGGCGATTCGGTACAGCATGGAAACGATCGATTGGAGATCATGCGACTGTTGACGTTGTGGCGCCTCCAAAGGGCGTCGCAGCGATATGTCAAATTGGATCCATGTCTCACCCCCCTGACCCGAAGGAGGAGGAAACATGCATGTGGGCACGATCAAGTGGTTCAACGGAACCAAGGGCTACGGCTTCATCTCGCGCGACGATGTCGCCGCTGACGTCTACGTTCACCTCTCGGAAGTCCGGCTGAAGGATGAACGGCCGCTGGCACGCGGCCAGCGCGTGCGGTTCGACATCGCGCGCAGCCGCGACGGCCGCCCCAGCGCCACCAACGTAGCACCGCTCTGACGGAACCGGACGGGCCCGGGCGGCGTTCTCCGCGCTGGCAGGGAGCACCTGCGGCGGGGGAAGACATGGCGACGGGCACGACCGAGCCGGCCGGGGCGGAGGCGCCGGATGGGGCGCGGATGGAGATCGTGCGCGGCGCGAGCTGGTCCACCGTGGGGCTGTTCATCATCCTCGCCGGCGCGACCATCGTGCTTGCCCGCGGCTTCCTGATGCCGGTGCTGCTCGCGTTCCTGCTGTCGCTCACCTTCTCGCCGGTGCGGCGCTGGCTCACCCGGCGCGGCATCCCGACCGGCATCGTCGCGGCCCTCATCACCCTCGGCCTCGTGACGCTGCTCTTCGCGGCGCTGGTCGGCCTTTCCGGGCCGATCCAGACCTATGCCGCCGACGCGCCGGCGATCATGCGCGACATCGAGACGAAGCTGCGCGGCGTCAGCTCGGCGGTCGAGCAGATCTCGGAGGCGAGCGCCGAGATGGAGAAGCTCGCCTCGGCCGAGGCCGAGGGGGCCGAGCGGGTCGTCGTCGGCGGCCCGGGCCTTCTGGAGCGGGTCGCGTTCTCGACGCCCTACGTCCTGGCGCAGCTGGTGCTGACGCTGGCGCTCCTGTTCTTCCTGATCGCCTCGGGCGACATGTTCTACCAGAAGATCGTGCAGGCCAGCCCGACCTTCCGCGACAAGCGGCGGTCGGTGCAGATCGCCTATGACATCGAGCGCAAGATCAGCCGGTACTTCCTGACGATCACGGTGATCAACGCGGGCCTCGGCGCGGCGGTCGCGCTGGCGCTCTGGCTGATCGGGATGCCGAACCCGGTGCTGTTCGGGACGATGGCGTTCGTCTTCAACTTCATCCCGTTCGTCGGCGCGGTGGTCGGCGTCGCGATCACCGCGGCGATCGGGCTTGTCACCTTCGACCAGCCGGCGACGGCGGCGCTCGCGGCGGGGGCGTACCTGGCGCTGACCAGCATCGAGGGCCAGTTCGTCACGCCCTATGCCGTCGGGCGGAGCCTCAAGCTCAACCCGGTCGTCGTGTTCCTCGCCGTCGCGTTCTGGGGCTGGGCCTGGTCGGTGATCGGGATGTTCATCGCGGTGCCGGTGCTGATCGCGCTGCGCGCGTTCTCCGAACATGTGCCCGCGCTCAACGGGCTCGGGCTGTTCCTGTCGGGCCGCGACGAGCCGCTGAACGGCGAGACGGCCGAGGAGCGGGCCGCGGCCTGAGGGGCCCTCGGGACGCCGCGGGCGCGGCCTCAGGTCCGCTGGCCGGCAAACCGCTTCTGCCAGTCCTCGCGCTCCTCGTCGGCGATCTTCTTGAAGAGGACGTCGGGCGTGGCGAAGGGATGGCCGGGGTCCAGCACCGCCAGCGCCTCGGCGATCGGGCCGGGCCAGCCCCGGTCGGCCGTGCCCATCGCCGCGAGCATGGCGGCGGCGGCGTCGGGGATGAAGGGCTCGGACAGGACCGCGTAGAGCCGCACCAGGTTCAGCCCCAGGCGCGTCATCGCCGCCGCCCGGTCGGGGTCGTCCTTGAAGACGGCCCAGGGGGCGGCGGATTGCAGGTATTCGTTGCCGGCGGCCCAGATCGCGCGCAGTTCGGCCGCAGCCTTGCGGACCTCCATCGCTTCCATGTGGCCCTCGTAGACGCGCACGCGGGTCTCGAGCTCGTCGATCAGCGCCTGCGCCCGCGCGCCGGTCTGGCCGCCCGCGGGCACCGCCTCGCCGAACTTCGAGCGGCAGAACTTGGTGACGCGGCTGACGAAGTTGCCGAGCACGTCGGCGAGGTCCTTGTTCACCGACTGCTGGAAATTCTCCCAGGTGAACTCGCTGTCGGAGTTCTCGGGCGCGTGCGACAGCAGCCACCAGCGCCAGTAGTCGGCGGGCAGGATCGACAGCGCCTGGTCCATGAAGACGCCGCGGCCCTGCGAGGTGGAGAACTGGCCGCCGTCGTAGTTCAGGTAGTTGAACGACTTGATGTAGTCGACGAGCTTCCAGGGCTCGCCCGAGCCCATGATCGTCGCGGGGAAGCTCAGCGTGTGGAAGGGCACGTTGTCCTTGCCCATGAACTGCACGTAGCGGACATCATCGGCGCCCTTGTCGGTCCGCCACCAGCGTTCCCAGGCGGAGGCGGGCTCGCCGCGCGCATCGGCCCATTCGGCAGCGCAGGCGATGTACTCGATCGGCGCGTCGAACCAGACGTAGAAGACCTTGCCCTCCA
>CAZYBG010000030.1:22587-22812 GCA_964645155.1 uncultured Rhodobacterales bacterium | reverse complement strand
TCGCGGGTGATGCCGCGGTCCTGCAGCCCCTCGCCGTCGGTGAGCCACTTCCGGGCGATCGAGGTGGTCAGTACCGGCCAGTCGGTCTTGCTGTCGATCCAGGCGCCGAGCCGGTCCTTCAGCGCCGACTGGCGCAGGTAGAGGTGCCTGGTGTCGCGGATTTCCAGATCGGTCGAGCCCGAGATCGCCGAGCGCGGGTTGATCAGGTCGGTCGGGTCCAACTGC
>CAZYBG010000030.1:0-22577 GCA_964645155.1 uncultured Rhodobacterales bacterium | reverse complement strand
CGCCGCGGGCACGCTCGTAGCCGCAATTGGGGCAGGTGCCCTCGATGTAGCGGTCGGGGAGGAAGCGGTTGTCGGCGATCGAGAAGACCTGCTTCTCGGTGACCTCGGCGATCAGGCCGTTCGCGTCCAGCCGGCCCGCGAAATGCTGCGTGAGCCGGTGGTTCTGCGGGCTGGAGGAGCGGCCGAAGTGGTCGAAGGACAGCCGGAAGCCGTCCGAAAGCTCCTTCTGCACCGCCCACATCTCGGCGCAGTATTCGGCCACCGGCTTGCCCGCCTTGGCGGCCGCAAGCTCGGCCGGGGTGCCGTGTTCGTCGGTGGCGCAGAGGAACAGGACCTCGTGCCCGCGCGCCCGGAAGTAGCGCGCGAAGAGGTCGGCGGGCAGCTGGCTGCCCACCAGGTTGCCGAGGTGCTTGATCCCGTTGATGTAGGGGATCGCCGAGGTGATGAGGATGCGCGCCATCTGTCCCGTCCCGTCGTTCGCGGGGGAGGTTTAGCGGCAGGGCGGGGGAAGGGCCAGAGGCGAGGCGCGTGGCGGACTTGCGGGATCGACGGGTGGGTGTTGCCGCGCCATCGCGCGGCAGATGGGCGGCTGCGGCCTTGCGCCTCCGCCGATGCGGCGCGCGCGACCTGCCGCTGGCAGGCCGCCCATGCGCGCCGCGGCCGCTGTCGTCGGAGGTCTTGCCCCTACCGCGCGGTGTAGCCGCCGTCGACCAGGTGGTAGGAGCCGGTGATGAAGCCCGCCCGGTCCGAGAGCAGGTAGAGCACCAGCGAGGACACCTCCTCGACCTCGCCGATCCGGCCCATCGGGTGCAGGTCGGCGAGGCCGGCCAGCATCTCGTCCGACAGGTTCTTCTCCAGAAGCGGCGTGCGGATGAAGCCGGGGCCGACGGCATTGATGCGGATGCCGCGCTGGGCATATTCGGCGGCGGCCGTCCTGGTCAGCCCGTTCACGCCGTGCTTGGCCGCGACATAGGCCGAGGAGGTGGCGAAGCCGACGCTGCCGAGGATCGAGGAGACGTTGACGACCGCGCCGCCGCCCGACCGCTCGATCTCGGGCAGGCCGTAGCGCAGGCCGAGGAAGACGCCGGTCAGGTTGACCGCGATGACCTCGTCCCAGCCGTCGAGGGGGTATTCACCGACCACCGCCTGCGGGCCGCCGATCCCGGCGTTGTTGACGAGGAGGTTGAGGCCGCCCGCCTTGTCGCGCGCGGCGCGCACCGCCGCCTCGACCGAGGCGGCGTCGGCGACGTCGATCGCGGTGGCGTGCGCGGTGCCGCCGGCCTCTGCGATTTCGCCTGCGACGGCCTCGGCGGCGTCCTCGTCGAGATCGGCGACGAGGACCGTGGCGCCGGCCGCCGCGAGGTCGCGCGCGATGGCGGCGCCGATGCCCGAGCCGGCGCCGGTCACGAGGGCGGTGCTGCCGTCGAATCTGATGTCCATCTGGGGTCTCCCTTGCGTTGGGGGGAAACCCTGCCCGGCGGATGACGGTTCCGCCTTGCGCGCGATCAATCGCCGGTCGGCCGATCGCCGGTCAGCCGCCGCCGTCGCGGCCAGCCTTGTTGCGGCCGAGCAGCCGGCCGATCAGGAACGACGTGCGCGGCACGTATTCGTAGGCGGTCCGGCTGCCCGGCGCCGGGCGGGCGCGGGCGCGCGCCAGCCCGAAGCCGACCAGCGCGACATGGGCGAGCGCGATCAGGGCGAACATCGCCGCCGGGCCGTAGGCGGCGATCAGCCAAGACGCGACGAGCGGCGAGGCGGTGGCGCCGATCGCGTAGAGGAACATGTGCGCGGCCGAGAGCTCCACCCGCTCGAATGGGTCGGCGAAGTCGTGGGCATGGGCCGAGGACACCGAATAGATCGGGATCGTGGTGAGCCCGAAGAACGCCGCGGCGAGAAAGACCGCGACCGTTCCGGCGCCCGACAGCCCGATCGTCAGCCCGCAGGACAGGATCGAGGCGACCGAGAGGCCGATCAGCACGTGCCGCCGGTCGAACCGGTCGGCAAGCCAGCCGATCGGGTACTGCGCCAGCCCGCCGCCGACGACATAGGCCGCGAGGAACAGCGCGATCTGGTCGGCGGTCAGCCCGACGGCGAGGCCGTAGACCGGCCCCACCATGCGGAACGCCGCGCCAGTGACGCCGGACACCACGACCCCGGCCGCGCCGAGGGGCGAGCGGTCCCAGGCCAGGCGCGGCCTGAGCCGCGGCGCGGCGGGCGTGTCGGGCTGCTCGACGCGGGTGAGGGTGAGCGGCAGCAGCGCCGCGCAGCAGCAGAGCGCGAGCAGGTTGTAGGCGGCGTAGGACGCGGGCTCGAGCACGCCGATGAAGAGCTGCGCGCCGAGGCTGCCGAGAAGGTCGACGATCCGGTAGGTGCCCATCGCCCGGCCGCGCGTCTCGTTCGTCACCTTGGCCTGCAGCCAGGCCTCGATCACCGTGTAGCAGCCCGCGACGCAGAGGCCGGTCATCATCCGCAGCCCGGCCCAGGCCCAGGGGTGGATGACGAGCATGTGGGCCAGGATGCCGATCGTGCCCGCCGCGCAGAACGCGGCGAAGGCGCGGGAATGGCCGACCGACCCCATCAGCCGCGGCGCACCCCAGCAGCCGAAGAAGAAGCCGGCGAAATGCGCCGAGCCGAGAAAGCCGATCTCGGCCGTGGCGAAGCCGAGCTCCACGCCCGAAAGCGCGTCGAGCGGCACCACCCCGCCCGAGCCGAGCTGGAGGAGGATCACCGACAGGAACAGCGCAGCGAAGGAGATCAGGATGCGCATGGGGCGGGTCCGGCGGGGGAGGGGGGCAGATGGCGGGCCGCAGCCTTGCCGGATCGCGCGGCGGCCGCAAGGGGCCGCGCGCTCAGCCCGCCCGGTCGATCCGCGCGACGATCAGGATGCGGACCTCGTCGCCGACCTCGGCGGCGAAGCCGGTGGCGCCGAAGTCGGCCCGGCTGAGCCGGGTGCGGATGTGGATCGACAGCGCGGCGCGGTCGCCGGGCGCGGTTCCGGCCTGGCGGTAGAACTCCACCGCGAGGCGCACCGGGCGCGCCACGCCGCGGGCGGTCAGGATGCCGTCGACCTCGGCCGTGGTGCCGGCGGCGCGGAGCGCGGTGCTCTCGAACGTGATCGTCGGGTGGCTGGCGGCGTCGAGCACCGCGCGGCTGCGCAGCGCCTCGGCGGCGAAGGGAAACGGCATCCGGGCGCGCGCGACGTCGAGCGCCACGCGGATGCTGCTGTCGGCCGGGCGGTCGAAGTCGAGCACGATGTCGGCCCCGGCGACCGGCATCCGGCCTTCCAGCGGCGTGCTGCCGTAATCGACCTCGAACGCGACGATCGAGGCGGCGGCGTCGAGGATGTAGCGCTCCGGCGCGGCGGTCGCGGCGGGGGCCGCCGCGAGGAGCATCAGGGCAAGGGCGAGCGGGCGACGCATGCGGCGGCCTCCTCCGGCGGGGCGTGGGCCGATGGTAGCCCAGACCGCGGGCCGCCGCGCGGGCTTTCGGCAGGGGGCGGCCGTCAGTCGCGCGTGCGCAGCGGGCGGCCCATGGCGATCTGCCGGCAGGCGACGTCGGCGGGCCAGTCCACGATGCGCCGGGCGAGGGCGAGGCTGCCGTCCTCGGGGCGGAACCGCAGGTAGACCGGCTTCCAGCCCATCGCGAGGCCGGCGAGGTTGCGCGAGTTGACCTCGCCGCAGATCGCCCAGCCGCCATCCGACAGCAGGAAACCGCCGAGCTTGCGGAAGTTCGCGCTGTCGGGGGCGCCGAGGGTCTGGCGGACGAGCGCCTTCGACCAGTCGAGCACGACCCCCGGCGGGTCGGCCGGGATGCCGGTGGGGCCGGCGCGGGCGGCCGGTGGCAGGAGGGCGACGAAGAGGGCGAGGAGAAGGGCGCGCATGACTGCATTCCGGGCCGGACCTGGCCCGAGCGTCGCCGCCGGAGGTTAACGAAACGTTGACGCCGCCCCGGAGGCGCGTCAGCGGGCGGGCATCAGCGGGCGGGTGTCAGCCGCCCCAGGTCCGCACCGGGCCGCAATCCATGTGCACGAAGTTCGACCGCGAGTAGCGGCCGACGCCGCCGGCCGCGCAGGCCGAGGCGGCGCGCGCCATCTGGCCCACGCTGCGCGAGGAGAGGCGCAGGTCGGCCGCCTGGCCCTGCATGTGCAGCGAGTTCCGCGCCACCCCTCTCGACCGCGAGCGCAGCATCGAGTTGGTCGACGGGCTGCGATAGCCCGACAGCAGCATGTAGGGTTCGTTGACATCGAGCAGGCGGTGCGATGCGGCCATGATGTCGATGGCGCGGGCATCCATCCGGACCGCCTCGCCGTTGCGCCAGTCGCGCATGAAGTGGTTGATCTCGCGCATCGCCTCGGAAATGTAGTCGCCCTCGATCCAGTAGATCGTGTCGAGGCTTTCCCCGGTGCGGCCCGAATACATCCGGACGCGCCGGATGTCGCCGGCGCCGCGCAGGAACCCGAAGGCGTTCGAGTACGTTGGGGCCGCGCAGACCGCGGTCGCGGCAAATATGCCAAGAAGGGCGCGGCGCGTGAAGCCAGCCGTTTCGGTTTTGCTCATAGGTCTCCAGCCTGTCCCGTACAGTTCCGGCCGCCTCTCGCGGCCTGTCGTTGCAGTGTTGTGCATCCCCGAAGCACCCACGGTTATGCCAGATGAAATCCGCCGGCAGAACCCTGTTCATCACGTTCCTGAAACGAAGCCGCGGATTTGCGCGGAATATTGCCGATTCGGCGCGGATACGGGGATTTGTGCAGGGCGTGGCGCGGCGGTGACATTCGCCGCCCGCGCCGCCCCGAACCGCCGCGGGCCGGTGGACAGGCTGCCATTAAGCGGCCACTGTTGCGGTGCAGAAGAGCACAGTGCTTGCTGGACGCGCGACGAGGTTTTCAATGGCGATTGCTGCCCGGTCCCGACGGTGCCTGCCGATGTTCCCGCTGGCGCTTGCCGCCGTTCTGGCGCTTGCGCCGGTCGGCCCGCCGGCGGCGGCGACGGCGCTGACCGCGTTCAACCAGGCGGTCGCCGAGGCGGCTGCGGAGGACCCGGTCGTCGCCGCGTTCTACCAGGCGCGCGACTACGCCCCGCTCTGGACCGGTACCGACAGCGTCGCGCGGCGTGCCGCGTTCCTCGCCGTGCTGGCCGAGGCCGATGCCCACGGGCTGCCGAGCGCGCGCTACCGCCCCGAGAGCCTGGCCGCGGCGTTCCGCGGCGCGCTGGGCGAGCGCGAGATCGGCCAGATCGAGGTCGCGACCACCGCGCTGTTCCTCGCCTATGCGCGCGACATCCAGTCCGGCGCGCTCGACCCGGCCGAGCTGATGCCGGCCGAGATCAAGCGCGAGCTGCCGCGCCGCGACCCGGCGATGACGCTCGCCGCCTTCGCGCGGGCCGACGACGCGCGCGTCTTCCTGCGCGGGCTGGCGCCCGACAGCGCCCAGTATGTCCGCCTGATGCGCGAGAAGGCGCGGCTCGAACGGCTCGTCGCGGCCGGCGGCTGGGGCGCGGTGGTGCCGGCCGGCGCGCTCGAGCCCGGTGCGACGGGCGGCCCGGTGGTCGCGCTGCGCAACCGGCTGATCGCGATGGGCTATCTCGGGCGGACGGCGGTCGCGTCCTACGACCCGACGCTGCGCGCGGCGGTCCGCGCGTTCCAGTCTGCCCATGGCCTCGAACCCGACGGCATCGCCGACGAGGCGACGCTGGCCGAGATCAACCTGCCGGCCGAGGCACGCCTCAGGTCGGTGATCGTCGCGCTCGAGCGCGAGCGCTGGATGAACCTGCCGCAGGGCCTCGGCCGGCGGCATGTCTGGGTCAACCTTCCCGACTTCCACGCCCGCATCGTCGATGACGGCAAGGTGACCTTCGAGACCCGGGCCGTGGTGGGCGAGCGGCGCGAGGACAAGCGGACCTACGAGTTCTCCGACGAGATGGAGTACATGGAGGTCAACCCCGACTGGACGGTGCCGCGCTCGATCCTCGCACGGGATTACCTGCCGCGGATGCAGCGCAACCCGAATGCGGCCGGCTACCTGCAGCTGATCGACCGGCGCGGCCGGCTGGTGCCGCGGTCGGCGATCAACTTCCAGGCCTACACCGCGCGCAACTTCCCCTTCACCGTGCGCCAGCCGCCGGGCGGCGACAACGCGCTCGGCAAGGTCAAGTTCATGTTCCCGAACGCCCACGCGATCTACCTGCACGACACGCCGCAGAAAAACCTGTTCGAGCACGAGGCGCGCGACTACTCGTCGGGCTGCATCCGGCTGAACGAGCCGTTCGAGCTTGCGTACCGGCTGCTCGCCCGGCAGATGGACGACCCGCGCGACTACTTCGACCGGATCGTCGACAGCGGCCGGCAGACCCGGGTCGACATCGACGAGCACGTGCCGGTCCACCTCGTCTACTTCACCGCCTTCACCGGCCCGACCGGCGAGATCCAGTACCGCCGCGACATCTACGACCGCGACGCGCGCCTGTTCGACGCGCTGGCCGAGGCCGGGGTGGCGTTCCCGGCCTCCGGGGGCTAGACCGCCCCCGTGCGCGGGCCGCGCGAGGGCGGCGCAAGGGCCGCATGCGGGAGGGCCACGCCATGAGCCACTCGATCGCCGAGATCGCCGCCGCACTGGGCGCGCGGGCAGAGGGCGACACCGCGCTGCGCGTCGCGCGCGCGGCCGAGCCGGGGCAGGCCGGGCCCGACGACCTCGCGCTGGCGATGAGCCCGGCCTATGCCGAGGCGCTGCGCGACGGCCGCGCCCGCGCCGCGCTGCTGTGGGACGGCGCCGACCGAGCGGCGCTGGGCCTGAGTGCCGCGATCTTCGTTACGCGGCCGCGCCTCGCCATGGCGGGCGTCACGCGGGTCTTCGACGCCGGCCCGGGCATCGCGCCCGGCATCCACCCTTCGGCGGTAATCGAAGCGACCGCCGATCTCGGCCCCGGCGCCGCTGTCGGCCCGCTCGCCGTGATCGGGCCGGGCGTGGTGATCGGCGCGGGCGCGCGGATCGGCGCGCATGTCTCGATCGGGCCGGGCGCCCGCATCGGCGACGGCGCGCTCCTCCATGCCGGGGTGCGGATCGGGCACGAGGTCGTCATCGGCGACCGCTTCATCGCGCAGGCCGGCGCGGTGATCGGCGCCGACGGCCTTTCCTTCGTCACCGAGGAGAAGTCCGGCATCGAGGAGATCCGCGAAACGCTCGGCCAGCGCGAGACGTTCGGCCGCCAGGTCTGGCACCGGATCCACTCGCTCGGCACCGTCGAGATCGGCGACGATGTCGAGATCGGCGCGAATTCCTGCGTCGACCGCGGCACGATCCGCGCCACCCGCATCGGCCGCGGCACCAAGATCGACAACCTCTGCCATGTCGCCCACAACGTCACGGTGGGCGAGGACTGCCTGTTCGCCGCGCTGGTCGGCGTGGCCGGGTCGACGCGGGTCGGCGACCGCGTCGTCTTCGGCGGCCAGGTCGGCGTCGGCGACAACCTGTTCGTCGGCGACGACGTGATCGCGGGCGGCGCGACCAAGATCCTGACCAACGCCCCGGCCGGGCGGGTGCTGCTCGGCTATCCGGCGGTGAAGCTCGAGACCCATGTCGAGATGCAGAAGGCGCTGCGCCGGCTGCCCCGGCTTGCCGCTGCCGTCGCCGCGTTACAGAAAGCGGTTTCAAAGGACGGGGCGAACGACTAAACCTCCGCCCGCAGCCAGGGGCAGGACCGCGAGATGGCCGAACGCGTCAGCGACAGAGTGATCCGGATCATCGCCGAACAGGCGGTGCTCGACGTCTCGGACGTCAAGCCGGAGTCGACCCTCGACGAGCTCGGGATCGACAGCCTGGGGCTGGTGGAGTCGATCTTCGCGATCGAGGAGGCGTTCGACATCCAGGTGCCGTTCAACGCCAACAATCCCGCCGAAAGCGAGTTCGACATCTCGTCGGTCGCGGCCATCGTCAAGGCGGTGGAAGGTCTGGTCGCCAGCCAGAAGGCATGAGGCGGGTCGTCATCACCGGGGCCGGCACGATCAACGCGCTGGGCCATGACGTGACCTCGACCTGCGCGGCGTTCCGCGAGGGGCGCTGCGGGATCACCGAGCTTGACATCCGCGACGTGGAGCGCCTGGCGGTCCGGATCGGCGGGCAAGTGCACGGCTGGGACCCCGAGGCGCATTTCAACCGCCAGCAGATCTCGCTCTACGACAAGTTCACGCAGTTCACGCTCCTCGCCGCGCGGCAGGCGATCGGGCAGGCGGGCCTGACCTTCGAGGGGCAGATGGCGGCCAGCTCGGGCGTCGTCCTCGGGACGGCGGGCGGCGGCGTCAACACCTGGGACGAGAACTACCGGTCGGTCTACGAGGAGGGCAAGAACCGGGTGCATCCCTTCGTCGTGCCGAAGCTGATGAACAACGCCGCCGCCTCGCACGTGTCGATGGAGTGGAACCTCAAGGGGCCGAGCTTCACCGTCGCCACCGCCTGCGCCAGTTCGAACCACGCGATGGGCCAGGCGTTCTGGCTGGTGCGCTCGGGCGCGGCGACCGCAATGGTGACCGGCGGATCGGAATCGATGCTGTGCTTCGGCGGCGTCAAGGCCTGGGAGGGTCTGCGGGTGATGTCGCGCGACGCCTGCCGGCCGTTCAGCGCCAACCGCAACGGCATGGTGCAGGGCGAGGGCGCGGCGGTGTTCGTGTTCGAGGAGTACGAGCACGCGAGGAAGCGGGGCGCGGAGATCCTGGCCGAGGTGGTCGGCTTCGCGATGACCTCCGATGCCGGCGACATCGTGATGCCCTCGGCCCAGGGCGCCGAGCGTGCGATCACCGGCGCGCTGCGCGACGCGCGGCTGAACCCCGAGGATGTCGGCTACATCAACGCCCACGGCACCGGCACGGCGGCGAACGACAAGACCGAATGCTCCGCCGTCGCCCATGCCTTCGGCCAGCATGCCGACCGGCTGATGATCTCGTCGACCAAGTCGATGCACGGCCACCTGATCGGCGGCACCGGCGCGGTCGAGCTCATCGCCTGCATCATGGCGCTGAAGGACGGGGTGATCGCGCCGACGATCGGCTACGAGGAGCCCGACCCGGAATGCGCGCTCGACGTCGTGCCGAACGTGGCGCGCGAGGCGCAGGTGACGGCGGTGCTGTCGAACGCCTTCGCCTTCGGCGGGCTGAACGCGGTGATCGCGCTGAAGAAGGCCTGAGGGCGGCCTGCCCTTCCGGCCTTGAAGGCGCCGCCCCGCGGGCCATCTCTCGCCCATGTCCGATGCCGGTTTCTTCCGCGCGACCGGCAGCCGCATGGACGGCGCCCCCGGCCTCGAGGCGCTGTTCGTCGCCGGCAGCCACGGTCGCGGCGACGCCGATGCGTGGAGCGATGTCGACCTCGTCGGCATCGCCGAACCCGACGCCCACGACGCGATCGTCGAGGCCTGGCGCGGCGCGCTGGAAGCCCGCGAGCCGCTGGTCTACTGGTCCGCGCGCGGCGCGCCGGTGCGGCTGGTGAACGCGATCACCGAAAGCTGGCTGCGCTGCGACCTGCTCCTGATTCCGCGGGCGCGGTTCAGCGGCCGCGCCCGGTCGGGGCTGCGGCCGCTCTTCGACCGCGCGGGGATCTACGACAGCCTTCCCGCCGACCTGCCGCCGGCCGTGCCGAACCCCGAGCGCGTGCGCGCCATCGTGCTCGAGTTCCTGCGCGTCACCGGGCTGATGGCGGTGGGCCTCGGCCGGGGCGAGCATGTGCTGCTGGTCAGGGGCGCGGGCCTGCTGCGCGATCTGCTGACCGACCTGATGGTCGAGGAGTGCCCGCTGGCCGACCGGGGCGGCGCGCTCCATCCCTCGCGCCTGCTCCGGGCCGACCAGATGGCGGTGCTGCAGGACCTGCCCTATCCGGGGCCGAGGCGCGACGAGGTCATCGGCGCGCATGTCGCGCTGGCCGCGGCCTTCCTGCCGCGGGCGCGGCAGCTCTGCGACAGCATCGGCCTCGACTGGCCCGAGGCCTTCGAGGCGGCGACCCGGCGGCACCTCGTGGAACGGGCGGGCGTGCGCCTGCCCTGACCGCGGCGCGCCGATCGGCGAGGGGTCAGTTGCCGCCTTCCGCCGGGGCACCCTCCGCCGGGGCAGCGCCGTTCCCCGCGCCGTTGCCCGCGCCGTCGCCCGCGCCGTTCCCCGCGCCGGCCGCTGCGGCCTGTTCGGCGGCGATCGCGGCAAGCGCGTCGTAGCCCGCGGTGAACCCGGTCAGCGAGATGCCGAGCGTGATGCGTTGGTCGGGGGCGACGACCGGAACGATCGAGACCTGCGCCGCAGAGCCGCGCTTGAAGTTCTGGATGTCGGCCTCGGAAAAGCCGACGCGGGCGAAGCAGCCGGCCTGGGTGCAGAAGGTGAAGGGATAGCGCCGCGGTTCGTTCCCCGGCAGCGACAGCGTCACCTGCTGGGTGAGCAGCGTCTCGAGCGGGGTGATGATGTTGCCGCCGGCGACCGCCTCGCCCTGCGGGGGGATCAGCGGGAACAGCGCGAACTCGGCCACCGAGTTGCCGGCCTCGTCCTCGAGCAGCTGGTAGAGCTGGCAGGGATCGTTGCCGTTCGGCGTGCGGACGCAGCGGATGTCCCAGTCGCCGTGCTCGGCGCGCACATAGGGCTGGCCGATGCCGTCGCCGCCGGCGGGCTCGCCCATCGAGAGGCCGCCCTCGGCCGGCCCCGGCACGGCAGGGGCTTCGGCAGGGGCTTCGGCAGGGGCTTCGGCAGGGGCTTCGGCGGCGGGGGCTTCAGTCGCGGGGGCCTCTCCGGCCGGCGCCTCGTCTGCCGGGGCGGTCGTCTCCTGCGCCATCGCCGGCAGGGCGGCGGCACCGAGGGAGAGGGCGAGGGCGAGGGCGGCAGGCGTGGTGCGCATGATGCTCGTCGGGTCCGTTTCTGGTTTCTGTCGCGCGCTGCCTTAGCATGGCGGCCCTGTGGTGTCAGGCCCGGTTTTGCCCGGCCCGCGCGCCCCGGCGAAGCCCCGCCTTCCCTCGCCCCGGAGACCGGCGGAGCGCCGGCGGGGGCTGGACCGGACCGAGCCGCGCGGGCATGAAAAAAGGGCCCGGAACCGGGCCCTCCTTCCTATTCGCGCTCCCCATCGGACTGGCCGACTTAGTTATTGCCGCGGACGCTACGGTCTTTGCCACAAGGCGTCAACTGCAAAATCCCCGCCGCGCAGCGAATTGATTTCGCCCGAATAAAGCGGCCCGGCGCGGCGGGCCGCCGGTGCTGCGCCCGTGCTGCACCGGTGCTGCGCCTGCGCCATGCCCGATCGGCCACGGAAGACTGGCAGATGTTGACCAAGGCTGTATTCTCGCCCCCGAGAGGTTGTGGGAGGCGGCGATGGGCGAGGCGATCTTCGTGGGCGGCGGCGGCGCGGACTATGCGGCGCCGCAGCAGCTTCTGCTGCGCTACGGCAACCGCCACGGCCTGATCGCCGGCGCCACCGGCACCGGCAAGACGGTGACCCTGCAGATCCTCGCCGAGGGCTTTTCGGCGGCGGGCGTCCCGGTCTTCATGGCTGACGTGAAGGGCGACCTCTCGGGGCTGGCGCGTGCCGGCTCGCCGGACCAAAAGCTGCACGAGGCCTTCGCCAAGCGCGCGGCGACGATCGGCCTCGACCTCGTCTACGAGGCCTTTCCGGTCACCTTCTGGGACCTGTTCGGCAGCCAGGGCCACCCGATCCGGACCACCATCGCCGAGATGGGGCCGCTTCTGCTGTCGCGGCTCATGGAGCTGTCGGAGGCGCAGGAAGGCGTGCTGAACGTCGCCTTCCGGGTGGCCGACGAGGAGGGGCTGCCGCTCCTCGACCTGAAGGACCTGCAGGCGCTTCTGGTCTGGGTCGGCGAGAATGCCGACCGGCTCACGCTGCGCTACGGCAACGTCTCGCCGGCCACGGTCGGCACGATCCAGCGCCGGCTTCTCGTCCTCGAGAACGAGGGCGGGGCGAAGCTGTTCGGCGAGCCGGCGCTGGAGCTTGCCGACCTCATGCAGGTCGATGCCGCGGGGCGGGGCCAGGTCAACATCCTCGCCGCCGACCGGCTGATGCAGAGCCCGCGGCTCTATGCGACATTCCTGCTCTGGCTGCTGTCGGAGCTGTTCGAGACGCTGCCGGAGGTGGGCGACCCCGAGACGCCGAAGTTCGTCTTCTTCTTCGACGAGGCGCATCTGCTCTTCGACGATGCGCCAAAGGCGCTGGTAGCGAAGGTCGAGCAGGTCGCCAGGCTGATCCGGTCGAAGGGCGTCGGCGTCTATTTCATCACCCAGAATCCGGCCGACGTGCCCGACGACATCCTCGGCCAGCTCGGCAACCGGGTGCAGCATGCGCTGCGCGCCTTCACCGCCAGGGACCAGCAGGACCTCAGGCGTGCGGCCGAGACCTACCGCGCCAATCCGAGGTTCGCGACCGAGACGGCGATCCGCGAGGTCGGCACCGGCGAGGCGGTGACCTCGTTCCTCGAGGCGAAGGGCGCGCCGGGCATCGTGGAGCGCACGCTGGTGCGCCCGCCGGCCTCGCAGCTCGGGCCGATCACCGCCGAGGAGCGCGCCGCCGTCATCGCCGCCTCGCCGATGGGCGGCAAGTACGAGCGCAGCATCGACCGCGAGAGCGCGTTCGAGCTGCTGAAGGCCCGCGCCGAAGCGGCCGCCGCGGAGGCAGAGGCCGCCGAGGCCACCAAGCTCGCCGGGGCCGCCGAGGCGGAGACCGCGCGCGAGTTCCGCAACGCCCGCCGCTACGACGGCGGCGCGGCGCAGGACACCCCGCGCCGGTCGTCGAAGGACCAGACCTTCACCGAGGCGCTGGTGAAGAACGTGGCGAAGGAGCTGACCGGAACGACCGGCCGGCGGATCGTGCGCGGCATCCTCGGCGGGTTCTTCCGCGCGCGCTAGCCGCGCGGCCCGGCCGCGGTCGCTCAGCGGGCGGTCCGCGGGCGCCGGGCCCGGGCCAGCACGCGCCCGTCGAGAACCGCGAGACCCGCCGCCAGAAGCCCGAGGCCGAGGAATGCCGACGGCGCCAGCGCCTCGCCGCGGACCGCCGCCCCGAGGGCGATCGCGACCGGCGGTATCATCAGCGTCACGAACATCAGGTTCGCCGACCCGGCCGTGGCGAGCACCCGGTAGTAGAGGACGTAGGCGAGCGCCGTGCCCGCCAGCGCGTAGTAGCCGATCGCCGTCCAGGTCGCCGCCGCCAGGCCGAGGCGCGGCGCCCCCTCGGTGGCCAGCGCGAGCGGCACCAGCAGCAGCGACGCGGCGGTCAGCATGCCCGCCGCCGAGACCTCGGGCGCGATCCCGGCGAGCATCCGCCGGGCCCAGAGCCCGGCACAGGCATAGGACAGCGTGCCGGCGAGTACCGCGAGCTGGGCGAGGGAGCGCAGGTCGAACCCCGCCAGCGCCGCGGGCCCGATCGCCGCCACGACGCCCGCGAAGCCGAGCGCCACGCCCGCGGCCTTGCGCAGCGTGAGCCGCTCGTCGCGGAAGGCGAGTGCCGCGAGCAGCACGGCGAAGATCGCCGTCGTGGCGTTCAGGATCGAGGTCAGCCCGGTCTCGATATGCAGCTGCGCCCAGGCCATCAGGGTGAACGGGATCACGTTGTTCAGAACGCCCATGACGAGGAACGCCGCCCAGACGCCGGCCCGGCGCGGGATCTGCAGGCCACGCAGCCCGACCCAGAGCCAGAGCGCCGCCGCCGCCGGCGCGACCCGCCAGGCGACCGAGGTCAGCACGCCGATCTCGTCGAGCGCGGTGCGGATCGCGAGGAACGAGCCGCCCCAGATCAGCGCGAGGAGCGCCAGTTCGGCCGTGGCGCGGGGGGTCAGGGACTTCTGCGGTGTCATCGGACCGGGCTAGCCGCGGGGCCGGGCCGTCGCAACCCGGTTCCTGCGGTTCCGCGGCCTGCGGTCGGCGTGGGGCCAGACCCCCGCGGGCCGACGGCGCCCCGCGTTGACAGTCCGCGCGGTTTCGCCCATGCCCGGCTGCGCGAACCGACGGAAGGCAGGAGGCGCCATGCGCATCGCGGTGATCGGCACGGGCTATGTCGGCCTCGTCTCGGGGGTCTGCCTGTCGGATTTCGGCCACGAGGTCGTCTGCGTCGACAAGGACCCCCGCAAGGTCGAGATGCTGACCCGCGGCGAGGTGCCGATCTACGAGCCCGGGCTTGCCGCGCTGATGGCCAAGAACGTGGCGGCGGGCCGGCTGTCCTTCACCGGCGATCTGGCCGCTGCGGTCGCCGGGGCCGAGGCGGTCTTCATCGCCGTCGGCACGCCGACGCGGCGCGGCGACGGTCATGCCGACCTGAGCTATGTCGTCGCCGCGGCCGAGGACATCGCCGGGGCGCTGACCGGCTATGCCGTGGTCGTCACCAAGTCGACGGTGCCGGTCGGCACCAACCGGATGGTCGCCGAGACGATCCGCGCCGCCGCGCCGAGCGCGGCCTTCGACGTCGCCTCGAACCCCGAATTCCTGCGCGAGGGCGCCGCGATCGACGACTTCATGCGCCCCGACCGGGTGGTGATCGGCGTCGAGAGCGACCGCGCGCGCGAGGTCATGGCCGACATCTACCGGCCGCTCTACCTGCGCGACTTTCCCATCGTCTTCACCGACCTCGAATCCGCCGAGATGATCAAGTACGCCGCCAACGCCTTCCTGGCCGTCAAGATCACCTTCGTGAACGAGGTCGCCGCGCTCTGCGAGCGGGTCGGGGCCGACATCAAGGACGTCGCCAAGGGCATCGGCCTCGACGGGCGGATCGGCAACAAGTTCCTGCATGCCGGGCCGGGCTATGGCGGCTCGTGCTTCCCCAAGGACACCCGGGCGCTGGCGCGGATCGGGCAGGAGCACGGCCTGCCGATGCGCATCGTCGAGACGGTGATCGACGTGAACGAGAGCATCAAGCGCCGGATGGTCGAGAAGGTGCTCGACCTCTGCGGCGGCTCGGTCAACGGCAAGACGATCGCCGTGCTGGGCGTGACCTTCAAGCCCAATACCGACGACATGCGCGAGGCCTCGTCGCTGACAATCGTGCCGGCGCTGGTCGGCAGCGGCGCCAAGGTGCGCGTCGTCGACCCCCAGGGCCGGCGCGAGGGCGAGGCGCTGCTGCCCGGCGTGGAGTGGTGCGCCGACCCCTACGCGGCGGCGGCGGATGCCGAGGCGATCGTGCTGCTGACCGAGTGGAACGAGTTCCGTGCGCTCGATCTGGGCCGGCTGGCGCGGGCGATGGCGGTGCCGCGGATGGCCGACCTCCGGAACGTCTACCCGCCCGAGGACCTCGAGGCGGCGGGGTTCGCCGCCCATGTCGGCGTCGGGCGCGGCTGAGGCGGGCGCGGCTGAGGCGGGCGCGGCTGAGACGGGCTGGGCTGAGACGGGCGGGGCTGAGACGGGCGGGGCTGAGACGGGCGCGGCTGAGGCGCGCCCGGCCGGACGCCCGGTCTGTCGTCAGCCCTTGCCTCAGCCCTTGCCTCAGCCCTTGCCCTTGTAGATCTCGACGAGCCTGCCGAACAGCTGCAGCGCCTCGTCGCGCGGCCGCTGGAACGAGTTGCGCCCGATGATCGAGCCGTTGCCGCCGCCGTCGCGGATCGCGCGTGCATCCTCGTAGACGGCATCGGCGCCCTTGGCCGCGCCGCCCGAGAACACCACGATCCGGCGGCCCTTGAAGCAGGCATCGACCACGTGCCGCACCCGCGCGGCCTGCGAGGCGACGTCGATCTTCGCCTTCTCGTAGGCCTTCTTCGCCTCGCCCTGCTCCAGATGGTCGGTCGGCAGCTTCACCTTGATGATGTGGGCGCCGAGCATCGCCGCGATATGGGCGGCATAGGCGGTCACGTCGATCGCCGTCTCGCCCTCCTTCGAGAGCGCCTCGCCGCGGGGGTAGGACCAGATCACCGTGGCGATGCCGACCGAGGCCGCCTCCTCGCGCAGGTCGCGGATCTCCTCGTACATGTCGAGCGCCGTGTCCGAACCGGGATAGATGGTGAAGCCGATCGCCGCGCAGCCGAGCCGCAGCGCGTCGCCGACCGAGGCGGTGACGGCCTGGTTCTTGCCGGCGGTGTCCGACATCAGGCTGTTGGCATGGTTGCACTTGAGGATCGTCGGGATCTGGCCGGCGAAGGTGTCGGCGCCGGCCTCGAGGCTGCCGAGGGGTGCGGCATAGGCGTTGAGCCCGGCGTCGATCGCAAGCTGGTAGTGGTAATGCGGGTCGTAGCCCGCCGGGTTCGGCGCGAAGCTGCGCGCCGGCCCGTGCTCGAAGCCCTGGTCCACCGGCAGGATGATCATCTTGCCGGTCCCGCCCAGCCTGCCCTCCATCAGCATCCGGGCAAGGTTCGCCTTCACGCCGGGCGTCTCGCCCTCGTAGTTCGCCAGGATGCGCTGGACCGTCCGCGTCGCCTTCATGGGGCTGTACCTCATGCTGAATTGCCGTTGCCGAAGGCTCTAAAGCGCCGGGCCCGGGCGTGCAACGCAGTTGGCGCTAACGCGGCGCATCCGCGGCCGTCATGGCCGGCGGCGGAGCAGCAGGGCGGCGATCCGCGCGGTGAGCGGCCGCGGCACCAGGCGCGGCAGGAACGCCGACAGGCTGTTCTGCAGGCCCGGCACGACGACCGTCCGCCCGGCGATCATCGCCCGCCAGCCGGCCTCGGCGACGCTGGCGGCGGTCGGCATCGGCAGGCGGTTCAGCAGCATCCCGCCCTCGAGATCGGCATCGGCGAAGAAGTTGGTCCGCGTCGCGCCGGGGCAGAGCGCGGTGACGGTGACCGGCCGGCCGCGCAGTTCCTCGGCGACCGCTTCGGACAGCGACAGCAGGTAGGCCTTGGTGGCGTGGTAGACGGCCATGTTCGGCCCCGGCGTGAACGCGGCGAGCGAGGCGACGTTCAGCACCTTGCCGCCGCCCATCGCCAGCATGTGCGCCACCGCCTGCTTCATCAGGTAGGTGGCGGCGACGAGGTTGACGTCGATCGAGGCGCGCTCGCGCGGCCAGCCGCCGTCGTCGAAGCGGCCGTTGCGCCCGAGCCCGGCATTGTTGACGAGCACCTCGATCCGCCGGTCGGCCGCGGCCTCGGCCCAGACCCGCTCGGCCTCCTCCAGCCGCGACAGGTCGGCGGGCAGCGCCACGACATCGGTGCCGTGCGCCGTGCCGAGGTCGCGGGCGAGCGCCTCGATCTTGTCCTTCTGCCGGGCCACCAGGATCACGCCGCGCCCGGATCGGGCCGCAAGGGCCGCGAATTCGCGGCCGAGGCCCTCGGACGCTCCGGTGACCAGGGCATAGCCTGCAGGCATCGCCTGCCCCTCCCGGTCGGGGAAAGGGTCAGACTAGCGCATGGCGCCGGCAGCGTCGACTCACGCCGCTTCGGCGCCGAGCGCGGCGACACCGGGCAGGACCTTGCCCTCCATCCATTCGAGGAAGGCGCCGCCCGCGGTCGAGACATAGGTGAAGTCGCCGGCGACGCCGGCGGCGTTCAGCGCGGCCACCGTGTCGCCGCCGCCGGCCACGCTGACCAGCCGGCCGGCCCGCGTCAGCTCCGCCGCCTGCCGCGCCGCGGCCATCGTGGCGGCGTCGAACGGCGGGATCTCGAACGCGCCGAGGGGGCCGTTCCAGATCAGCGTGCGGCAGGCCTCGAACACCTTGCCGATCGCGGCCACCGTCTGCGGACCGGCATCAAGGATCATCATGTCGGCCGGGCAGGCCCCGGCGGCCACCGTCTGCGCCGCCGCGCCGGCCTCGAACGCGCGCGCGACCACCACGTCGACCGGCAGGTGCACCGCGCAGCCGGCGGCGGCGGCCTTGTCGAGGATCTCGCGCGCGGTCGCGGCCATCTCGCGCTCGGCCAGCGAGGTGCCGACCTCGGCGCCCTGCGCGACGAGGAAGGTGTTGGCCATGCCGCCGCCGATGACGAGGTGGTTCACCCGCGCGACGAGGTTGCCGAGAAGGTCGAGCTTGGTCGAGACCTTGGCGCCGCCGACCACCGCGACCACCGGCCGCTCGGGCGCGCCGAGCGCCGCGTCGAGCGCCTTCAGTTCCTCGGCCATCAGCCGGCCGGCGCAGGAGGGCAGCAGCCGGGCGATGCCCTCGGTCGAGGCGTGGGCGCGGTGCGCGGCCGAGAAGGCGTCGTTCACGTAGACCTCGCCGAGCGCGGCGAGGGCGGCGGCGAAGGCCGGGTCGTTCTGCTCCTCGCCGGCATGGAAGCGGGTGTTCTCGAGCAGCAGCACGCCGCCCGCAGGCAGGTCCGACACCGCCTGCCTGGCGGGCAGGCCGATGCAGTCCTCGGCGAAGGCGACCTCGTGGCCGAGCGCCTGCGAGAGCGCCGGCAGCACCTGGCGCAGCGACATCGCGGGCACGACCTTGCCCTTCGGCCGGTCGAAATGCGCCAGCAGCACCGGCCTGCCGCCCTTGGCCAGGATGTCCCGCAGCGTCGGCACGATGCGCTCGATGCGGGTCGTGTCGGTCACCCGGCCGTCCTCGACCGGCACGTTGATG
Organism: uncultured Rhodobacterales bacterium; assembly: GCA_964645155.1. Taxonomy (GTDB): domain Bacteria; phylum Pseudomonadota; class Alphaproteobacteria; order Rhodobacterales; family Rhodobacteraceae; genus CAZYBG01. The sequence continues at coordinate 4,138 of CAZYBG010000030.1, read as the reverse complement.
TCGACCCGGGTCAGGACGACCCTGCCCTGCAGGTCCATGTCGTCGAGCGTCTTCCAGCCCATCGCATCCTCCACCGGCGGTCTTCTGCCCCATTCAGCCGATCGTGCGGCGAAGGTCAACCGACCGGCCCGCTTTGCCCTTTTCGCCGCCCGCCGCCGCCGCTAGGGTCGCCGCCGGAACCGCAGACCGGAGGACCGCATGGCCGAGATCAAGGACCCCGAGAACACCATTCTGCTGGAATTGAAGGATGGCACCGTGACGATCGAGCTTCTGCCCGACATCGCACCGAGGCATGTCGAACGGATGAAGGAACTAGCGCGCGCCGGCGCCTACGACAACGTGGTGTTCCACCGCGTGATCGAGGGCTTCATGGCGCAGACCGGCGACGTGGCGAACGGCAATGCCGGGCAGGGCTTCAACCTGCGCCTGGCCGGCACCGGCGGATCGGACCTGCCCGACCTGCCGGCCGAGTTCAGCCGCATTCCCCATGACCGCGGCACGATCGGCGCGGCGCGGTCGTCGAGCCCGAACTCGGCCAACAGCCAGTTCTTCATCAACTTCAAGGAGAACCATTTCCTGAACGGCCAATACACCGTCTACGGACGGGTGATCGCGGGGATGGAGCATGTCGACCGGATCGCCCGGGGCGAGCCGCCGGCGAACCCCGACCGGATGCTGAGCGTCAAGGTGGCGGCCGATGTCGATGCATAGGCTCGCCTTCGCGCTGGCGGCGCTGCTCGCCGCGCCCGCCGCGCTGCCCGCCCTCGCGCAGGAGGCCGCCGATGGCCCGGGCCCGAACCTGGTGATCGAGGTGGCCGGCGCGACGACCGGCACGATCGTGATCGACCTCCTGCCGGAGGCGGCGCCCCAGCATGTCGCGCAGATCACCGCCCTGGCGGCCGAGGGCGCCTATGACGGCGTGGTGTTCCACCGGGTGATCGACGGCTTCATGGCGCAGACCGGCGACGTGGAGTTCGGCCGCGAGGGCGGCGACACGTCGATGGCCGGGATGGGCGGCTCGTCGCGCCCCGACCTGCCGGCCGAGTTCTCGGACATCGCGTTCGACCGCGGCACCGTGGGCATGGCCCGCGCGATGGGCCCCGACAGCGCGAACAGCCAGTTCTTCATCATGTTCGCCCCCGCGCCGCACCTGAACGGCCAGTACACCGTGGTCGGCCAGGTGGTCGAGGGGATGGACGTCGTCGACGCGATCAAGAAGGGCAGCGGCGGCAACGGCGAGGTCGAGGGGCCGGACCGGATGGCGCGCGTCACCATCGCCGAATAGCCGCGTTCCGCGCCCGGCGGCGGCCGGGCCTTCGCAAGGGGGATCGGCCCGCCGGGTCACGAGACATCATCTTCTCGCGAGAGGGCATGGGCACGTCCCGCTGCCCCTGCGACACTCGCGGCGCATCGCACTGGGGGAGGAACCGATGCGCCACTTCGTCCTTGCAGCCCTGCTGGCCTGTCTCGCCGTGCCTGTGGCGGCCGATCCTGCGCTCTGGTCGCGGGAATTCCCGCTGACTGACTTCTCGCGCAGTTCGGTGGACTTCGCCGAGATCATCTCGGGCGGACCGCCGCGCGACGGCATCCCGGCGCTGTCGGCGCCCGGTTTCATCCCGGTTGCGTCCGAGACGCGGCTCGACCCGCGCGAGCCGGTCGTGGCGGTCGAGATCGAGGGCGCCGAGCCGCGCGCCTACCCGATCCGCTACCTGACCTGGCACGAGATCGTCAACGACACCGTGGCAGGCATGCCGATCGCGGTGACCTTCTGCCCCTTGTGCAACTCGGCGCTGACCTTCGACCGCCGGGTCCGGGGGCAGGTGCTGACGTTCGGCGTGACCGGCAAGCTGCGCGCCTCGGACATGGTGATGTATGACCGCGAGACCGAAAGCTGGTGGCAGCAGGCGATGGGGCAGGGCATCGTCGGGCGCCACACGGGTGTCGAGCTGGCCACGCTGCCGACCTGGATGGAAAGCTGGGAGACGTTCCGCAGCCGCAACCCCGACGGGCGGGTGATGGACGAGCCCGACTGGAACCGCGCCTATGGCCGCAACCCTTACGTCGGCTACGACACGGCGCGCCAGCCCTTCCTCTATTCCGGCGAGGAGCCGCCGCACGGCATTCCGCCGCTGGCCCGTGTGGTGCGGGTCGGCGACCGCGCCTGGCCGCTCGACCGGCTGGCGCAGGCGGGCGAGATCCGCGAGGCGGGGCTGGTGCTGAGCTGGGCGGCCGGCAAGGCCTCGGCGCTCGATGCGGCGCGGATCGGCGAGGGGCGCGATATCGGCCAGGTCCGGGTGCGCGACGGGCAGGGGCGCGACGTGGCGCATGACGTGATGTTCGCCTTCGCCTTCCACGCGTTCTGGCCCGCGGGCGACTGGATGCTCGGGCGGTGAGGCGAGGCGGTTGAGGCGGGGCGGTTGAGGCGGGGCGGCCGAGGCAGGGCAGCCGAGGCAGGGCGGGGGCGCCGCCGCCGGACCCCCCCCCCGGAGATCCGCGAAACGGGAAGCACTTCAGTCCGCCAGGGTCACCAGGGCGTGCCGCTTGCGCCCGGCCGAGAGCTTGAGCGGCTCGGCCAGCGCGTCGGCGCCGAACATCGCGCCCGGATCGGTCGCCGGCGCGTCGTTCACCTGCGCGCCGCCCTCCTGGATCAGCCGCCTTGCCTCCTTGCCGGACTTCGCGAGGCCCGAGCGCACCAGGAGCTGGGCGAGCGAGATGCCGTCCTCGACCTCGGCGGCGCTGAGGCTGAGCGTCGGCAGGTCGTCGCCGATCCCGCCCCCCTCGAACACCGCGCGCGCGGTCGCCGCGGCGGCCTCGGCCGCCGCGCGCCCGTGGGCGAGCGCGGTGACCTCGCCGGCGAGCGTCGCCTTGGCGGCGTTGATCTCGGTGCCGCCGAGGGCGCCAAGGCGGTCGCACTCGTCGACCGGCAGTTCGGTGAACATCTTCAGGAACCGCCCGACATCGGCGTCGGGCACGTTGCGCCACCACTGCCAGAACTCGTAGGACGACATCATGTCCTCGTTCAGCCAGACCGCGCCCTCGGCCGACTTGCCCATCTTCTTGCCGTCGGCCCGGGTGACGAGCGGCGTGGTCAGGCCGAATGCCTCGACCCCCTCGACCCGGCGGATCAGGTCGGCGCCCGAGACGATGTTGCCCCACTGGTCCGAGCCGCCCATCTGCAACAGGCAGCCATAGCGGCGGTAGAGCTCGAGGTAGTCGTAGGACTGCAGCAGCATGTAGTTGAACTCGATGAACGACAGCGCCTGCTCGCGGTCGAGCCGCGACTTGACCGACTCGAAGGCGAGGAGCCGGTTGACGGTGAAGTGGCGGCCGATGTCGCGCAGGAAGTCGATGTAGCCCAGCCTGTCGAGCCATTCCGCGTTGTTGACCAGCGGCGAGTCGGTCGGGCCGTCGCCATAGGAGATGTAGCGCGCGAAGACCTTGCGGATGCCCTCGGCATTGGCCTCGATCTGCGCGACGGTGAGCATCTTGCGCATCTCGTCCTTGCCGGAGGGATCGCCCACCTTGGTGGTACCGCCGCCCATCAGCGTGATCGGCCGGTGCCCGGTCTTCTGCAGCCACCTGAGCAGCATGATCTGCACGAGGTTGCCGATATGCAGGCTCGTCGCGGTCAGGTCGAAGCCGATATAGCCCGTCAGCACGCCGGCCTGCAGGCGCTCGTCCAGGCCCTGCAGGTCGGTGCAGTCGGCGATGAAGCCGCGGGTCGACAGCTCGCGGAGGAATTCGGATTTCGGGTGGTAGGTCATGCGGGCTTCGTCCATCTTCGGGCCAGCGTTCCTTAGCGACGCGCGGCGCGGAGGGGAAGGGATGTTCGAGGGCGGGCCGGTCCGGGTGCTGGGCGCGATGTCGGGCACCTCGCTCGACGGGGTGGACGCGGCGATGGTGCTGACCGACGGGGTGCGGGTGCTGGAGCGCGGTGCGCGCGGCTACCGCCCCTATGCCCGGGATGAGCGCGAGGTGCTGCGCGCCGCCCTCGGCCGCTGGCCGGGCGAGGCCGGGGTGGCCGCGGCGGCGGCGGTGGTCGAGGCCGCCCATGCCGAGCTGCTCGGCGGGTTCGACGGCGCGGCGCTGGTCGGCTTCCACGGCCAGACGCTGGCCCACGCGCCGCGCGGCCGGGGCA
>CAZYBG010000029.1:29824-37180 GCA_964645155.1 uncultured Rhodobacterales bacterium | reverse complement strand
CTCGGGCGTCGGGACGGTGTTGCAGTAGCTCTGCAGGAACCCGTCGCGCGACGGGGTCCAGTTGATCGCCCATTCGACGAGGCCGGGCTCGCCGAACTTCTCCTGGAACCCGACCTTCCCGGCGAACGGGCGGTCGGCATAGGTCGTCGCGCCGTTGAGCTGCTCGGCGAGGTAGTCCGAAAGGCCGCCGGGGAAGTGGAACACCGCCTCGCGCGGCGTCTCGCCGTCGTCGATGGCGGATTTCCAGCGGATCTCGACGCCCGAGAACAGGTAGGCCTTCGACCGCGCCATCCGGAACAGCCGCAGCGGGCGGAACCGGTGGTGGCCGAATATCTCCGCGTCGGCGCGGAAGGTAACGGTGGTGCCGCGGCGGTTCGGGGTCGGCCCGAGTTTCCTGACCGGCCCGAGCGGCACCCCGCGCGAGAACCGCTGCTCGTAGAGTTCGCGGTTGCGCGCGACCTCGACCACCAGCGAGTCGGAAAGTGCGTTCACCACCGAGGCACCGACGCCGTGCAGGCCGCCGGAGGTCTGGTAGGCATTCCCCGAGAACTTGCCGCCGGCATGCAGCGTGCACAGGATCACCTCGAGCGCCGACTTGCCCGGAAACTTCGGATGCGGGTCGACCGGGATGCCGCGGCCGTTGTCGCGCACCGTCACCGTCAGGTCGTCCAGCAGCTCGACCTCGATCCGGTTGGCATGCCCCGCCACCGCCTCGTCCATCGCGTTGTCGAGGATCTCGGCGACGAGGTGGTGCAGCGCCCGCTCGTCGGTGCCGCCGATATACATGCCCGGCCGCTTGCGGACCGGCTCCAGCCCCTCCAGCACCTCGATCGACGAGGCGTCGTAGGCGTCGCCCGAGAGAAGGTCGTTCATGGGATCTGCTCGCTTTTGATTGGCGCGGATTAGACCACGCCGGGGCCGCCGCCGGCAAGGGAGGCGCGGGGGGCGCGGGCCGGCCCGGTCCAGAACCGCGTCATCATCAGCACGCCCGCCAGCACGAGGCCGACGACGAGGCCAAGCCAGATGCCCGGCGCGCCGAGGCCGAGCGTGAAGCCGAGGACATAGCTCGCCGGGATGCCGACAAGCCAGTAGCTGAACGCCGCGTGGATCATCGGCACCCGCGTGTCCTGCACGCCACGGAGCAGACCAAGCGCCATGACCTGCCCGCCATCGGCAAGCTGGAACAGCGCCGCGACCGCCAGAAGGCTGACGCCGATCGCCACGATCTGCGGCGTCAGCGGGTCCGCGGCGTCAAGGAACACGCGCACCAGCGGCTCGGGCACGGTCAGGAACAGCACGATCGCGATTGTCGAAAAGAACAGCGACAGCCCGATCGCCGTCCGGCCGACGAGGCGCAGCTGCGCGCGGTCCTGACGGCCATGGGCCTGCCCCGCGCGCACGGTCGCTGCGTTGGCGAGGCCGAGGTGGAACATGAACGTGACCGACACGATCTCGAGCGCGATGCCGTGCGCGGCAAGCTCGCGCGTGCCCACCCAGCCCATCATCAGCGCCGAGGCCGAGAACAGCCCCGCCTCTGCAAGGCTGGTCAGGCCGATCGGCCAGCCCAGCCGGAACACCGCGGCGAAGGCCGGCCAGTCAGGCCGCCAGAACCGCACGAAGAGCGTGTGCCGCCGGAGCTGCGGCAGCCAGAGCGCATAGGCCAGTGTCAGCACCAGCGTGAGGCACTGGGTGGCGAGCGTGGCGAACGCCGCGCCGCGAAGCCCCAGCTCGGGCGCGCCCCAGTTGCCGAAGATCAGCGCCCAGTTCAGAAGGCCGTTCAGCACCGCGCCGAGGACGGTGATCCACAGCACGACCTGCGTGCGTTCCTGCGCCGCGAGATAGCTTTTCAGGACCATGACGATCAACGCCGGAAAGATGCCCCAGCCGGCGATGCGCAGGTAGCCCTGCGTGGCGGCGGCAAGCGCCGGTTCCTGGCCGAGACCGCCCAGCACCGTGCCCGAGAACCAGAGCGCCGGCATGATTGCGGCCCCGAACAGAAGCGAGAGCCAGAGCGCCATGCGCGTGGTGCGGCGCACTTCGGTATCCTGGCCGTTGGCCACGGCGGCGGCCACCATCGGCATCACCGCCCAGGCAAAGCCCGACCCCACGACGAACAGCGTGAAGAACAGCGTGGCCCCGAGCACCGCCGCCGCCAGCGCCTCGACCGAGTACCACCCCAGCATCACCGTATCGGTGATGTGCATGGCGATCTGCGCCAGGTGGCTGCCGATGATCGGCAGGCCGAGGACGAGCAGGGCCTTCGCCTCGCGGGTGATCGCCGGGATGTCGCGCATGCGCCAGCCTCTACGCGCCGGCCAAGGCCGGGGCAAGGGGCGAGCGGGGCAGGCGGCAGCGGCGGGGGTCAGACAGTGCGGAGAAGCAGGTTCAGCGCCACCATCGCGATCACCGCGCCGGCGAGCATCTGCAGCGCCGGCAGGGCGACCCGTGCCACCGGCCCGCCGGCGACCGAGAAGGCCAGCCCGTCGCGGAACCACACCGAGCCGAGCGCGACCGCCACCGTGATCGCGGCGGTGCCGAGGCCCATGGCGTAGGATGCGAGGATGCCGGCCCAGAAGATGCCCATGCTCCAGGTGATGACCAGCACGAACAGCGCCCCGCTGCAGGGCCGCAGCGCGATGCCGCCGACCAGCAGCGCCGCGTCGCGCCAGCCGCGCAGCGCCGCGACCTCGGCGATGCTGGGGCCGTGCCGGTGGCCGCAGCCCTCGCCATGCGCGGCGTGGTCGTGGTGGTGATGCGCCCCGGCCTGCACGCCGGCCTGCGCCGCGGCGCGCCCGGCCCGCCGCAGCGCCAGCGCCCCGCGCAGGCCGAGCCAGAGCCCGATCAGCCCGACAGCGGCGTAGCTCGTCGGCGCCAGCCAGTCCTCGGCCGCGCCCACCATCCGCTCCCGCGTCCAGTCGAGCAGCAGCACTCCGGCCCCGACCAGCGCCACCGCGCTCGTGGCCTGCGCGAGCGAGGCGACCACCGCGATCGCGGCCAGGCGCAGCGCGCCGACCCGGCTGCCGACGCCGTAGCCGCCGATCAGCACCTTGCCGTGGCCGGGGCCCGCCGCGTGGAAGACGCCGTAGCCGAAGGCAAGGCCGAGCAGCGCCGCGAGCGCCCCGGCCTCGCCGCCGCGCAGCGCCCGGAGGCCCCGCGCCATCGCGTTCTGCGTTGCCCGCTGTTCCTCGGCAGCCCGGGCTGCCAGCCCGTCGAAGCCGCCGGAGAAGCCCCAGAGGCCAAGTGCAATCACCGCGCCGACAAGGCCGATCAGGATGGCAGTGCGCATGTCAGCCGGATTTCTTCGGCAAAATCCGCACCGACTGCGGGAAAGTCGTAATCCTCGATCGTCTCGTCCGCGCCCAGCTCGGCCAGCGCGTCGATCAGGGCCTGGTTGGCCTCGGTCAGGTCGGGCACGAAGGTCCTGGCATCGCAGTCCTCCCGCCCCTCGATGCGGGTCGGCAGCGTGATATGGTAGGCGGTGTAGAAGGTCGGGTCGTAGACCTGGAACACCACCGGCTCGGCGCCGACCGCGACGCGGGTCTGCAGTGCCCGGGTATGCATGGTGACGATCCGGCCGTCGACGAAATCGGCCGAGTGCTCGACCGGGCCGGACAGCGCGACCCGCTCGCCGCCCACCAGCACGTAGAGGTCGCCCTCGTAGCCCGGCATCCAGTCCATGTCGAACCCGTCGAGCTTGGCGCGTTCCTCCGGTGTCAACGCGCCGTCATAGTCGCTGTCGAGGCCGAGATCCTCGAGCGTCAGCAGCGAATAGAGCTCGTCGTAGGTCCAGATCACCCGCACCGCGGCAAGCTGTCCCTCGGCGTCGAAGATCGGATGCACGCCGCTGTCGATGAAGATGTGCGGATGCGCGTAGACCGCACTCGCGACGACGGCGGCAAGGCAGGTCGGAAGGGCGCGGCGCCAGCGAAACATGGCGCGGAAACTAGGCCAGCCGCTGCCCTTGCGCAATCCCGCATGGTCCCGGGGCCGGCAATCCGCCGCCGTCAGGGCGACGGCCCCCGCACCCGCCTCGTCTCGGGGTGCAGCGAGGTGCCGAGGATGTGTTCGGCTCGGTGGAGCACATGGCTCGCCTGTCCGACGATCAGCGGGTCGGGCGCGTGGACGACGCGGGCATCCTTGCCGGGATAGTCGAGCGAGCTGAGGAAGTGCAGCATGCAGTTCAGCCGCGCGCGCTTCTTGTCATTCGACTTGACGATGGTCCAGGGCGCGTCGGCGGTGTCGGTGTAGAAGAACATCGCCTCCTTCGCCTCGGTATAGTCGTCCCAGCGGTCGAGGCTGGCCCGGTCGATCGGCGACAGCTTCCACTGCTTCAGCGGGTCGGTCTCGCGGGCGAGGAAGCGGACGCGCTGTTCCTCGCGGGTGACCGAGAACCAGTACTTGTAGAGCCGGATGCCCGACCGCACCAGCATCCGCTCCAGTTCGGGCACCTCGCGCATGAACTCGAGGTAGTCGTTCGGGGCGCAGAAGCCCATCACCCGCTCGACGCCCGCGCGGTTGTACCAGGAGCGGTCGTAGAACACCATTTCGCCCGAGGTCGGCAGATGCTCAATGTAGCGCTGGAAGAACCACTGGCCGCGCTCGATGTCGGAGGGCTTGTTCAGTGCCACGATGCGCGCGAAGCGCGGGTTCAGGTGTTCCATGAACCGCTTGATCGTGCCGCCCTTGCCGGCGGCGTCGCGCCCCTCGAACAGGATGACGAACTTCTGCCCGGTCTCCTGCGCCCAGATCTGCACCTTCAGGAGCTCGGCCTGAAGGCGCGCCTTCTGCGCCTCGTAGGACCGGCGGGCAATCCGGTCCTCATAGGGGTAGCGGCCCGACTCGAAGGCGGCCGCGATCGATTCGGGCGACGCGCTGGGAAAGCCGCGCGCCCGCCCGGCGGCGGAGCGCCTCGGCCGCGGCGCCCCGCCCGGCGGTGGGCCCGCCCGTTCCTCCGCCCGTTCCCCCGCCCGTTCCTCTGCCGGGGCGTCGGGCGGCTCGGGCGCAATCTGCACCGGCGCCATCTCGGTGTCGTCCGGGGGCGTGGCATCGCTTCCCATCGGCCGTTCCTCCGCAGCAGTGTTGGCGCAGTCTGGGCCACGACGCGCCGGCGCGCCTTGATCCGGGTCAAGAAACCGGATTTCGTGCGCCGGCGTGTGCACGGGGCCACGCGAAGGGGGAGGCGGGACCGGTGCTCAGGATTCATGGCGTCTATCGCAGCCGCGCGTCGCGCAACTACTGGCTTCTCGAAGAGCTCGGCATGCCCTGCGAGGCGGTGCCGGTGATCCAGGCCTACCGGCTGCCGGACCCCGCCGCGCCCGCCGCGCCGCCGAACACCCGATCGGCCGCGTTCCTGGCCGTCACCCCCACTGGCGCGATTCCGGCGATGGAGGACGACGGCTTCGTGCTGACCGAGTCGCTGGCGATCAACCTCTATCTGACAAAGAAGCACGGCGGGCCGCTGGCCCCGGCGGATGCGAGGGAAGACGCGCTGATGGTGCAATGGGCGCTCTATGGCGCCACGGCGATCGAGCCGCCGGCCATCACCATCCTCTATGCCCATGCCGAGGGGCGCGCCGGCACGCCCGCGGGCCGCGCCGAGGTCGAGGCGGCGGCAGAGACGCTGCGCCGCCCGCTGGCGGTGCTCGACGCGCATCTCGGCGCGGAAGGCCAGATGGTCGGCGGCCGCTTCACGGTGGCCGACATCAACATGGCCGAGATCCTCCGCTACGCGCAGGCCCACCCGACGCTGCTCGGCGAGCATGCCGCGGTGGGCCGCTGGCTGAAGGCCTGCCAGGCGCGGCCGGGTTTCCGCGCGATGTGGGAAAGGCGCCTCGCCGAACCGGAGTGAGGCAGGCGAGCGGCCGGCCCGACCAGTCCGGATCGAACCGGATCGCGGTCTTGAAGCGGTTCAGGGGACAAGATTCGGGCAGGTATTCGACATCCGCCGGGCCTTACGTCTCGTCGCGCTCCTTCGTCAGCCGCTCGGCCTTCTTGCGGACGAGGACCGACCTGAGGTCGTGCATCGCCAGCAGCAGCGCGTCGGTCACCGCCTCCAGTTCTGCCTCGCCCGCCTTCGACTGCGCCCATTGCGCGGTCAGGTTCAGGTGATCCACCGTGCGCAGGATGTCGTCGATGTCGCGGCGGGCCAGCAGCGCCTGCCGTTCGGCCATCCAGGCCCGGATCGCGGCAAGATCCGCCTCGGTCAGCGCCCGGTCGCCATGCGGCTTGATCTCGCCGTTGCGGATGTTCACCGCGGCGATCTGGTCCATCTCCAGGCGCCGCTGCCGGTTCTCGGCCTCGACCCGGAACACGAAGGCGCCGTTCTCGCGCACCCGGAAGAAATAGGGGGGCAGGTCCACGTCTGGCCTCTCGCATCGTTCGGCTGCGGACCATAGGACTGCGGCGGGCGGCCCACAATCCTCGGCGGGCGGCCGTGCCGTGGCGACGCAGCGCCCCCGGGCCGCGCAGCCAGCGCGCCCCGTCAGGTTGTCTCAGGCTCCTACCCGGCGAGCTGTTCGCAGAACCGGACGATCCGCCGGCAGGCATCGTCCAGAAGCGCGTCCGAGGTCGCGTAGCTGATGCGGAAGTTGGGCGAGAGGCCGAAGGCCGCGCCGTGCACCACGGCGACCCCGGTCTCCTCCAGCAGCGCGGTCGCGAAGGCCTCGTCGTCGGCGATCCGCGTGCCGCCGGCCGAGGTCCGGCCGATCAGCCCGGCGATCGACGGATAGACGTAGAACGCCCCCTCCGGTACCGGGCAGCGGATGCCGGGCGCCTGGTTCAGAAGCCCCACCACAAGGTCGCGCCGGCGCTGGAACAGCGCCCGGTTGGGGCCGAGGAAGTCCTGCGGCCCGTCCAGCGCCTCGATCGCCGCATGCTGGCTGATCGAGCAGGGGTTCGAGGTCGACTGCGACTGCACCTTGCCCATCGCCCCGATCAGCTCGGCCGGCCCGCCGGCATAGCCGATCCGCCAGCCGGTCATCGCATAGGCCTTCGAGACGCCGTTGACGGTGAGCGTCCGGGCCTGCAGCGCGGGCTCCACCTCGGCCGGCGTGCAGAAGACGAAGTCGTCGAAGACGAGGTGCTCGTACATGTCGTCCGACATCACCCAGACCTGCGGGTGCCGCAGCAGCACCTCGGTCAGCGCCTTCACCTCGGCCCGGGTGTAGCCCGCGCCCGTCGGGTTCGACGGCGAGTTGAAGAGGAACCACTTGGTCCGTGGCGTGATCGCCGCCTCGAGCTGGTCGGGCGTGATCTTGTAGCCGGTCTGCGTCGGCGCCTCGATCGCCACCGGCGTGCCGCCCGCCAGCAGCACCATGTCGGGGTAGCTCACCCAGTAGGGCGCCGGGATGATGACCT
>CAZYBG010000029.1:0-29814 GCA_964645155.1 uncultured Rhodobacterales bacterium | reverse complement strand
CATGAAGGCGTTGTAGAGCACCTGCTTGCCGCCGGTGCCGACGGTGATCTGGTCGGCGGCGTAGGTCAGACCGTTCTCGCGCGCGAACTTGCGGCGGATCGCGGCCTTGAGTTCGGGGATGCCGTCGACGGCGGTGTACTTGGTCCGCCCGGCGTCGATCGCGCGCTTTGCCGCCGCCTTGATGTTCTCCGGCGTGTCGAAGTCCGGCTCGCCCGCGCCGAGGCCGATGACGTCGCGCCCCGCGGCCTGAAGCTCGCGCGCCTTGGTGGTGACCGCGATGGTGGGCGAGGGCTTCACCCGGGCGAGGGTGTCGGACAGGAAGGGCATGGCCGGCGGCCTTCGATTTGATGTTCGGGGCCATTCCTCTTAGGGTGCGCCCAAACTCCGATCAAGCAGGGAGGATGGAACGGTGAGCGACTGGTTCAGCGACGACCATGCCACTTTCGGCGACAGGCTCGCCCATGCCCGGGAGGCCGCGGGAATGACCCAGGCGGAGCTGGCCAGGCGCCTCGGCGTCGGCGCCCGGAGCGTGGCGGCCTGGGAGGACGACCGCGCCGAGCCGCGCGCGAACCGGGTGCAGATGATCGCCGGGCTGCTGAATGTCAGCCTGATGTGGCTGCTCTCGGGCCGCGGCGACGGGCTCGACGGGCCGGCGCCGGAGACGACCGCGGGGCCGGACGAGATCGCCTCGGCACTGGTCGATCTGGGGCTGCTGCGCGCCGAGCTCGGCCGGATGGTCGACCGGGTCGCGCTGACCGAACGGCGGCTGCGCCGCATCGCCCGGGACGAGGCGGCGTGACCGAGGCGCCCGAGCACCGGCTGAAGCGCCTGCGGATGCGGTCCTGGCGGCGCGGCACGCGGGAGATGGACCTGATCCTCGGGCCCTGGGCCGACCGGCGGCTCGGCGCGATGGCCGAGGCCGAGCTCAGCCTCTACGACGCCCTCCTCGACGAGAACGACCAGGACCTCTACCGCTGGGTCACCGGCGCCGAGCCGCCGCCGGCGCGCTTCGCCGCGCTGGTCGGCGCCATCGCCGGTGCGGCGGGCGCGTCTGCCTGAAAGGCGGCCCGTGCCGCTTAACGCTCTGTTCGCAGGTTTGCCGCTAGGGTCCTGCCCCGGAACAGATTTCGGCGGAGAGCGGCATGAGCTTCAATGTCCCCGTCCTGGCTGCGGAGCGGCAGGAATACGTCTCGGGCTATCTCGACGGGCTCGCGCTGGTGGAGCGGCTCCACCGCCTCCTGCTCGACGTCATCAAGGACGAGTTCGAGCGGATCGGGCTCATCGAGATCAACTCGGTCCAGGCGCTCCTGCTGTTCAACGTGGGCGACAACGAGGTCACGGCGGGTGAGCTGAAGACGCGCGGCTACTACCAGGGCTCGAATGTCAGCTACAACCTCAAGAAGCTGGTGGAGCTCGGCTACATGCACCACCAGCGCTGCGAGATCGACCGGCGCAGCGTCCGCGTCCGGCTGACCGAACGCGGCCGCCGGGTCCGCACCATCCTGCGCACGCTGTTCGAACGCCACGCCGTGGCGCTCGAGGCGCGGGGCGTCGTCGGTCTCGGCCGGCTCGACGACACGGTCGCGGCGCTGCGGCTTCTCGAACGGCACTGGGCCGACCAGATCCGCTACATCTACTGAAGCGCCGAGGCGCCGTGCCCGCCGCCGCCGGCCGGCGCGGCGGCCAATCCGATCATCACGGTCGAAAGCTCGCGGATCAGCTTGCGCCGCATCGCCTCGCCGAAATCGTCGAAATCGTCGGCCTCCTCGACGAACGCGCTCGCGCCCCGGATCACCCGGTTGCGGTAGTAGATCCGCAGCGCGCCCATCCGGTTCGGGTTCAATTCGTGATCGATCGGGAAATCCGCGCCGATGACCAGGCCGTTGATGGTGACGCCGTCCAGCGCCGGGTCGTTGCGCGCCTCCTCGGGGCGCGGCCAGTCGTTGTTCTGGCCGTCGCCCGAGATGTCGACGGTGCGCTCGGCGCAGTCCGGCCCGCGGGCCAGCAGCGCGCCGGCATAGAGCATCGCCGCGCCGATGCCGGTCGTCGTCTGCAGCGCCGGCAGCGGATTCTGCTCGATTGTCGCCGCGACGGCGTCGAGCACCTCCCCGGTCTCGACCATCGTCCAGTCGACGACGACCTGCTGGTAGGCCGCGCCCGACCATTCGAACACGGCCAGCGCGACCGGCGCCTCGGGCCGCGCGAGGAAGGCGGCCCGCACCTCGACATCGCGCAGCGCATCGGCAAGCCCGCCCGACTGCAGCCGGTACTCCCGTCCGTCGACCGAGGCGGAGACGTCGATCGCCAGCACCAGCGCCTGCCGGCAGTCGGCCGCCGCGCCGCCTGCCATGAGACCAAGGGCCGCGAGCCAGCGCATCCCTCAGCCGCGCCGGCGCGGCCGGGCGACCTGGCCGATCACCGGCGTGCGCAGCTCGCGCTCGAGCTTGCGGCGGAACGCCTCGGGAAAGTCGTCGTGGACCGGCGCGTGGATCACGAAGGCGCCGGGGCCGCGGATCACCTCGCGCTCGTAGTAGTCGACGATCCCCGCCTCGTGCCCGCCGATGGCGAGGCCGTTGACGACGATGTCGCCGAAATCCTCGCGCGCATAGATCCGGTCGGGCGCCAGCCAGTCGTTGTTCTGCCCGTCGCCCGACAGGTCCAGCGTCGCCGCCGCGCAGGCCGGGGCGCGGTCGAGCAGCGCTCGCGCGTAGGACAGGGCCGCGCCCACCGCCGTCGGCTCCCACCGCCGCAGGTCGCCGCGGCGCACCAGTGCCCCCGCCACCCGGTCGAGGTCGGCCGCCGCTTCGATCAGCGTCCAGTCCACCACCAGGATCTGCCGGTCGCGGCCGCCCCATTCGAAGACCGCCAGCGCCACCGGGTCGCCGCCGCCGAGGAATGCGGCGCGGATCTCGGGCGCGGCGAGCGCCACCCTCACCCCCTCGCGCTGGAGGTCGTACTCCGCCTCGTTGACCGAACTGGAGATGTCGAAGCCAAGCGCCAGCGCAAGCCGGCAGGCATCGGCCGGGCCGGCCAGCAGCGCAAGCAGAAGTGCCGCCCTCACCAATGCCCGACAGAGGGCATCGAGGCCCAGGGCTCCCGCGGCGGCAGCGCCTCGCCCATCTGCAGCAGCTCGACCGAGACGTTGTCGGGCGACCGCACGAAGGCCATCCGCCCGTCGCGCGGCGGGCGGTTGATCGTCACGCCGTTCTCCTGCAGGTGCGCGCACATCGCGTAGATGTCCTCGACCGCGTAGGCGAGGTGGCCGAAATGCCGGCTGTCGGAGGGCAGGCCGGTATCGCCGTCCCAGTTCCAGGTCAGCTCGACCGGGCAGTCCGGCTGGCCCGGCGGGGCCATGAACACCAGCGTGAAGCGCCCGCCCTCGTTGTCGTAGCGCCGCGTCTCCTCCAGCCCGAGAAGCCGGTAGAACGCGACCGACTTCTCGAGGTCGAGCACGCGGACCATGGTGTGGAGGTACTTCACCTGCATCTCGGTCTCCCTGCGGTTCGGCCAAGCCTAGCACGGGCGCCGCGCCCCGCCAGCCTCTGTATATGGTGTTCCCAAGCGCGGCCGGCGCCATCTATAGTGGCTGCCCGACTCGCCCTTCCTGAGGAGCCTTCCATGCCGCTGACGCCCGAGCAACTGGCCGAAATCGAGGCCGCGCGCGCCGCCCCGCGCCCGACGCTGCGCGCCGTGTCCGAGGGGATCGAGGCGCATCTCTACCGTGCGCACGAGGTGCTCGACCACGGCTTCGTCCGGGTCATCGACTACATGGGCGACGACGCCGCGATCGTCCAGGCGGCCCGCGTCAGCTACGGCGCCGGCACCCGCCATGTCAGCAACGACGAGGGGCTGATCCGCTACCTGATGCGGCACTGGCACTCGACCCCGTTCGAGATGTGCGAGCTGAAGCTGCACGTCAAGCTGCCGGTCTTCGTCGCCCGCCAGTGGATCCGGCACCGCACCGCCAACGTCAACGAATACTCGGCCCGCTACTCGATCCTCGACCGCGAGTTCTACATCCCCGCGCCCGAGCACCTCGCCGCGCAGAGCACGGTGAACAACCAGGGAAGGGGCGAGGTCCTGTCGGGCGAGGAGGCCGCCCGCGTGCTCGAGATCCTGAAGGGCGACGCGGCGCGGACCTACGACCATTACGAGGCGATGCTGTCGCAAGACGGTCAACAGGGCCTTGCCCGCGAACTCGCCCGGATGAACCTGCCCGCCAACATCTACACGCAATGGTACTGGAAGACCGACCTGCACAATCTCTTCCACTTCCTGCGGCTGCGGGCCGACGCCCATGCGCAATACGAGATCCGGGTCTATGCGGAAACGATCTGCGACTTGGTGAAGGATTGGGTCCCGCTGGCATACGGTGCCTTCGAGGATTACCGCATGGGCGGCGTGACGCTCTCGTCAAAGGCGATTGACTGCCTGCGGAGGATGCTCAAGGGTGAGAAGGTGACGCAGGAGACTTCCGGCATGAGCAAGGGGGAATGGCGGGAGTTTGGGGAGGTTTGGAATGCCTAGCTTCCCATACCAAGATCCTGTCCCCGACGAGATTGTCTGCATCTTCTTTGAAGACACATCCTACCCTATCAACGGCGACAGCGTCGAGGCATCAGAGGCACTGGCGCGAATAATATCGCAGGAAACGGGCCTTGAGCTGGAAAAAGTTGACATCGCACCCGGGTTCTCATTTCCAGCATTCTTGGCTGAAATAGATATTTCATCCTTAGTTTCCGGAGGAGTCGTTGCGACGGTTCTTTTCGGGGGAAAGAATCTTCGCGAGAGCCTTTCTGGTTGGCTCGAGTTAGCGAAATCTCTGAGAAGGCTTGCATCGCGAAAGGTGTATTTAAGCCGCACGGCTGCGGCCTCACTTGCGCTCGAAGAGCTTATGAAGCATGTCCAATACCAGCCTTCCACGGAGATTCGATGTCAAAGGTATGACGCCTATGACCGCAGATTCTCCTGGCGCGAAGGCCAAATCTCGAATGAGACAAACGTTCGGATCGAGTATCTGGGGTTCGTGATTCACGCGTTTGAGTTCTTGGTAGACGGCAGAAAGTACTTAGTAGTCGTTGACGGCAAGGATGTCGCCGTTCGATATCCGAGTAACTCCTGTTGAGCTTCGGATGTTTGGGCCGTTTTCCCGCACCCTACCCGCTCAATCCCGGCCGCGACCCCGCCCGAGCCTCCGCCCGCTCGGCGCCAAAATCCCTCCACCGGAGAGATTTCCGGGCGCGCTTCGCCGCGCGCAACCGCCATAAAATCGTAGGGTGCGCATTCATTGCGCACCGTTCTGCGCGCCCTCGCCGCAGCGCATCATTCCGGTGCCGCGCCCCAACGCGGCATGGTGGGGCGGTGATGTTGGTGCGCAATGAATGCGCACCCTACGCGCACCACTCGGCCGCCGGTCATGGTGCGCACTGAATGCGCACCCTACGGGGGCGGTGATCCGTCGCGGTGGTAGGACGAATAGGGCCAATCGCCCGGGTCCTCGACAAGACCGTGCTTCACCGGATTGAACCAGCAGTACCGGACATGCGCGCGATAATCGTCCTCGTCCCGGACATGGTGCTCCCAGTACCGGCGCTGCCAGAGGCCGTGCTCGCGTCGGGCGACGTGGCTCGCGCGCCGTGGCGAGGGCGGCATCGCCCGCGAGAAGCGTGCCTTGATGATGCTCCACCGGGTCGAGAAATCGGCGTCACCCAGGGGCAGCGTCCAGACGCAGTGCATGTGGTCGGGCAGCACGACCCAGGCGTCGATCCGGAACGGCCGCTCCGACCGCGTCAGCCGCACGGCTTCGCGCAGCGTCTCGACTCCGCGCACCAGGAGGTCCGAGCGCCGGTCGGCCAGGGCCGCGGTGAAGAAGATCGTCGCACCGGGCCGTACAGGGCGCAGATAGGAGGACATGCGGCACTCTGCCTTGCGCATCCTTAACGGATGGTTGCGCGCCGTTCGATCCTGTCTACCAAGCGCCCGGAACCAACCGCCGCCCCGTCAGCTTCCTTTCCTGACAAACTCACGGAGGCAGGACATGGAGATCCTCTTCAACACCTCGAACCAGATCGAGGCGACGGACGCGATGGAGGCCGAGGCGCGCGACCAGGTGGGCCGCGCGCTCGCGCGGTTCGAGAGCCAGCTCACGCGGGTCGAGCTGCACCTTTCCGACGAGAACTCGCCCAGGAAGGGCGGCGCGCAGGACATCCGCTGTGCGCTCGAGGCGCGGCCCGAGGGGCTGCGGCCGATCGCCGTCACGCATGACGGCGCCGACCCGAAGGAGGCCGTCCGCGGCGCTGCGCAGAAGCTCGCCCGCGCGCTGGCCAGCGAGTTCGGAAAGCTCGACCAGCGCCGCTGAATTCCCCGCTTCGGCCCGAGACCTGCCACAATCGCCCGCGACTGTGCCGCCGGCGACGGTGCGGCAGAACAGGGCAGGGTGCGGTGCGGCTGATCCTCGAATCCTTCCTTCTTTCCTTCGGCATCCTCTGGCGGGTGCTGATCGTGTTCCCGTTCATCGCGGCCGCCTCCTTCGTGCTGATGCTCGGCCTCGGCTTCGTCACCCTCGGCCTCGCGATCCCGGTGATCCTGCTGATCTCGGCCACCTTCGCGGCGCTGGTCGCCATGCGCGCCGGGCTGCAGGCGCGCGGGGTCTGGAACACGCCCTCGCTCGGCCGCCTCGTCAAGGCCAGCGCGGGGTTCGGCGTCTTCCAGGTGCTGATCTACATCCTCTTCGGCGGTGCCGCCGGCCTCGCGATCTATGCGCTCACCCTCTACGGCGTCGAGGATCTCGGCACCGCGTTCGAGACGTTCGACCCCGCGGACATGTGGTCCTTCGTCGCGCAGACGCCGCTGACGCTCGCCATCGGCCTGATCGCGACCGCGGCGATCGCGGCGATCTTCACCGCGATCCAGGTGCCGATGGCCGCCGCCGCCTTCTCGGCCAGCGAACGCGGCCCGAACCACCACTTCTTCTGGGGCATGGGGGCAAGCTTCCTGCCGATCCTGATCGTGCTGGCGGCGACCTTCGCGATCAACATCGGCTTCGGCGTGCAGCTGCGCGTGCAGGTGTTCGTCGCCTACGCCGTCACCTATGCCGGCCTCGTGCTGTTCCAGCAGCCGGTGCAGTCGTTCGACTATGCGCTGCTCGCGACCGGCCTGCTCAACGTCGCGATCTCGCTCTGGCTCTATTCCTGGTCGTCGGCGGCCGCAGCGCTCGGCTATCTCAGGCACCGCGAATGGCTGCAGGCCGAGGAGGCGCGCAGCCTGGTGCATGACCGGATCGCGCCCGACGACCTGCGCAGTCTGCGCAAGAGCCGGCAGGCCTGAGGCGGACTGCCGCGTTTCCGGGCAACCGCCGGCAGGGTCCCGCGCGCGAGCCCGCCCGGTTCCTCTCGCCGCCCCGTTGTGCGTGACACGACTCGGCGACTGTGGTCCACTTGCCCCATCCGTCACTCACGGCAGGAGGACCCGCATGTCGCTCACTTCGCATCTTCACGAGCTTCGCAAGAAGCACGAGGCCCTCTCCAGCATGGTCGAGGCCGCGCAGCGCAACCCGGCGGCCGACGCGCTGGAGATCGCCGAAATGAAGAAGCACAAGTTGCGGCTGAAGGAGGAGATCCACCGCCTGTCGCGTCACTGACGCAAGGCGGGAAGGGCGGCCCCGCCGGGGCTGCCCCCACCGTTCGGAAGATCGGCAAGACGTCCCACGCGCCGCCGCCGAGGCCAGATTGGCGGCTGTGAGATCGTCATCTTTCTGTTACGCTTCCATGCATCGAGCCAGCGAATCCCGAAGAGGACGCTTCCCGCGATGCACCGCGCCTGCTGCGCCGCCCTCCTGATCCTCGCCCGGCCGGCGGCGTCGTTCACGCCGATCGCCGAGATCCTCTGCGAGCCGCGCGCGGCGATGGTCGAGCGGCTGGAGCGGCAGCATGGCGAGCGGCCGATCGGCCAGGGCCTGCGCAGCCACGAGGAGGTCATGGAGCTCTGGGGCGACGGGTCCGGCGGCTGGACGCTGGTGATGACCTACGCTACCGGCAATTCCTGCATCGTGGCGATGGGCGAGGACTGGCAGGACATGCCGGCCCTCGATCCGGCGTGAGCCGGGGCAGACGAAAAACGGCTCGCCGGTGGGCGAGCCGTTCGGATCACGACTGGCGGCAGATCAGAGCAGCTTGAGGTCCGACGCAGAGGCCCGGCCATCGCGCCCCGACTGAAGCTCGTAGCCGACCTTCTGGTTGTCGTTCAGGCCCTTCAGTCCCGCCCGCTCGACGGCCGAGATGTGGACAAAGATGTCCTTCCCGCCATCGTCGGGCGCGATGAAGCCATAGCCCTTGGTGCTGTTGAACCACTTTACGGTGCCGGTCGGCATGTCCCGCATCTCCATCTAGATATCCCCCGGGCGACATGCCCGGAGTGAGCGGCCAGGTCTTCCAAGTGTTCCGGCTGCCTTTGGGAAGGAGGCGGTCGTGAAAGTCTGATTTCGCGCCGCGTAAGATGGCCGATCGGCGGAAAAATTCAAGTCCCGCATCGGTATTTCAGCGGAAACGCGCGAGCACTCGGTCGACCGAAAGCGGCCCCGCACCCTGCACCGTGATGACCAGGAGGAGGAACACCCAGAGCGCCCGCTGGTCGAGGATCAGGGCGGCCGGGTTGCGGTCGAACCAGAGGCCGATGTCGGCCGCCCCGAGGCCGTGGCCGGTGATGTCGACGATCGACTGCACGGCGATGAAGCCGATCATCCCGATCGCCGCAAGGCGCGTGAAGAGCCCGGCCACGATCAGCACCGGCAGCACGAATTCCGACCAGGTGCCGGCGACGACGACCAGGGTGTGGAACGCCGACAGCTGTCCCGGGTCATAGCCGGCGGCCTCCATCGCCTTCGGGAAGATCTGCGCATAGCCCCCCGCCGAGGGGCTGAACGGCCCGCTGCCGAGCTTGGTCAGCGCCGAGTTCCAGTAGTAGACGAAGAGCACGCCCGCGAAGACCGCCCGCGCAAGCGTCGGGACCAGCCAGTCGGCGGCAGCGAGCCGGCCGAAGACGGCATCGTGCAGGCGGACGATCGGCATCATGGGCAGGCTCCGGTATGAATTGCGGTGACGGCGCCACCTGACAGCAGGAGGCCGAGCGTGGGGCCGGGGTCGAAGCCCGCGCCCGGCGCGGCCGCAGCCTCGGCCAAGGGCCGGCCGCGAACAAGGGCGGCGACGAAGGCCGCGCCGCCCTCGGGCAGGCGCGCCACCACCGGGTCGAAGTCGGGCCGCGTCACCAGCACGTCCTCGGCGGTCTGCCCGGGCTGCGGCGCCCCGGTCTCGGTGTTGGCGCGCCAGATGCCGTGGAGCGGCCAGGCCGACCTGACGAGGCGAAGAGCGGGAGCGAGCGTGACACGCGCCGCCATCAGATCGGCGCCGGGCGCAAGCGCATCCGGACCGATCGGCGGCATATCGGCCGCGTGGTAGCTTTCGCGGACCGCAAGCTCGAGCCGAGCGACGTCCGGCAGGTAGCCGAGGTGGCGGACCGGGGGGAAGGCAGCGAGAAAGCCCGGAAGCTCGGCCCCGTAGCCCATCAGGACCGGCGATGTCGGCGGATGGGCGCGCAGGAAGGCGCCGGCGAGCGCACGAAAGAACTCGACCCCGACGATCCGCCGGACGACCGGAAAGCCGGTCTCGAGCGCCTCGGTCAGCGCGACGGCCACGTTGTTGCGATAGACGGCAAAGCGCCGTCCGGCCGGCCGCCCGGCAGGGTCGGTGAGGCCGCCCGGCACCGCAGCGGCGGGATCGAGCAGCGCCGCGCGGAACTGCGCCTGGCTCACGCTCACGCCGCGGCTCCTGCCAGGACACGGGCCGCGCGGGCCGCCTCGGCGGCAAGGACCGGCCAGGCCGGCACGTCGGCATCCCACTCGATCAGCGTCGGGCGCGGGCCGCTCGCCGCCACGGCATCGGCGTAGAGCGTCCAGACCGGGTCCGCGACCGGGCGGCCATGGCTGTCGATCAGCAGCGGCGCGCCGTCGTCGTCGGTGTCGGCGTCGTGGCCGCCGAGGTGAATCTCGCCGACATGGGCCATCGGGAATGCCGCGAGGTAGTCGCGCGGGTCGAGCGCGAGGTTGGTGCACGAGACGAAGACGTTGTTCACATCGAGCAGCAGCCCGCAGCCGGTGCGGCGGACGATCTCGGCGAGGAAGTCGGTCTCGCCCATCGTGCTCTCGGCGAAGCGGAGATAGGTCGAGGGATTCTCGAGCAGCATCCGCCGCCCGAGCGCCTCCTGCACCTCGTCGATGTGATCGGCGACGCGCGCGGCCGTGGCGGGCGTGTAGGGCAGGGGCAGCAGGTCGTTGAGATAGGCGCCGTCATGCGTCGACCAGGCGAGGTGCTCGGAGAAACTGGCCGGCTGCAGCCAGCGGGCGAGCTCCTTCAGCCGTGCGAGGTGATCGGGGTCGAGCCGGTCTTCGCTGCCGATCGACAGGCCGACGCCGTGCATCGAGATCGGGAACCGCGCGGCAAGCGCGCGAAGCTGCGCATGGGGCCGCCCGCCCGCGCCCATGTAGTTTTCGGCGTGGATCTCAAGCCATTCGACGGGTCCGTCATGGGCCAGAATGTCGGAAAAGTGCTGGGGCTTGTAGCCGACACCGGCGCCGGCCGGCAGCGCGGAGCGGATCACGTCGAGCATCGGGTACCCTCCGGGCGTGGGATCCCCGGCCTCGCCGAGGCCGGGGACGGTCGGGTCAGGCAGGCAGGTCGCGGTCGAGCTCTTCGAGCGAGCCCATGCGGCCGTCGGGCAGTTCCATGGTGGCGCAGGTGCCGGCGGGCACGAGCGTCCAGGCGTTGCCCTGGTAGTCGACGGTCGAGGTGCCGGCGCAGGTCGTGCCCGGCCCGGCGGCGCAGTCGTTCTGCCCGGCAAGCGACACGCCGTAGCACTTTTCCATGCCTTCCTGCGCTGCGGCCGGTGCGGCGAAATGCGCTGCGAAGGCGGCAGCCACGGCCCCGGCGACGGCGAGGCTCTTCATCTGATGGGACATCGTCATCTCCCCTGGGTTACGGAACGTCGCCCGCGGGGGCGACGTCCACTTGATAGTCCTATCATGTGACATTCAGCGATTCACAGCCGCGTGCTGCACCAGCCTGTGACCGGTTGTAACAATTCGTCGCACCCGGTCGTCCGGCAGAAAGCCGCCCGCCGGCGCCGCCCCGGTCAGGCCAGGTCGGGCGGCACCGCCTCGCGCGCCAGGTAGGCGAGGGCCGCGTCGAGCGGCATCGTCTCGGTGTGCGTGTCGCCCAGCCGGCGGAGCGAGACCGTCCGCTCCTCGACCTCGCGCTGGCCGATGGCGAGGATCACCGGCACCTTGCCGACCGAGTGCTCGCGGACCTTGTAGTTGATCTTCTCGTTGCGGGTATCGGCCTCGGCGCGGAGCCCGCGCGCCCGGAGCGCGGCGGTCACCTCGGCCACGAACGGATCGGCGTCCGAGACGATCGAGGCGACGACGACCTGCCGGGGGGCGAGCCACATCGGCAGCCGGCCGGCGTAGTTCTCGATCAGGATGCCGATGAACCGCTCGAAGCTGCCGAGAATCGCGCGGTGCAGCATCACCGGCCGGTGCTTGGCGCCGTCGGGGCCGACATATTCGGCGCCCAGTCGCTCGGGCAGCACGAAGTCGCACTGGAAGGTGCCGCACTGCCACTCGCGCCCGATCGCGTCGGTCAGCTTGAAGTCGAGCTTCGGCCCGTAGAACGCGCCTTCGCCGGGGTCGACGACGTACTCGTTCGTGATCTTGCGGATCGCGTTCTCCAGCGCCGTCTCGGCACGGTCCCAGACCGCGTCCGAACCAGCGCGCACCTCGGGGCGGGTCGAGAGCCTGATCTCGAAGCCCGGGAACCCGAGCTCACGGTAGATCGAGGTCAGGAGCGGCAGGAACGCCGCGCATTCCGCCTCGATCTGGCTTTCCATGCAGAAGATATGCGCATCGTCCTGGGTGAAGCCGCGCACCCGCATCAGCCCGTGCAGCGCGCCATGCGCCTCGTAGCGGTGGCAGGCGCCGAATTCTGCCAGCCGCAGCGGCAGGTCGCGGTAGCTCTTCAGGCCCTGGTTGAACACCTGCACGTGGCACGGGCAGTTCATCGGCTTCAGCGCGTTCACCCGCTTCTCGTTGGCATGTTCCTCGTCGATCTCGGTGAGGAACATGTTCTCGCGGTAGTTCGCCCAGTGCCCCGAGGCCTCCCACAGCTTGCGGTCCACCACCTGCGGCGTCCGGATCTCGCGGTAGCCGGCCGAGGTCAGGCGGCGGCGCATGTAATCTTCCAGCGCGCGGTAGATCGCCCAGCCGTTCGGGTGCCAGAACACCATGCCCGGCGCCTCTTCCTGGAAGTGGAACAGCTCCATCTCGCGGCCGAGCTTGCGGTGGTCGCGCTTGGCCGCCTCCTCCAGCATGGTCAGGTGGGCCTTCAGGTCGTCGCGGTTGCGGAAGGCGACGCCGTAGATCCGCTGGAGCTGCTTGTTGCGGCTGTCGCCGCGCCAGTAGGCGCCGGCGACGTTCATCAGCTTGAACGCATCGGCCGGCACCTGGCCAGTATGCTGGAAATGCGGGCCGCGGCAGAGGTCCTGCCAAGGGCCGTGCCAGTACATCCGGATCGCCTGCCCCTCGGGGATCGCCTCGACCAGCTCGACCTTGAAGGGCTCGGCGGCGTCGCGGTAATGTGCGATCGCCCGGGCGCGGTCCCAGATCTCGGTGCGCACCGGATCGCGCGCGGCAATGATCTCGCGCATCCGCTTCTCGATCGCGCCGAGGTCCTCCGGCGTGAAGGGCTCGGCGCGGTCGAAGTCGTAGTACCAGCCGTTCTCGATGACCGGGCCGATGGTGACGCGCACGTCGGGCCAGAGCTCCTGCACCGCGCGGGCCATGATGTGGGCAAGGTCGTGCCGGATCAGTTCCAGCGCCGGGCCGTCGTCCTTCATCGTGTGGATGGCGATCGAGGCGTCGCCCTCGATCGGCCAGGCGAGATCCCAGTGCGCGCCGTTCACCCGCGCCGAGATCGCGGCCTTGGCAAGCGACGGTGCGATCGAGGCGGCGACCTCGGCCGGCGTCACGCCACTGGGGTAGCCACGCACGTTGCCATCGGGAAATGTCAGGGAAATATCGGCCATCGGCCCATGCTCCTCGTCGGTTCGGCGCCCACGGAACGCCCGGCTGCGGGTATGTCGGCCCTCTCATCGCGCAGCGGGCGGCGGCTGTCAACGCCGCCCGCTGCAACCTTGCCGGGCCGCTCAGCCGGCCGCCGCCATGTCGGGGGCGAAGCGATGGGTGCGCCCGGTTTCCAAGTAGGTCTTGAGGCTGGCGAGTGCGCGCGCCCAGCCATCGTGGATGCCGCCCTGTCCGGCGCCGACGCCATAGTGCTCGACGGTGAGCTTCATGCCGGTGCGCGATGGTTCCAGCAGGTAGACGCAGCGCGAGACGGTCTTGTCCTCGCCCCAGTTCGGGGTGAATTCGAGCTCGATCCGGCGCTTGGGGTCGATCGCGCGGACGCGGTTGGACAGCATCAGGCCGCCGTCCGGAAAGCGGTAGTCCATCCGGTCTCCGGGGCCGACATAGTCGCCGATCACTTCGGTCGAGACGAAGTGGTAGCGCGAGATGATCTCGCCCTCGGTCAGCGCGCTCCAGAGGGCGTCGTGCGTGCAGTCGATGAAGGTAGACATCAGGATATCGGGTTGCGTCATGTCATGGGTCCTTTCCAGGGTGGTTTTGAGGGTGGTCAGGGCCTGCGCCTGATCCTTGACGAAGGGATTGATCCAGCGGTCGACGACTTCCTGAAGCGGCAGGGGGTTCAGGTAGTGGTACTTGAACCGTCCGGCCCTGCGCGGGATCACCAGATGCGCGTCTTCCAGAACCCTGAGGTGCTTCATCACGCCGAACCGCGTCATGTCGATCTGCTCTTCCAGTTCGGTCAGGGTCTGCCCGTCCTTCCGGCGCAGCGAGTCGAGCAGCGCGCGGCGGGCCGGGTCGTTCAGGGCCTTGAAGATCGCATCCATGCGGCCTTTATAGGTGATTCTATAGTCACGTGACAATAGAGTAACGTCATTGCCGCTGTTGCGCCCGCCGGGCGCTCGGCTAGGGTCGGGCGATGACCGGGTTTCTCGACACGCCCCAAGGCCGCCGCATCGCCTACGACCTGACCCCGGGCGCCGGGCCGGGGATCGTCTTCCTCGGCGGCTTCCGCTCGGACAAGGAGGGCACGAAGGCGCTCCATCTCGAAGCCTGGGCCAGGGCCGAAGGGCGGGCCTTCCTGCGGCTCGACTATTCCGGGCACGGCCAGTCGTCGGGCGCGTTCGAGGACGGCTGCATCGGCGACTGGTACGAGGATGCCCGCGCGGCTCTCGGGCTGATCGAAGGGCCGGCGGTACTGGTCGGCTCATCGATGGGCGGCTGGATCGCGCTTCTCGTCGCGCGCGACTGGCCCGCGAAGGTGGCGGGCCTTGTCACCATCGCCGCCGCGCCGGACTTCACCGAAGACGGCATGTGGGCCGGCTTCGACGCGGCGCAGCGCCGGGCGCTGGCCGAGGCGGGACGGGTGGCGCTGCCGTCGGACTATTCCGAAGCGCCTTACATCGTGACGCGGAGGCTGATCGAGGACGGGCGCGCGCGCCTCGTTCTGCGCGCGCCGCTGGCGCTGCCGATCCCGGTGCGCTTCCTGCAGGGAACGGCCGATGCCGACGTTGATCCTGCGGTATCGCTCCGCCTTCTCGCACACGCCGCCGGCGGCGACATGCGGCTCACGCTCGTGAAGGGGGCCGACCACCGCTTATCGTCGCCGGCGTGCCTTGCACTGATCGAACGATCGGTGTCAGACGTGATCGCGGCGGCCGGCGCCTGATGGTGCGCCGGCTTGGCAAGGTCCTGGGCTGGGTGCTTCTTGCACTCCTGGCGCTGATCGGAGGGGCATGGCTCGTGGCGCCGCAGGAAGCAGTCGATACCGAAATAGTGTTCGATGACAGCGTGTTGCCAGACGACCTTGACAGCTGGCTCGCCGCGCGCGAGGCGCGGTTTCCCGACATCGTGCCGGGCGTCGAAAAACGCGTCGCCTGGGCCGGCAGGGTGGGCGAGCGGACGCCGCTGGCGGTCGTCTACCTGCACGGCTTCTCGGCGACGTCCGAAGAAATCCGACCTGTGCCCGACCGCGTGGCGCAGGCGCTAGGCGCGAACCTGTTCTTCACCCGGCTCGCCGGCCATGGCCGCGGCGGCGCGGCGATGGCCGAGCCGGTGGCGGGCGACTGGCTCGAGGACGCCGCCGAGGCCCTCGCCATCGGGCGGCGGATCGGCGACGAGGTGATCGTCATCGCCACCTCGACGGGCGGCACGCTCGCCGCCATCGCCGCGACCGATCCGGTGCGGATCGCGGGGGTCAGGGGCATCGTCTTCGTCTCGCCCAACTTCCGGCTCAGGAACCCCGCGGCACCGATCCTGACGATGCCCTTCGCCCGCTGGTGGGGGCCGCTGGTGGCCGGGCGCGAACTGGGCTTCGTGCCGCTGAACGCCGCGCACGGGCGCTACTGGACCGCGCGCTATCCCGCCGAAGCGGTCTTCCCGCTCGGCGCGTTGCTGCGCCATGCGCGGGGCCTCGACTATTCCGGGGTGACCACGCCCGCGCTTTTCGTCTATTCGCCGAAGGACGCCGTGGTGTCCGCCGGCGTTACACGCCGGATCGCGGCGCGCTGGGGCGGGCCAGTCGAAACGATGGAGGTCACGCTGCCGCCGGGCAACGATCCGTACGATCACATCCTCGCCGGAGACATCGTTTCTCCCGGTGGCACGACGCCGCTGGTCGAGGCGATCCTCGACTGGGCCGGGCGGCTGTGATCGAGCCGCTGATCCTGCTTCCGGGAATGCTCGCCGATGCCCGGATGTGGCGGCCGCAGGCCGAGGCGCTGGCGCTGGAGCGGGCGGTGACGGTGGCGCCCACGCATCTCGGCGCCAGCGTGGGCGAGGTGGCGGCACAGGTGATCGATGCATCGCCGCGGCGCTTCGCGCTCGCCGGCCACGGCCTCGGCGGCGTGGTGGCGCTAGAGGTGCTGCGGCGGGCGCCGGAGCGCGTCGCGCGGCTCGCCCTCATGGCGACCGAGGCGCTTGCCGAGACGCCGCAGACCGCCGCGGCGCGCGAGGAGGGCATCGTCGCCGCCAAGGCCGGCAGGCTTGCCGACGTGGTGCGCCGGATGCCGTCGTTCAACGCGCTCGGCGCGGGGCCGCGGCGGGCCACCGTGCAGGGCATCGTCGAGGACATGGCCGCCGATCTCGGGCCCGACGTGCTGGTCCGCCAGTCGCGGCTGATGCAGCGCCGGCCGGACCAGCAGCGCGCGCTGCGTCAGCTTCGCGTGCCGGTGCTGATCCTGGCCGGCGGGCAGGACACCGCCTTTCCGCTGGCGCGGCACGAGTTCCTGGCCAGCATGATCTCCTCGGCGACGCTGAGCGTGATCGAGGAGGCCGGCCACCTGGCCCCGCTCGAGGCGCCGGCAGCGGTCACTGCCGCGCTGCGCCGCTGGATGGCCGCGCCCTACCGCCTCACGCTGACCTGAGGCCCGCCGCCGGAGCCTCAGGCGCTCCGCAGCTTCGGCTTGCGGCCGCGCGGGCCGGAATGGGTGTCGATGAAGCCGAGCACCAGCGGCCGGATGTTGTTGCGCCAGCTCTTGCCGGCGAAAATGCCGTAATGGCCGGCGCCTGGCTCGAGGTGGCTCGCCTTCTTCTCCTCTGGCAGGCCGGTCAGCAGGCCGAGCGCGGCAAGGCACTGGCCGGGGGCCGAGATGTCGTCCTCCTCGCCCTCGACGACCTTCACCGCCACATCGGTGATCTTGCCGATATCCACGTCGTGCCCGCCCACCGTGAACACGTTCCGCGCGATCACCCGCCGCTTGAAGATCCGCTCGACCGTCGAGAGGTAGAACTCGGCCGTCATGTCCATCACGGCGAGGTACTCGTCGTAGAAGCGGTTGTGCTTGTCATGCTCCTTCGCTTCGCCCTTGGCGATCTTCACCACCTGGTCGAAGAACGCCTGGCCGTGCCGGTCGCCGTTCATCGAGATGAACGAGGCGAGCTGCGCGAGGCCCGGATAGACCATGCGGCCGACGCCCTTGTACTTGAAGCCGACGCGCTGCAGCGCGAGATGCTCGAGCTGGCCCATCGTCACCCGGCGGCCGAAGTCGGTCACCTCGGTCGGTGCCGCGTCGGGGTCGATCGGGCCGCCGATCAGGGTGAGGGTGCGCGGCTGCGCCAGGGGCTCGAGCTCGGCCAGATAGGCGGTCGCGGCCAGGGCGAGCGGCGCCGGCTGGCACACGGCGATGACGTGGATGTCGGGCCCGAGGAAGCGCATGAACTCCATCAGGTAGAGCGTATAGTCCTCGATATCGAACTTGCCGTCCGACACGGCGATGTCGCGCGCGTTGTGCCAGTCGGTGATGTAGACCTCGGCGTCGGGCAGCAGCGAGGCGACGGTCGAGCGCAGGAGCGTCGCGTAGTGCCCCGACATCGGCGCCACCAGCAGGATGCGCCGCGGCTTCGGCGCGCGCTTGCTGACGCGGAACTGCACCAGATCGCCGAACGGCTTGCTGACCAGCGGCTCGACATGGACCGAATGGTCGCGCCCGTCCTCGCCGACCACGGTCGTGATCCCCCAGTCGGGCTTCACCACCATGCGCGAGAACGCCCGCTCGGTCACCTCGCCCCAGGCGGCGATGAGCTGGAAAATCGGGTTCGGGATAAGGCCTGTCTGCGGGTAGGACCCCATGGCGAGCGCCGTCGCGCCCAGCCACTGGTTGGTGTTGCGGATGGTCTCCATCCAGTCGTAGGCAACCATGTAGCGCATGGCCGTCTCCTTCCCCGGGGGCACCGCCCCGCCAAATCGTCGCTTTGCCCCCCAGCCCGGCGACGCTATGCTGCAGGGCAGAAGGTAAGACGGATAACCCGCGATGACAACTCGGGAGGAGGATGTGGGGGCCGACCTCGACCGGCTGAACGCAAATCTTGCGCGCGTGGAGGAACTGACGCAGCGGCTGCTCGGCGCGATGTCGCACAAGCGCAAGGCCGACGCTGCGCTGCAGGGCCCGGGCCAGGACGTCTTCATGAAGGCTGCGGCCGCCTACATGGCCGAGATGATGGCCAACCCCGCGAAGCTTCTCGAGCACCAGATCGGCTACTGGGGCAAGTCGCTCAAGCACTATGTCGAGGCGCAGCAGCAGCTCGTGAAGGGCAAGATCACCGAACCGCCGCCCGACCACACGCCGAAGGACCGCCGCTTCTCGAACCCGCTGTGGGAGAGCCATCCCTATTTCAACTACATCAAGCAGCAGTACCTGATATCGGCCGAGGCGATCGACCGCGCGGTCGCCGACCTCGATCACCTCGACCCGAAAGACAAGAAGCGGGTCGAGTACTTCTCGCGGCAGATCGTCGACATGTTCTCGCCCACCAATTTCCTCGGCACCAACCCCGACGCGCTGGCCCGCGCGGTCGAGACCGACGGGCAGAGCCTGGTCGACGGGCTCGAGAACCTGGTGCGCGACCTCGAGGCGAACGAGGGCGACCTTCTCGTCACGCTGTCCGACAGGGAGGCGTTCCGCGTCGGCGGCAACATCGCGACGGCCGAGGGGGCGGTGGTCTATCGCAACCGGCTGTTCGAACTGATCCAGTACGCGCCGACGACCGAGACGGTGTACCGCACGCCGCTGATCCTGTTTCCGCCCTGGATCAACAAGTTCTACATCCTCGACCTAAAGCCGCAGAGTTCGCTGATCAGATGGATCGTGGACCAGGGGTTCACGCTGTTCGTCGTGAGCTGGAAGAACCCCGACCCGAGCTACCGCGACGCCGGCCTCGATACCTATGTCGAGGAAGGCTACCTGACGGCGATCCGCGAGGTGCAGGCGATCACCGGCGAGGACAAGGTGAATTCCGCCGGCTACTGCATCGGCGGCACGACCCTGGCGCTGACGCTGGCGCTGATGCACCGGCGCAAGGACCGGGCCGTCCGGTCGGCCACGTTCTTCACTACGCTCACCGATTTCTCCGACCAGGGCGAGATGACGGTGTTCCTGACCGACGATTTCGTCGACGGCATCGAGAGGGAGGTCGAGGAGAAGGGCATCCTGGAGAGCTTCTTCATGAGCCGGACGTTCTCGTTCCTGCGCTCGAACGACCTGATCTACAGCCCGGCGATCAAGAGCTACATGATGGGCGAGGCGCCGCCCGCCTTCGATCTGCTCTACTGGAACGGCGACGGGACGAACCTGCCGGCAAGGATGGCGGTCGACTATCTCCGGGGGCTCTGCCAGAACGACCTCTTTGCGCGCGGCGGCTTCCGGCTTCTCGGCGAGACGCTGTCGGTCCGCGACGTGCGGGTGCCGCTCTGCGCCATCGCCTGCGAGACCGACCACATCGCCGCGTGGAAGTCCTCCTATGCCGGCGTGCGGCAGATGGGCGCGGCCGACAAGACCTTCATCCTCTCGGAATCCGGCCATATCGCCGGGATCATCAACCCGCCGGCGAAGAGGAAGTACGGCCACTACGTCAACGCGGACTGGCCCGAGGGCGCCGAGGCCTGGCAGGCGGGCGCCACCCGGCACGAGGGCTCGTGGTGGCCGCGCTGGGCCGAATGGCTCGCCCGCCGTTCGGGCGCCCGCGTCCCGGCCCGGGTGCCGGGGTCGGGGTCGGGCGACCATCCGATTCTCGCCGCGGCGCCCGGCACCTACGTGACCGAAAAGCCAAGGGGCTGATTTCGCTTCCGAAGAATTTTTGCTGCACTGCAGCATCCGGGGATTGAATTGCTGCACTGCAGCATGTATGTATGCCGCATCCGCAAAAGGGGGCGCACTGGGCGGACCCGAGGCACGAAGGAGAGACGAGATGGCTGCGAAGACCCAAGATTTCACGAAGATGTTCCAGGACATGATGGCCGCGTTCCCGGTTGACGCCATGGCGATGCAGGACGCGTTCAAGACGACCGCCGCCTTCGGCGAGCGCATGTCGAAGGTGGCCCTCGAGGCCGCCGAGAAGTCGACCGAGATCTCGACGAAGTTCACCAAGGAGACGCTCGCCAAGATGGGCGACATGACCAAGGTGAAGGCCGAGCCGGCCGACTACACCAAGTCGGTGACCGATTTTGCCTCGGCCCAGGCCGAGTCGATGGCCGAGACGATGGCCGCCTTCGCCGAAGTCGCGAAGAAAGTGCAGATGGAGACCGTCGAGCTGATGCTGGCCGCCGGCAAGGACTTCTCGGAAGACGCTTCGGCGGCGATGAAGAAGGCCACCGCGGAAGTGACGACCGCCGCCAAGAAAGTGGCCGCGGCCGCGAAGTAAGGATCGGGAACGGGCGCCTCTCCCCGGGGTCCTCCCCCCCGGCACCGGGTTGCCTCAAGGGCGGGCTTCGGCCCGCCCTTTCCTTTGGCCGGCGCGCGGTCTAGGCTTGCTGCACTGCAACACCGCAGGAGGAGGGCCGCCAGGTGGCCGAGAAGTCCGACCCGCTGCTGATCAAGCGCTACGCCAGCCGGCGTCTCTACAATACCGAGACGTCGGACTACGTGACGCTCGAGGACATCGCCGCCTTCATCCGCAGTGGCCGCGAGGTGCAGATCGTCGACCTCAAGTCCGGCGACGACCTTACCCGGCAGTATCTGCTCCAGATCATCGCCGAGCATGAAAGCCGCGGCGACAACGTGCTGCCGATCAACGTGCTCACCGATCTGGTGCGGACCTACTCGACGCAGGCGCAGTCGGTCGTTCCGCAGTTCCTTGCCGCCAGCTTCGAGATGCTGCGCGAGGGGCAGTCGAAGATGATGGAGAACCTAGGCTCGATCAGCCCGCTGGCGACGATGCCGGGCTTCGACGCGATGCGCAAGAGCCAGGAGGCGTTCATGAAGTCGGTAATGGGCGGCTGGAGGGGCACGAGCGGGCCGGTTCCGGAGGACGACGACGGCCGCACCGCCGCCGAGGAGCTTTCCGAGATCAAGCGCCAGCTTGCCGACCTGCAGACCAAGCTCGCCCGGATGGGCAAGTAGCGGAAAGCATTCACCGATGGCGTGGCTCTATCTGCTCGGCGCCGGGCTTCTCGAGATCGTCTGGGCCTTCGCCATGAAGCAGTCCGCCGGCTTCACCCGGATCGGCCCGACCGTCGTTATGATCGTCGCGATGGCGGGGTCGGTCGTGCTGCTGACGCTCTCGATGCGGCAGCTGCCGCTCGGCACCGCCTACGCGATCTGGACCGGGATCGGCACGCTCGGCGCGTTCGTCCTCGGCATCTTCGTGCTGGGCGAGGCGGCGACGCCGGCCCGCATCCTGGCCGCGGTCCTGATCCTCGCCGGCCTGGTGCTGATGAAGGTCGCCTCGGACAGCTGAAGCGACCTCCGTTCCCTCAGGCCACCTCGGCGAACACCTTCCGCGCCGCCGCTTCGAGTTTCTCGAACATCTCGTCGATCTGCGCCTCGGTGGTGATGAACGGCGGGCAGAGCACGATCGACTGGCCGAGCGGCCGGCAGATCAGGCCATGATCGGTGCAGGTGTTCGCGATCCGCTCCGAGATCGAGAGCTTGCCGTCGAACGGTGTCTTCGTCGCCTTGTCCCTGACCATCTCGAGCGCGCCCATCAGCCCCTTGCCGCGCCATTCGCCGATGTTCGGCAGCTCGGCGAGCCGCCTGAGCCCCGCCTCGAACCGCGGGGTGAGCGTCTTCACGTTCTCGGCGAGGCCCTCGTTCAGCACCACGTCAATCGCCTTCAGCGCGATCGCACAGCCGACCGGGTGGCCCGAGGCGGTGAAGCCGTGCGGGAACTCCTCGACCTTCTCCGAGGCTGCCTGGATGCGGTCCGACAGCTCAGGCCCGAGGATCACCGCGCCCATCGGGAAGAAGCCCGCGGTGATGTTCTTCGAGCTGATGATCGCGTCGGGCATGAAGTCGTAGGTCTGGCAGCCCCAGGTGTTGCCGGTGCGCCCGAAGCCGCAGATCACCTCGTCGGCGATCAGCGGGATGCCGTAGCGCTTCAGCACCGGATGCACCGCCTGGAAATAGCCCTCCGAGGGCGGGATCACGCCGCCCGCGCCCATCACCGGTTCGGCAAAGAACCCGGCGATCGTCTCGGGTCCCTCCTTGATGATCGTGGCCTCAAGCTCCTTGGCGAGGCGCTGGGTGAACTGCTCCTCGGTCTCGCCGGCCTGGCCGAAGCGCCAGTAGTGCGGGCAGGTGAGGTGGATGAAGCCGGGCAGCGGCAGCCCGAAAAGGCCATTGTAGGGCTTGCCCGTCATCGAGGCCGAGACCGCGGTCACCCCGTGATAGGCGTTGACCCGCGTCAGGATCTTGCGCCGCTGCGGATTGCCCTCGACCTGGTTCATCAGCCAGAGCGCCTTGACCATCGTGTCGTTCGCTTCCGACCCCGAATTGGTGTAGAAGACCCGCCCCCGCTCGAACGGCGAGACCTCGATGAGCTTCTCGCTCAGCATCACGGTCTGGTCCGACATCCGCCCGAAGAAGGCGTGGTAGCCCGGAAAGCGGTCGTACTGCGCCTTGGCCGCCGCGATGAGGCCGGGGTGGTCGAAGCCGGCGACCATGTTCCACAGCCCCGAGTTCGCGTCGAAATAGCGCCTCCCGTGCACGTCGAAGACGTAGGCGCCCTCGCCATGGGTCAGAACGACCGCGCCCCGATCATGGACCGAGGGCAGGTCGGTGAAGCCGTAGAGCGAATAGCGGTCGGCCCGCGACTCCCACGAGTTCGGCGCAAAGTCGCGCATGATAAGCTCCTTCCGGACCGGGATGAGGCGCCACGCTAGCCGGGCGCCGGGCGCCGATCAATCCATCTCGTCGGGGCTGTCGCCGCAATGCCGGGGCAGGTCGTCGGACAGATGGATCCAGGGCAGCTTTTCCCGCCAGAATGCATGATGCTGCGGGCGAACCATCGCCGGGTCGTCGAGACTTGCGGCATAGAAGTGCATTTCGCCGGGGCTGTGGGCGGCGGCAAAGGCCATCGGCGTGCCGCAGGTCGCACAGAATCGGCGCTCGACGCCGGGGGAGGAGCGGTGGACCGAGGGCGCCGCGCCGGTCCACCGCCAGAACCCGTCGGCCACCCCCACGAAGGTGGTGAACGGCGCCGCGCAGTTCCTCCGGCAGCTCTCGCAGTGGCAATGGCCGCACCAGCGCAGGCCGGCCTCGTCGAAGGCGAAGCGCACCGCGCCGCAGAGGCAGCGACCCGTCTGTTCCGGCATCTTGGTCCTCTCCCTCGCGGCCCGGCCCTCACAATGCGCGCGCCGCCGTCAGGTGCCGTAGCGGCGTGCCGCCGTCAGGTGCCGTAGCGGCGTGCCGCCGGGCCCTTCACGTCCTCGGCCGCGCCGGTCAGCGCCGCAGCGATCACGTCGCATTCCGCGGGCGTGAGGCGCGCCGGCAGCCGGCAGTCGCAGGCACGCATCAGCATCGCGCGGGTCTTCGGCAGCTCCGGCGGCGGCCCGAGGAACTGCCAGTTCCAGAACGCGCGCGCATTGTCCTCGCTCAGGCCGAAGACCTGCACCGCCACGCCGCGGGCCTTCGCGGCGGCCTGGAAGGCCAGCGTCTCGTCCTCGGAGAAGCCGACGAGGTTGAACTGGATCGAATCCGGCGCGCGCGCCTCCTGCGGCAGCGCCGGCGGCACCGCCATCCAGCCGGTCGCGTTCAGCCGCCCGGCGACCCGGTCGTGGTTCGCCCGGCCGTCGCGCACGCGCCGCGCGATCTCGGGCAGCTGCGGGCGGATCACGGCGGCCGAGAGGTTCTGCATCCGCATGTTGTAGAGCGGCAGCCGGTTCTGCCAGCGCGCGAAGGCCGCGTGCAGCACCGGGTGCTTGGCCCAGTTGCGCTCGTAGGCGCCCGACATGATCACGGCGCGGGCGATCAGGTCGGCGTCATCGCTGACCATGATGCCGCCCTCGCCCGCATTGACGAGCTTGTAGGACTGAAACGAGAAGCAGCCGACGCGGCCGATCGTGCCGATGTTGCGGCCGGCCCAGGTGGTGCCGAGCGAATGCGCCGCGTCCTCGATCACCGCAAGCCCCCGGGCCGCGGCCTCGGCGATGATCCGGTCCATGTCCGAGGTATGGCCGCGCATGTGGCTGATCAGGATGGCGGCGGCGCCGTCGAGCTTGCCGCGGAAGTCGTCGAGGTCGATCCGGTAGTCCGCGCCGACCTCGACGAGGACCGGCGCGCAGTCGGCATGGACGACCGCTGAAGGCACCGCGGCGAAGGTGAAGGCCGGCACCAGCACCTTCGCGCCGCGCGGCAGGTCGAGCGCGCGGAGCGCGAGGAACAGCGCCGCCGAGCAGGACGAGACGGCAAGCGCGTAGCGCGCCCCGATCAGTGCCGCGAATTCCTGCTCGAGCAGCGCCACCGGCGAGGCGTCGGGCGCGGTATAGCGGAAGAGGTCGCCGGAGCCGAGCAGCCGGTCGATCTCGGCCCGGGCGGCCTCGGGGATCGGCTCGGCGTCGTAGACGTTCGGGGTGCTGGGCTGCTCGGCCGGCATTCGGTCGCCTTTGCTGAACGGGGCGGTTGGAAAACCTGTAGATCACCGGGCATCACGGATCAATGACGCCGCGCTGCCGCCGGCCGTCAGACGCCGAGCCGGTCGCGCAGACCGTACCAGGTCATGGCGAGAACGAGGAGCGGCGTGCGCAGGCCGGCGCCGCCCGGGAACGGGCGGCTCGGCAGGTGCGCCATCACGTCGAACCGCTCGGCCTGGCCGGCCACCGCCTCGGCCAGCACCTTGCCCGCGAAGGTCGAAAGCGCGACGCCGTGGCCCGAATAGCCCGAGGCCGAGAGGATGTTGGGCGCCGGCCGTGCGAAGCAGGGCAGCCGGCTCATGGTGATGGCGAGCGTGCCGCCCCAGGCGTAGTCGATCTTCACCTCCGCTAGGTCGGGGAAGACCTGCGACAGCGGTTTCCTGACCGTCGCCGCGATGTCGGGAAAGCGGTAGCCGTAGCTCTCGCCGCCGCCGAACAGCAGCCGCCCGTCGGGCGAGAGGCGGAAGTAGTTGACGACGAACCTCGAATCCGCGACCGCGACGCCCTTGCGGATCAGCGTCTCGGCGCGGTCGCCCAGCGGCTCGGTCGCGACGATGAAGTTGTTGATCGGCATCACCCGCGCGGCGACGTGGCGGTTCAGCCCGCCGAGATAGCCATTCGCGGCGAGGATCAGGTGCCGGGCGCGCACGACGCCCTCGCCGGTGCGCACGACGACCTCGCCGCCCTCGTCGATGCGGTGGACCTCGGCCCGCTCGTGGATCCGCGCGCCCGCCGCGGCGGCAGCCTTCGCCAGCCCGAAGGCGTAGGCGAGGGGGTGGATGTGGGCGGCACCCCAGTCGACCGCGCCGCCCTGATAGGCTGGGCTGTCGACGAGTGCCCGAATGCCCGCGCGGTCGAGCGGCTCGACCTGGCCGTAGCCGTAGTCGCGGGCCAGCTTCCCGGCCAGCGCGTGGGCGTGGGGCACGTCGCGCGCCTGCCAGAGGGCGTGGGCCACGCCCGGCGTCCAGTTCGCCGGAATGCCGTGGTGGTCGATCAGGTGCTTGACGAGCGCCTTCGCCTCCTCGGCCATGTCCCAGAGCAGGCGGGCCGTCGCCGCGCCGAACATTCGCTCGAGGTCGTCGACCTCGAGCCGCTGCCCGGTGCCGACCTGCCCGCCGTTGCGCCCCGATGCGCCGAAGCCCACCCGATGCGCCTCGAGCAGCGCCACGTCGTAGCCGCGCTGGGCGAGATGCAGCGCCGCCGACAGCCCGGTATAGCCGCCACCGACGATGCAGACATCGGCGCGCGTCTCGCCGCGCAGCGCCGGGAAGGGCGGCGGCGCCGCGGCGGTGGCGGCGTACCACGACGGCGGGTAGGCGCCGGGCCGGTCGTTCGCGTGCAGCAGGTTCATACGTTCAGCAGCAGGTGCTCGCGCTCCCACGGGCTGATGACCTGAAGGAACTCCTTGTTCTCCAGTGTCTTGACGGCAGTGTAGATGCGGCAGAAGTGGTCGCCCAGAACTTCGCGCATCTCGTGGGCCTCGCCCAGATGCCAGAGCGCATCGGCCAGCGTGTTCGGAATGTCCTCGGGCCGGGCATAGGCGTCGCCCTTGAACTCGGCGCGTGGCATCTTCTGCTCCAGAAGCCCGAGGTAGCCGCAGGCCAGCGATGCCGCGAGCGCCAGGTAGGGGTTGACGTCCATCCCCGCGAGGCGGTTCTCGACCCGCCTTGCCTCGGGGCCCGAGATCGGCACGCGCAGCCCGGTGGTGCGGTTGTCGCGCCCCCATTCGAGGTTGATCGGCGCGGCGAAGTCGCGGACGTAGCGGCGGTAGCTGTTCACATAGGGCGCGAACAGCGCGATCACGTCGGTCAGGTGGTTCTGCATCCCGGCGATGAAGTGCAGGAAGGCCTCCGTCTCGTCGCCCTTCTCGTCGGAGAAGATGTTGCGGCCGGTCTTGATGTCCATGACCGAATGGTGGATGTGCATCGCGCTGCCCGGCTCGTCCTGGATCGGCTTGGCCATGAAGGTGGCGAAGCAGTCGTGGCGCAGCGCGGCCTCGCGGATCATCCGCTTGAAGTAGAAGATCTCGTCGGCGAGCTTGACCGGATCGCCGTGGCGCAGGTTCAGCTCGATCTGGCCGGCGCCGCCCTCCTGCAGGATGCCGTCGATCTCGAAGCCCATCGCCTCGGCGAAATCGTAGATGTCGTCGATCACCGTGCCGTATTCGTCGACCGCGCTCATCGAATAGGCCTGCCGCGCCGCGGCGCGGCGGCCCGAGCGGCCCATCGGCGGTTCGATCGGCTGGTTCGGGTCGACGTTCCGCGCGACGAGGAAGAACTCCATCTCGGGCGCCACCACCGGCTCCCAGCCGCGGGCGTTGTAGAGGCCGATGACGCGCTTCAGCACGTTGCGCGGCGCGACCCAAACCGGCTCGCCCTTCTGGTCGACGATGTCGTGGATGACCTGCAGCGTCAGGTCGGCCGTCCACGGCGCGGCGGTCGCGGTCGACCAGTCGGGCACGCAGACCATGTCGGGCTCGGTGAACTCCTCGTCGCCGCCGGGATCGGCCCAGTCGCCGGTGATCGTCTGCAGGAAGATCGAGTTGGGCAGGTAGAAATGCGTCTGCCTTGCGAACTTCGAGGCCGGCATCGCCTTGCCGCGCGCGATTCCCGAAAGGTCGGCGACGATGCACTCGACCTCGTCGAGGCGGCGGCCGGCGAGCCAGTCGCGAGCGGCCTCGGGAAGTTTCCTCGTCCAGTCGGCCATCGTCTCACCCGCGGGGCTGCTTGAAGAAATCGGCGATCTGGCGCGCCATCACCGCCTGGTCGACCGGCTCGGCCAGCGCCGCCTCGGCCTCGGCCAGCAGCCGGTCGGGCACGAGGCCGCGGCCGCGCGCGGCCATCAGCTCGCGCAGGAAGGCGTTGTCGAACTCCGGATGCGCCTGCACCGTGAAGGCGCGGTCGCCGTAGACCAGCGCCGCGTTCTCGCAATGCGGCCCGGTGGCGACGACCGTCGCCTCGGCCGGCTTCTCGACGACCTGGTCCTGGTGCCACGCGTTGAGCGTGACCTCGCCGCCGTCGTGGCGGTAGGTCGTGGGGCCGACCGACCAGCCGCCGGCGAACTTCTCGACCCTGCCGCCAAGCGCCTGGGCGATGATCTGGTGGCCGAAGCAGATGCCGACCATCGGCACCCGTTCGGCATAGGCGGCACGGATGAAGTCCTCGAGCGGCGGGATGAACGGGTGGTCCTCGTAGGCGCCGTGCCGCGATCCGGTCAGGAGCCAGCCCTCGGCGTCATGGACGCCGGCGGGAAACTCCATGTCGACGACCGACCAGGTGCGGAAGGTCAGGCCCTGCCCGGCGAGGAGGCGCCGGAACATGTCCGAATAGTCCCCGGTGCGCCCGATGAGCGCATCGGGCGCGTGGCCGGTCTGCAAGATGCCGATCTTCATGAATGACGTGCTCGTCGGGTCTTGCGGACCGTATCCGCGGCCCTCGCGGGCGGCAAGGGGGGCGTTCTCCGGCCGCGCCGGGGGCGAAGTCAGCGAAGTCAGGCCCCGAGCGGGCCGGGGCGGCGCTCCTCCGAAAGCAGGACGTTCGCCTCGACCTGGCCCACCCCCGGCAGCGTCATGATCCGCCGCCGCAGCACGCGCTCGAAATCCGGCAGGTCGCGGGCCACGACGCGGAGCCGGTAGTCGTAGAGGCCGAGCACATGTTCGACCGTCTGCACCTCGGCGATCGCGGTCACCGCGCGCTCGAAATCCTGGAGGCTGACACGGCCCTTGGCGACGAGCTTGACGCCGAGGAACACCGTCACCCCGAACCCCAGGGCCCCGCGGTCGAGGACGAGGCGCCGGCCGGCCAGGATGCCCGCCTCCTCCAGCCGCCGGATGCGCCGCCAGCAGGCCGGCTGCGACAGGCCGAAGCGCCGGCCGAGTGCGCCCGCGCTCTGCGTAGCGTCCTCGGCCAGCGCGCGGACCAGCCGGCGGTCGGTCGCGTCGAGGTCGATCACGGGGGTGCTTACAGCGGCGCTCACAGCGGCAGGCTTTCGTCGGACTTCAGCCGCGCCACATGCATCAGCGCCTCGATGTCGGCGATGTGCGGCAGGGTGAGGATCCGGTCGCGGTAGATCTCCTGGTAGTGCCCGAGATCCCGCGCGATGACGTGGAGCCGCACGTCGACGCGGCCGAGGAAGGTCTGGATCTCGATCACCTCGGGCACCCGGCGGGCGGCGGCGAGGAATTCGTCGAAGGCGCGCGGGTTCGCCTTGTCGAGCGTGAAGCGCAAGCTGACCTCGACCGCCCAGCCGAGTGCCTTCCAGCCGATCACCGTCTGCTCGCCCCGGATCACCCCGCGCTCGCGCAGCTTCTCCAGCCGTCGCCAGGCGGTAGCGGGCGTCACCCCGGCGCGCTCGGCGAGGTCGGCCGGCCGGGCGGCGGGATCGGCCTGCAGGTGGCGGAGGAGGCGCCTGTCAGTATCGTCGAGCATGAGTATTTGAAACAGGGTGATTATGACGAATGATCTTTTGCAGATCATGCAGGATTCGTCAAAGGATGGCCGGCAAATCGCAGGCCGGTGCGTATGCTGCCGCCAGCAACAGCAAGGGGAGCGCGGAACAATGCGCGTCTACTACGATCGCGATTGCGACATCAACCTCGTCAAGGACAGGAAGGTGGCGATACTGGGCTATGGCAGCCAGGGCCATGCCCACGCGCTGAACCTGCGGGATTCGGGCGCGAAGAACCTCGTCGTCGCGCTGCGCGAGGGCTCGCCCTCGGCGAAGAAGGCGGACGGCGAGGGGCTGAAGGTCATGGGGCTGGCCGAGGCGGCGAAATGGGCTGACCTCATCATGTTCACCATGCCCGACGAGCTGCAGGCCGACACCTACCGCAGGTATGTGCACGACAACCTGCGCGAAGGCGCGGCGATCGCCTTCGCCCACGGCCTCAACGTGCATTTCGGCCTGATCGAGCCGAAGAAGGGCGTCGACGTCATCATGATGGCGCCGAAGGGCCCCGGCCACACGGTGCGCGGCGAATACGTCAAGGGCGGCGGCGTGCCCTGCCTCGTCGCGGTCCACAACGATGCCTCGGGCCGCGCGCTGGAACTGGGCCTGTCCTACTGCTCGGCGATCGGCGGCGGCCGGTCGGGCATCATCGAGACCGACTTCAAGGAGGAATGCGAGACCGACCTATTCGGCGAGCAGGCGGTGCTGTGCGGCGGCCTTGTCGAGCTGATCCGCATGGGCTTCGAGACGCTGGTGGAAGCCGGCTACGCCCCCGAGATGGCCTATTTCGAGTGCCTGCACGAGGTGAAGCTGATCGTCGACCTGATCTACGAGGGCGGCA
>CAZYBG010000028.1:0-37757 GCA_964645155.1 uncultured Rhodobacterales bacterium | reverse complement strand
TGCATTCTTCGTCGTCGCCGTCGTCCTGGTTGCAGTGGATCACGACCTCGTCGCCGACCTTCCATCGCTTGACCTTGTCACCCACCGCCCAGACGATCCCCGAGGCGTCGGAGCCGGCG
Source organism: uncultured Rhodobacterales bacterium (assembly GCA_964645155.1). GTDB lineage: Bacteria > Pseudomonadota > Alphaproteobacteria > Rhodobacterales > Rhodobacteraceae > CAZYBG01. The sequence goes on along the minus strand of CAZYBG010000028.1, from coordinate 37,638 downwards.
ATGTGGTAGGGGGCGCCGTGGCCGTCGAACGGGCTGATCGGCACGCCGAGGCCGGCCCAGACGCCGTTGTAGTTGACGCCCGCCGCCATCACGAGCACCAGCACCTCGTTGCTGTCGATCTCCGGCGTGTCGACGACCTCGACCTGAAACGCCTGTTCCGGCTCGCCGTGGCGCTCGCGGCGGATGCACCACGCGTACATCTTCGGCGGCACGTAGCCGAGCGGGGGCATCTCGCCGATCTCGTAGAGGTCCTTTTCCGGCGCTTCGTAGCGAGCGACGGTCGCGTTGGTGTCGAGTGCCATCCCGGCCTCCTGCGGGTCGAACACAATGCCGCAGCGCAGAATCGTCTGCCTGCAAAAGGTCAGATAGCGCCGCTGACGCAATAATGCAACCATACGCCCAGCCAGAATTGTAATTTTATGACTTTGCGGGCGCAGCAACAGCCTGGGCGATGCCAGTAGGCGGTTCGGCTGCGACGAGGTGCGGGACCGAGGCCGCATAGAACGCGAGAAGCTCGCGCTCGGCCGGCGCCGCGCGGATCGTGTCGCCCTCGGCCAGCACGAGACGCCGGCGGACCATCAGGTCCAGCGCGCTCTCGACCGCCAGGCCATGATCTCCCTCGGCGGCGAGCGCCGCGCCGACCCTGTCCGAGATCGCGGCGCGCACCACCGGCCCCTCGGCCTCGAGCAGCGCAGCGGCCGCCAGGGGCACCGGCAGGCGGGGCACGACGGCGGCGACGCGGGCCATCAGCTCCTCGCCGAGGCCGGGGATCGGATCGGCCTCGGCCGAGGCCAGGAAGTCGCGCAGCGACAGCGGCGCGCCGAAACCGACGGCGGCGATGCCGAACCTCTGGAACCGCCCGCGGAGCCGGTTCCAGACATGCCGCGTCACGAAGCGCAGGATCGTCGGGATCGACGCGCGGAAGCGGCGGACGCCCGTGCGACCCGCTTCGATCAGCACCCGGTCCTCGAGAACGCGGTCGTAGTTCAGCGCCACCGGCACGAACACGACATCGCGCCCTGCCGGGTCGTATCCGTCGAGCATGTAGGACAGGATGCCGAGCTTCGGCGGATGCACCCGACCATCGAGGCTGAGCCCGCCCTCGGGGAACACCGCCTGCGTCACGCCCGCCTCGGTCGCCATGGAGACATAGCGGGCCAGCACCCGGCGATAGAGCGCGTCGCGCGATTTCCGCCGGATGAAGTAGGCGCCCATGGCCCGGATCAACGTCCGCAGCGGCCAGATCCGCGCCCATTCCCCCACCGCATAGCTCAGGGCCGCCCGTTCGGCCACGAGATAGGTGACCAGCACGTAGTCCATGTTCGAGCGGTGGTTCATCACGAAGACCACCGTCGCCCCGGGGTCGATCGTCTCCAGCGCCTCGTCGTAGTTGGTGACCCGCACGTCATAGAGCGCCCGGGAAAGCCAGCGTGCGGCGCGGATCGCGAAGCCGAAATAGGCCGAGGCCGAGAACGACGGGACGATCTCGCGCGCGTAGCGCCGCGCCCGCTCGTGGGCCACCGCCTCGGGCACGCCGGTGGCCTTGGCGTGTTCGGCCACGGCCGCCAGAACGTCGCGGTCGTAGATCAGCCTCTCGATTGTGTCGGCGCGGCGGGCGAGCTTGAACGGCTCGATCGGACGTTTCAGCCGCTTGTTGATCTCGGCGACCGCCCGCTCCATCCGGCGGCGGAAGAACCAGCGCACCGAAGGGAACAGGAAATGCGAGGCGAAGGTGACGCCCGCGAACGCCAGGATCAGGATGACAAGCCAGAGCGGCAGTTCGACGGTGCGGAACATCCCGGCCACCGTTGCAGGAAAGTCGGGCGCGGTAAATCGGCCGGTGCCGCAGCGCGGCGAATTGACGAGATAGGAACTTGCCGCTATCTCAATCCTGGGCGCAATAAAGTTGCGCGCAGACGTGACGGACGCGGATCGACATGGACCAACCCTGGCTCTTCCGGACCTATGCGGGCCATTCGACGGCAACGGCGTCGAACGCGCTCTACCGTGCGAACCTCGCCAAGGGGCAGACCGGCCTGTCCGTCGCCTTCGATCTGCCGACGCAGACCGGCTACGACAGCGACCATCCGCTCGCCCGGGGCGAGGTCGGCAAGGTCGGTGTGCCGGTCGCGCATCTGGGCGACATGCGCGCGCTGTTCGAGCACATCCCGCTCGACCGGATGAACACCTCGATGACGATCAATGCCACCGCGCCGTGGCTTCTCGCCCTCTACATCGCCGTGGCCGAGGAGCAGGGCGCCGAGATCGCGGCGCTCCAGGGCACGGTCCAGAACGACATCATCAAGGAGTACCTGAGCCGCGGCACCTACATCTGCCCGCCTGAGCCCTCGATGCGCATGATCACCGACGTCGCTGCCTACACGCGCGAGAAGCTGCCGCGATGGAACCCGATGAACGTCTGCTCCTACCATCTGCAGGAGGCCGGCGCGACGCCCGAGGAGGAACTGGCCTTCGCGCTCGCCACCGCCTGTGCAGTGCTCGACGACCTGCGCACGAAGGTTGCCCCCCGGCACTTCCCCGAGATGGTCGGCCGGATCTCGTTCTTCGTGAACGCCGGCATCCGGTTTGTCACCGAGATGTGCAAGATGCGCGCCTTCACCGAGCTCTGGGACGAGATCTGCCGTGACCGCTACGGCGTGGCGGACGAACGGCTCCGCCGCTTCCGCTATGGCGTGCAGGTCAACTCGCTCGGCCTGACCGAGCAGCAGCCGGAGAACAACGTCTACCGCATCCTTCTCGAGATGCTTGCGGTGACGCTTTCGAAGAACGCACGCGCGCGTGCGGTGCAACTGCCCGCGTGGAACGAGGCGCTGGGCCTCCCTCGGCCCTGGGACCAGCAATGGTCGCTCCGGATGCAGCAGATCCTCGCCTACGAGACCGACCTTCTGGAGTACGGCGATCTGTTCGATGGCAATCCGGCCGTCACCGCGCGGGTCGAGGCGCTCAAGGCCGGCGCACGGGCCGAGCTTGCCCAGATCGATGCGATGGGCGGCGCGGTGGCCGCGATCGGCTACATGAAGGCGCGGCTGGTCGAGTCGAACGCCGCCCGCATCGCGCGCATCGAGTCGGGCGAGACGATCGTCGTCGGCGTCAACCGCTGGCAGGCGGGCGAGCCTTCGCCGCTCGCGACGGGCGACGGAACCGTCATGGTTGCCGACACCGAGGCCGAGGCCGACCAGATCGCCCGGCTCCACGCCTGGCGCGCCACGCGCGACGAGGCGAAGGTGACGGCCGCGCTCGCCGATCTGCGTGCCGCGGCGCGCGACGGCACCAACATCATGCCGCCCTCGATCGCCGCCGCCAGGGCCGGCGCAACGACGGGCGAATGGGGCATGGTCGTCCGCTCGGTGTTCGGCGAGTTCCGGGCTCCGACCGGCGTGAGCCGCGCGCCCTCGAACCGCACCGAAGGGCTCGACGAGATCCGCGCCGCCGTCGACGCCGTCTCGGGCCGTCTCGGCAGGCGGCTGAAGCTCATGGTCGGCAAGCCCGGCCTCGACGGCCACTCGAACGGCGCCGAGCAGATCGCCGCACGGGCCCGCGATTGCGGCATCGACATCGACTATCGCGGTATCCGCCTGACGCCGGAGGAGATCGTCGATGCGGTGCGCGAGGAGGCGCCGCATGTCCTCGGACTTTCGATCCTGTCCGGCAGCCATCTTGCGCTGGTCGGCGAGGTGGTCGAGCGGCTGCGCGCGGCGCAGCTTGCCCTGCCGGTGATCGTGGGCGGCATCATCCCCGATGACGATGCCCGGCAATTGCGGGCCCTGGGAGTGGCCCGCATCTACACGCCCAAGGATTTCGAACTCAATCGGATCATCCTTGATGTGGTTGCGATTGCTGATCCGAACGCGGCCGCCGCGTAATCGCGCCGAACTCCGCGGAAAGAGGCACGACCGCGCGGGCCGTCAAACTCGGCAATTGCGTTGCCTTCGGAAAAGAATTAACCATTCGCGGAAAGGAGACCCGCGAATGGCAAAAGTCGATCTGAACGGAATGTCGAAGACCGACCTGGTAAAGCTCCAGGCCGATGTGGAGAAGGCGCTGGCCAATCACGAGCAGAAGCTCAAGGCCGACGCGAAGAAGGCCGCCGAGGATGCGGCTCGGAAATACGGTTTCTCGCTTGGCGAACTGGTTGGCGGTGGCGGCGGTCGCGAACGGGCGCGCAAGGGCGGCGTGCCGAAGTATCGAAACCCTGCAAACGGCAACCAGACCTGGAGCGGCCGCGGCAGGCAGCCGGGCTGGATCAAGGACGGTCTCGCCAAAGGCAAGTCGCTGAACGATTTCGCAATCTGAAGTAGCAGGATGTCGATCCATGTCGGAGCGGCTCCCGGCGACATTGCCGAAACGGTGCTGTTGCCGGGCGATCCGCGTCGCGCCAAATGGGCGGCCGAAACCTTTCTGACCAAGCCCCGGATCGTGAACGAGGTCCGCGGAATGCTCGGCTTCACCGGAACGTGGAGGGGCCATCCGGTCACCATCCACGGAACCGGTATGGGGATGCCGTCGCTCTCGATCTACGTCAATGAACTGATCCGCGATTACGGCGCGCAGTCGCTAATCCGGATCGGGTCCTGCGGCGCGATGCAGGCCCATGTGAAGGTCCGCGACGTGGTGATTGCGATGACGGCCTCGACGCTCTCCACACCGTCGCGCGGATTCTTTCGCGAGTTGCACTACGCGCCGTGCGCAAATTGGCCGCTGCTGCGCGCTGCCGTCGCCGCGGCCGAGGCGAAGGGCACCACGATCCATGTCGGAGGGATCTATTCGTCGGATGTGTTCTACGACGAGCGCCCGGATCTGAACGAGCAGATGACACGGCATGGCATCCTTGCGGTCGAGATGGAGGCGGCCGAGCTTTACACCCTCGCCGCCCGGCACGGGCGGCGTGCCCTCGCCGTCCTCACCGTCTCGGACCATCTGCTGACGCGCGAGGCGCTGCCGGCCGAGGACCGGGAGCGGAGCTTCGGCGACATGGTGGAGATCGCGCTCGAGGCGGCGTTCGCGTAACGCGTCAGGGTGCTCGCGCCTGCATGATCGCCGCGTGCAGCACCGGTGGTGCCACGATCAGTCCCTGAACCAGCGGGGCGGCGGCGTTGAAGATCAGCACCCCGCCATCGCCGGTCGTGGCGATCGCCCCGGCCTCCTCGGCGATCAGCGCCCCGGCGGCGGCATCCCACTCCCATACCGGCCGGAAGGTCAGTGTCGCATCGAAGCTGCCGTCCGCCACCCGGCACAGCCGATGCGCCAGCGACGCGCGGAAATGCCGGTCGACATCCGGCACACCCTGCCGCCAGTGCGCCGGGGCGAGCGCATGGCTTGCGGCAAGGACCGCTGCGCCGCGCAGCTCGGCGCGGCGGCTTGCGGCGATCGGCCGGCCGTTCATCCAGGCGCCGTGACCGCGGCTTGCCGAATAGAGCCGCTCTGCCATCGGCAGAAACACGACCGCGTCGGAGACGCGGCCGCCCTCCACGACCGCGAGGGCATGCGAAAAGCCCCTCTCGCCGGCGATGAACGCCCGCGTGCCGTCGATCGGGTCGATCACGAAGGTCCGGCTTGCGGCAAGGCGCGCCGGCGTGTCCTCGGTCTCCTCGGAAAGCCAGCCGTAGTCCGGCCGCGCGGCCAGCAGGCGCTCGCGCAGCATCGTGTCGATGGCGATGTCGGCCTCGGTTACCGGTCCGGCGCCGTCGGGCTTTTCCCACTGCTGCGGCTGATGCTGCCAGTAGCGGGCCGCAATCCGGCCCGCCGCCTCGGCCGCCTCGACGAGGAGGGCGAGGTCATTCTCCGGCAATCGTCAGCCCCTCGACCAGAAGGCTCGGCACGACGCGGGAGAGATGCAGGCGCGCGTCGTTGGCCGGAACGATCCGGCGCAGCATCTCGCGCAGGTTGCCGGCGACGGTGCATTCGTTGACCGGATAGGACGGCCGGCCGTTCTCCACCCAGAAGCCCGAGGCGCCGCGGGAGTAGTCGCCGGTCGTCGGGTTGATGGTCGAGCCGATCATCGAAGTGACCACGAGCCCGGTTCCCATCCCCTCGATCAGCGCATCGCGGCCCTGCGTTCCCTGTGTCAGCCTGATGTTGCCGGCGCCGGGCGAAGGCGGCGCGCCGGTGTTGCGGTAGGCGTTCCCGGTGCTCTCCAGGCCGAGCTTGCGGGCGGTCGCGAGGTCGAGGAGCCAGCGGGCCAGAACGCCGTCCTCGACGATAGGGGCCGAAGCCGCGGGAAGGCCCTCGGCGTCGAACGGGCGGGAGCCCGCGATGCGCGGCCGCCGCGGCTCCTCGGTCAGTGACAGCCCTTTCGGAAGCACCTCGGAGCCCATGGCGTCGCGCAGCCATGACGCGCCGCGCGCGATCGCCGTGCCGTGGATCGCCGCGAGGAGATGGCCGATCAGCTGACCTGCGACCCGTTCGTCGTAGAGCACCGGGAACGCGCCGGTCGGCGGCTTCCGGGCGCCGGCGCGCGCCAGCGTGCGCTCGGCGGCGATCCGCCCCACCTCTTCCGGCGCAGGCAGATCGGCAGGGTGCGCGCGCGACTCGCCATGGCCGTCGCGCTCCATCTGCGTGCCCTCTCCGGTGATCGCGACGCAGGACAGCGCGTGCTCGGTCCGCGCATAGCCGCCCGAGAAGCCGTTCGTCGCGGCGAGGTGAAGCTCCCGCCGCTCGTAATAGGCGCTCGATGCGTCGACCTGAGTGATCCCGGGATGGCCAAGCGCCGCGGCCTCCGCCCGGCGGGCCGCGTCTTCCAGCGCCGCGGGCGCCGGCTCCGGCCCCGTGCCGACGAGGTCGAGCTCCTCGGCCGACCATGTCCCGATGAGCGCTGTCCGGTCGGCCAGTCCCGCCGTCGGGTCCTCCGGCGCCTCGCGCGCCATGGCGACGGCGCGCTCGGCAAGGGCCGCGAGCGTCTCCGGGCGGGTATCGGACGCGGCGACGCAGGCCTGCCGGCGGCCGATCAGCACCCGGAGGCCGATGTCGACCGCCTCGGATCGTTCGGCCTGCTCCAGCTTGCCCTGGCGGACATCGATCGACAGCGCCGTGCCGCGGATGGCGAGCGCATCGGCGGCCTCGGCCCCGGCACGTCGTGCGGCGTGCAACGCGGCCTCGGTCAGCGCAGCCAGCGTGTCGGTCATCCTGCCCCTCCCGGTCGGCCGCCTCGACCCGCACCTAGTCCACCGGCCTGCGGGGCGCAAGCCGCCGGCGCGTCAAATGACCCTGGTGCGAACCGGCGCCTCAGCGCAGGCGCTGGCCATTGGCCAGAACCTCGCCCGCGGCGTTCACCTCGATCTTCGAGGTCAGCGTGTCCTCACCCTCGCCCGGCCGGGCGAAAAGGCCGAGCATCATGCGTGTGCCCATCGCCTGCTCCGGCGGCAGCAGCCCCATGGCGACCAGCCTGTCGATCAGCGCGCTCGCGCCGACGATCCGCAAGTCGAGCGCACCTTCGGGCCGCGGCATCCCCTCGAAGGTGGTGCGGTCGGCATTGTCGAAGGTGAAGGCCCCCGATCCGGTCAGCGAGGCGCCGGCACCGCTGATCTCGACCGTGTCGATCGACAGGGCGGCGATCTCGCCTTCCTCGCCCGAGATATCGGCGGCGGCCTCCTCGTTCAGGACGTCGATCAGCCAGCGGCCCTGCCCGCTCAGCTCCAGCGCCAGCGTCAGCGGATCGCGCGGCAGGTTCCGGGCGGGGTCGAACATCTGCCAGAGGTCCTCGGACAGGGTCAGCCCGCGGACGGCGTAGAGCAGCGCGAAATCCTGCGGCGCGTCGGTGGCGACGACCGGCCCGTCAAGCCGCATCGCGGCCTCGTCCACCGCGTAGGCGATCTCGGGAACCGGCAGGCCGCTGCCCGTGAACCGGCCTTCGGTGCCGGTGGCGCGGCCTTCGTAAAGCAGCCGGCCGTCGCTGATGTCGAGGACCAGCGCGCCGCTTTCGGCCAAGCCCGATCCTGCCGCCGTCTCGGCCCCGCCCTCGGCGGCGAAATCGAAGGTCAGCCTGCCGTAGCTCAACCCCAGGCGCGAGGCCAGCCCGGCCTTCACCAGGGCCTCGAACTCCGGTTCGGCGCCCATGCCGGAGACGTCCATCGAAGCGCCGGTCTCAAGATCCTCCACCCGCGCGCTGAAACCGACCGTCTCGCCGGATGCGGCGCCGGTCGTCGCGACGCGGAGGTCGGCCGATGCGATGCGGGTCGTGCCCTCGAAATCCATCGCGTCGACGGGCGGTGCGTCGGGCGCCGGGTCGGCGCCTGCGGGCCGCGCGGCGTCGAACGTCCCGCTCCAGGAGAGGCCGGCCAGATCGGCGGTCACGCTCACCGTTTCGCCGGACCGGGCTGTCTCTGTGACGGCCGCGAGGCTGGCCGTCTCGACCGTGCTTTCGCCCTCGAAGCCGAATTCGGTGTCGGTCATCAGCAGCGTCGTCGACCCGCTCACGCCGCTGCCCTCGAGCCGGATATCGGCCGGCACCATCGCGCCCTCGATGGCCAGTTCGTCCATCATCAGGGTCATGGAGTCGGCGCGATAGAGGTAGGTTCTCCGTTCCGCATCGCCGCTGGCGACGAGTTCAAGCCCCGAATGGCCCAGCACGATCTCCAGATCGATCGGGTCGCTTCCGGCCGGGCGCCGCCGCGTCAGGACGCGGTATTCGGGCGACGGTGTGATCCGCACCGTGCCGTCGCCCTGCTCGGCAAGGACCACCTCGGCGATCGTGGCCGTCACGGTGCCGTCGGGCAACTCGTCGGTGACGACGATGTCGCGCACCGTGAGGGTGCCGCCGGCAAGCTCCTCGGACCCGGCGGTCAGGCTCTGGCCGCTGCGCCCGACAACCGCCTTCCAGTCGGCCCAGACCTGTTCGGCCGTGACATCGGCCGAGGCCGCGCCCGCCCCGAGGATACCTGCCCCGACGACGCCCATCCGGAGGATCGCGGCTGCCGCGGGGCCGCGGCCCCGTCCGTTCATCCGTGCCATGCCGAGCCCCTTTCCGGTCCTGCCGGCGCGAGGTTCGGGCCTTGCGCCGGAGGGGTCAAGAGGCCAGTAAGTCGGGGTACGGAAATCCAGACGGGGAGGTCGCGCGGTGGCGGCGATGAACGGAAAGCGCGTGCTCATCACCGGGGCGAGCAAGGGCATCGGGGCTGCCGCGGCGCTGCTCTTCGCCGAAGCCGGGGCGAAGGTGGGCCTCGCGGCCCGGAGCGCAGCCGAGATCTCGGCGCTCGCCGCCCGGATCGGGCCGAACGCGCGCGCCCTGCCCTGCGACGTCGCCTCGTGGGGCGCCGTGGAAGGCGCGGTGGCGGCGATGGTGCGGGCCTTCGGCGGGATCGACGTGCTGATCAACAACGCGGGCGTGATCGAGCCCATCGCCGGGCTCGACCGGGTGGACCCTGCCGCCTGGGGCAAGGCGATCGACATCAACCTCAAGGGCGTGCTGCACGGGATCCGCGCGGTGCTGCCCGGCATGATCCGGCAGGGCGGCGGCACCGTCATCACCGTAAGCTCCGGTGCCGCCCACACCCCCCTGGAGGGCTGGAGCGCCTATTGCAGCTCGAAGGCCGGCGCGGCGATGCTGACGGCCTGCCTGCACCACGAGATGCACCTCAAGGGCATCCGCGCCATGGGCCTGTCGCCCGGCACGGTCGCCACCGACATGCAGAAGACCATCCGCGCTTCCGGCGTGAACCCGGTCAGCAGGCTCGATCCGGCGGTCCACGTCCCGGCGGAGTGGCCTGCCCTGGCGCTTCTCTGGATGTGCGGGCCGGACGCCGACGAGTTCGTTGGCCACGAGATCTCGCTGCGCGACGAGGCTGTCCGGCGCCGTGTCGGGCTGACAGCGTGATCCGCGCCCGGCGCGACGGCGCGCGGCTGACCCTCACGGTCGACCGGCCCGAGAAGGCGAACGCCCTCACGCGCGACATGCTCGCCATGCTCGCCGAGGCGGTGGAGGGCGCAGGCGATGCGCGCGTTCTGGTCCTGACCGGCGCGGGGCGGGTGTTCTCGGCGGGCGCCGATCTCGACGCGGCGAAGGCCGGGCTCGCCGTCGATCCGGTGTGGGAGCGGCTTTCGGCGGCGATCGCCGCCTTCCCCGGCCTGTCGATCGCCGCGCTGAACGGAACGGTGGCGGGGGGTGCTTGCGGCATGGTCCTCGCCTGCGACCTGCGCGTCGCGGTGGCCGATGCGCGGCTGTTCTATCCGGTCATGCGGCTGGGCTACCTGCCGCAACCGGCCGATGCCGGCCGCCTCGCCCTGCTCGTCGGACCGGCGCGCGCGAAGATGATCCTGATGGCCGGGGCAAGGGTCGCGGCCGAGGAGGCGCTGGCCTGGGGTCTCGTCGACCGCGTGGTGGCCCACGGGGGGCTCGCTGCCGCGCTCGACGAGCTTTCGGCGGATGTCGTCGGCGCGGCGCCGCAGCATGTGGCGGCCATCAAGCGGATCATCGCATGAGGCGGCACGCGGCGGTGCTGACGCGCCCGGGCCCCGGCCGCGATCGGGCGGCCGCGGAAGGCGCCGAGGGTGTTCTCCGGCCCGCGCATCGTCGCCTGCCCGCCCTGTGCCTATGCCAGGGCATGGCGCAGGGCTGAGCCGGGGGGGCGAGGGGGCATGGCGCAGGCATGGGTGATCGGCGCCGGACCCGCCGGCCTGATGGCGGCCGAGGAGCTTGCCCGCGCCGGCCACGCCGTCACCGTCGCCGAGGCCAGGCCCTCGCCCGCGCGGAAGTTCCTGATGGCCGGGAAGTCGGGCCTGAACCTCACCAGGGACGAGCCGCCGGAGCTTTTCGCCCGGCGGTACGAGGAGGCCGCGGGCTGGCTCGGCCCGATCGTCGCCGGGTTCGGCCCGGCCGAGGTGATCGGCTGGGCGCGCCTGCTCGGGCAGGAGGTCTTTATCGGCTCGACCGGGCGGGTCTTTCCGGTGGCGATGAAGGCCTCGCCGCTGCTGCGGGCGTGGCTCGCGCGCCTCGCGGGGCAGGGCGTGACGCTGCGCACCCGCTGGCGCTGGGTCGGCTGGGAGGGTGGCGCACTGCGCTTCGAGACGCCGGATGGCCCGCAGACGGCGGTGCCCGATGTCACGGTCCTCGCCCTTGGCGGCGCGAGCTGGGCGCGGCTCGGCTCCGACGGGGCATGGGCGCCGATCCTCGCCGGCCGGGGTGCCCCGGTGTCGCCCTTCGCCCCGGCGAATGCCGGGCTCGGCGTCGACTGGACGGCGCACATGGCCCGCCATTTCGGCCGGCCGCTCAAGCCGCTCGCACTGATGGCAGGCGGTCGCGCCTCGCGGGGCGAGGTCATCATCTCGGCGCGCGGCCTCGAGGGCGGCGGGCTCTACGCGCTGACCCGGCCGCTGCGCGAAGGTGCGCCGCTGCTGGCCGACCTGGCGCCCGACCTCGATCTGCCCGAGATCGCCCGCCGGCTCGCCCGCTTCCCGCGCGACACGGTGGCGAACCGGCTCCGCAAGGCGCTGCGGCTCGGCCCGGCACAGCTCGCGGTGCTGCAGGAATTCGGCCGGCCGCTGCCCACCGATGCGGCGGCCCTCGCGCGGACGGTCAAGGCCCTCGGCGTCCGCCACCGGGGTCTCCGCCCGCTCGACGAGGCGATCTCGACGGCTGGCGGACTCCAACGCGCGGCGCTGGATGACGGGCTGATGCTCGTGTCGTCGCCGGGCGTCTTCGCTGCCGGCGAGATGCTCGACTGGGAGGCGCCGACGGGCGGCTACCTGCTGACCGCCTGCCTCGCGACGGGGCGCCATGCCGGCCGTGCCGCCGCCGCCTGGGTCAGCGCGCGGCCGCCTGCCTGAAGGCCGGCCGGTCGCGCATCCGCGCGAGGTAGGACGCCAGCTTCGGCTCGACAAGCGGGAACTTCGCCGCCATCGCCCAGCCGCCGCAATGGGTCAGGATGACGTCGGGCACCGTCATCGTGTCGCCCATCAGGAACGGCCCCTCGCCCATCCGGGCGACGAGGGTGCGCTGGCTGCGCTCGAACTCCCACTTCAGGCTGTCCTTGATGGCCGACTGGCGCAGCTCCTCGGGCAGGATGAAACTGTGCCGCGCCGCCATCCACAATGCCGCATCGAACTCGTCGAGCAGGAACTGGGTCAGGCTGTCCTGCCGGGCGCGGTCTATGGTGCCGGCCGGGTGGGTGAACCTGCCGTGCCGGTCCGCGAGGTACTGCAGGATCGCCGTCGAATCGGTGATCGGCACGCCGTCGGCGATCAGCACCGGAACCTTGCCCGCCGGGTTGAACGCGACCGCCTCGTCCGACCGCGGCGCCGCCGGCACATGCTCGAACCGCTCGCCGAGCTCCTCGAGCATCCACAGAACCCGGAACGCCCTGCTCTTCACGCTGCCGATGACGGTGTACATCCCTCACCCCCTGTCGCCCCCGGCCATCTCCGCACGGACCGCGGGCGTGATCAACCCCGCCGGCCCATCATCGCCAGCCGGATCAGCGCCCGCTCGATGACCGCGCCCGCCGGGGCGCGTGCCGTCGAGCGGAGCGCAAGGTCGGTCTCGACCAGCAGGTTGAGCGCCTGTTCCAGCCGCGACATGCCCCAGCCCTGCGCCTGCCGGACCAGCCGGTCGCGCCGCGGCCCGAAGACCGGCGGCCTGAGCCCGGCGACACCCTCGGCCGGGCCGCCCGGGGCGGCCGCGGCGGCGTGCAGACGCCTAAAATGCCGCGTTGCCCCGATGCACAGCGTGACCGGCGCCACGCCCTGTGCCTCGGCCCGCCGCAGGAGCGGCCCGAGCGCCGCGGCATCGGCATCGGCGACCGCATCGAGCACGGCGTCGATGTCGGCCTCGGTCGACGACGGCGCCACGGCGGCCACGTCCTCCAGGCCGACCGGCGCGGTGTCGCCAAGCTTGTAGAGCGCCAGCTTTTCCAGCGTCTGCCGGAAATCCCCGGCACCCTGGGCGCGGCCGAGCGCGACGAGCGCCGCCATGGCCTCCCTGCCGACCTCGCCCACCCCGGCCCGGCGCAGCGCGGCCTCGATCTCCTCGCGCCCCGGCGGATCGTCGTAGAGGCCGATGGCATGGGCGTTCGGATGGCCTTCGAAGAGCTTGCGGAGCGCGGAGCGGGCCGCGAGCTGCCCGGCCGTCACGACGATTGTCGCATCGCCCGCCCGCCAGTCGGCGAGCGCCGCGCCGATCACCTCCGCAAGGCCGTCGGCCGCATCCTCGACGAAGACCACCCGCGGCCCTGGAAAGAAGCCCTGCGCCCGCATCGCGTCGGACACCATCGCGGGGTCCTTCCGCAGGTCGGCCGCAGGCATCCGCGCAAGCCGCATCTCGGCTTCCCCGTCGGGCCCGATCATCGCGGCGATCACCTCCTGCCGGCGCAGCGCCACGCGCATCGCGTCGGCGCCATAGATCAGAAGACCCGCGCGCCCGGGCTCGGGCTGCGCGAAGTAGCGCAACGCGGCTGCGCCAGCGAGCTTCACGGGACGAGCGCGCCGGCCTCGGCGTAGAGCATTGCGACGAGCCGGTCGGCGAGGATCGTCATCAGGCGGTCCTCGGCGTCGCGCCGGGCGGTCAGCGTCGCGACGGCGGTGCCGGTGGTCGAGTACGAGGTGAAGCTTTCCAGCGTCCCGGAGCGCACTGGCTCGCCGCCCCCCGCCGGGCGAAGCGACCAGTCGAGCTCGCCGGTCACGGTGTAGCGCGTCTCGACGCCCTCGGCCGACACCGCGCCTCCCGTCTCCCGCGTCCGGATGGTGTAGCCGAGCGCCCAGCGTGGCGCCGTCGCGCGGCCGAGCCGGTCCTCGAGCCGGGCGGTCACGACATAGTCGAGCCGCGATTCCGGGGGATCGGTCAGGACCGTGCCGGCGAGCGCCCCGCCGGGCCCGCCCGGCGCGTGCACCGGCGTGAAGCCGCAGGCCGCAAGGGCCGGTCCAAGGGCCAGTCCCGCGACGAGGAGCAGCGCGGCGCGGCGGTCAGATGACGACATTGACGATGCGGCCCGGCACGACGATCAGTTTCTTCGGCGGCGCGCCGTTCAGGGCGCGCGCCACAGCATCGTCGGCGAGCACCAGCTTTTCAACTTCCGCCGCGGCGAGGCCCTTCGGCACGGTCACCTCCGACCGCCGCTTGCCGTTCACCTGGATCGGCAGCGTCACGGTGTCGTCGACAAGCATCGCCGGGTCGGCCGTCGGCCACGGCGCCACGCTGACGAGCCCGGCGCCGCCCAGCTGCGCCCAGACCTCCTCGGCGAGGTGCGGCACCATCGGCTGCATCAGCTGCGCCATCGTCCGCATCGCGTCGCGCCGGGCCGCGGTGCCGGCGCCCGACCGCTGCAGCGTGTTGGTGAATTCGTAGAGCTTCGCCACCGCCTTGTTGAAGCCGAACGTCTCGATCCCGGCCGTCACTTCCCGGATCGCGCGGTGCATCGCGCGAATCAGCTCGGCATCGTCTTCGGTCGGCGGCCCGTCGCTCGCCGCGATGTCGACCGCGAGGCGCCAGACCCGGGCGAGATGGCGGTGCGCCGCCTCGGCTCCTGCCGCCGTCCATTCGACGTCGCGCTCCGGCGGGCTGTCCGACATCACGAACCAGCGCGCCGTATCGGCGCCGAAGCGGGCGATGATGTCGTCGGGATCGACCACGTTCTTCTTCGACTTCGACATCTTGATCTGCGGCCCGATCTCGACCGGCGTGCCGTCCTTCAGCGCGGCGCCCGCGTCGGTGCGGATCACGTCCTCCGGGGCATGCCACACAGGAAGGCCGTTCGGACCGGTCGTCGAATAGGTCTCGTGCACCAGCATGCCCTGGGTGAAGAGCGCGTCGAACGGCTCCACCGCCTTCGCCGGCAGGTGGCCGGTCAGGTGCATCGCGCGGGCGAAGAAGCGGGAATAGAGCAGGTGCAGGATCGCATGCTCCACCCCGCCGATATACCGGTCGACGTTCATCCAGTAGTCGGCCTCCGCGGCAACCGTCGGAGTCTGCGCGCGCGGCGCCGTGAAGCGGGCGAAGTACCACGACGAATCGACGAACGTGTCCATCGTGTCGGTCTCGCGCCGCGCCCGCCCGCCGCAGCGGGGGCAGGCCGCGTCGCGCCAGGTCGGGTGCCAGTCGAGCGGGTTGCCCGGTCGGTCGAAGGTCACGTCCTCGGGCAGGCGGATTGGCAGGTTCTCCTTGCGCTCGGGCACCGTGCCGCAGGCGTCGCAATGCACCACCGGGATCGGGCAGCCCCAGAACCGCTGGCGGCTGATCCCCCAGTCGCGCAGGCGGTACTTGGTGACGCCGCGGCCGATGCCGCGCGCCTCGCAGAACGCGATGGCGGCGTCGATCGCCTGTTCGCCGGTCGCGAATTCGTCCCAGCCCAGGCCGCGGACCCACCTGACCTTCTCGGCCTTCGGCGGCACGAAGGCCTCGTCTGCCACCGGCGCCCCGCCCTCGGCGGCGACGAAGGTGTCGATGACCTGCAGCCCGTATTTCCGTGCGAAGTCCAGGTCGCGCTGGTCATGCGCCGGGCAGCCGAAGATCGCGCCGGTGCCGTAGTCCATCAGCACGAAGTTGGCGATCCAGACCGGCAGCTCCCAGTCGTTGTCGAGCGGGTGCCGGACCCTGAGCCCGGTGTCGAAGCCGACCTTCGGCGCCGTCTCGATCGCCTCCTCCGAGGTGCCGATCCGCCGGCACTCGGCGACGAACGCCGCCACCTCCGGGTCGTGCCGCTCGAGGCTCCTGGCAAGCGGGTGGTCCGGGCTGACGGCGACGAAGCTCGCCCCCATCAGCGTGTCGGGCCGGGTGGTGTAGACCTCGACCCGGTCGAAGCCCTGCGGCGCCTCGACGAACGAGAACGCGAACTGCAGCCCGCGCGACTTGCCGATCCAGTTGCGCTGCATCGTGCGCACCTTCTCGGGCCAGTGCTCGAGGCCGTCGATCGCCGTAAGCAGTTCCTCCGAGAAGTCGCTGATGCGGAAGAACCACTGCGTGAGCTCGCGCCGCTCGACCGGGGCGCCCGAGCGCCAGCCCTTGCCGTCGATCACCTGCTCGTTGGCCAGCACCGTCATGTCGACCGGGTCCCAGTTCACCACCGCCGCCTTGCGGTAGACCAGGCCCTTTTCCATCATGTCGAGGAACAGCGCCTGCTGCTGGCCGTAGTAGTCCGGATCGCAGGTCGCGAAGCTGCGGCTCCAGTCATGGGTATAGCCCAGCGGCGCCAGCTGCGCCTTCATGTCGGCGATGTTGCGGTAGGTCCAGTCGCCGGGATGCACGCCCTGCGCGATCGCCGCGTTCTCGGCCGGCAGGCCGAACGCGTCGAAGCCCATCGGGTGCAGCACGTTGAACCCGCAGGCAAGCTTGTAGCGCGCCACCACGTCGCCCATCGTGTAGTTCCGCGTGTGCCCGATGTGGATCCGCCCCGAGGGGTAGGGGAACATCTCGAGCACATAGTATTTCGGCCGGGCGGGATCGCGCTCGGCGCGGAAGATCCGGGCCTCGTCCCACGCCTGCTGCCATTTCGGTTCGATGCTGGCGGGGTCGAAGCGGGACATGCCTGGTCCTTGATGCGGAACGCCGGCCGCGGGGCGGCCCGGCGGTCATACGTTACCTGCGGCCGTGGGGTCTACAGCCTCGAATCGGCGAGGCGGAGCTGCCGGGCGCGCGTCAGGATCGCGTCCTCGACGGCGCGCACCGTGTCGGGGCTGACCGCGCCGCCGCCGCGCGTCTCCATCGCGAGCTTCAGCGACCGCGCGTCGAGCGCGGGATCCTGCACGTAGATCGTTGCCCGGTAGGGCCGGCCGCCGCCCGGCGGCACGCCGTAGCCGGTGACGATGACGCCGGTGAACGGATCGACCGACTGGATCGGCAGGAAGTTCAGCACGTCGAGCGAGGCGTTCCAGATGTACTTGTTCACCTCGACCGTCGTGTTCGGGTCGTCGCGGTTGCCGAACAGGTCCCAGATCGTCGATCGGCGCGGCTGCTGGCTGCGGTCGATCTCGCTCTGCGCGATCGCCTCGGCGCGCTCGCTGCGGCGAAAGCTGTCGCCCGAGCCGATGCCGCCGCATGCCGCAAGCGCCAGACCCACCGTGCCGAGACCAAGAAAGCGCGCCGCGCGCGACAACGTCATACTGCGGACCCGCCTTGCTGACCCGGCCGCCTGTCTAGCGGAGGCCATGGCGGGTGACAAGCCGTTTGCCCGCCCGCCGTTTCCCCCGTCCGTTCCCCCCGACACCCGGCCCCGCGCCGCCCCGGAGGCCGGTGTTGCGCCTCTGCACCATAGCCGCCGGCAATGACTCTGGGCTCCGCGAGTCGGCTTGCATTGGAAGGGGCGAGGGAGGAAACAACGATCATTCCTAGCCCGACCTGATGCTTGGGTTGGGTGGCACTTCGAAACACGAGGGAAACACATGAAAAAGGTTCTTCTCGCCACGACGGCCCTGG
This sequence comes from uncultured Rhodobacterales bacterium, assembly GCA_964645155.1. Classification (GTDB taxonomy): domain Bacteria; phylum Pseudomonadota; class Alphaproteobacteria; order Rhodobacterales; family Rhodobacteraceae; genus CAZYBG01. The sequence continues at coordinate 20,285 of CAZYBG010000028.1, read as the reverse complement.
TGGCCTTCGCCGGCGCGGCGGCCGCCCAGGGCATCGAGATCACCGGGTCGGCCGAGATGGGGATCACCGGCGGTGGCGACAACGCTCCGAACGGCTCGGGCGGCGAAACGCAGTTCTTCAACGACGTCGACATCAGGTTCACGCTGACCGGCGAGTCGGACTCGGGCCTGTCGTTCGGCGCGGTCGTTGACCTGGACGAAGCCGGCAACCTCGGCCGCGAGGAAGACAACCAGGGCACCTCGGTGTTCATCTCGGGCTCGTTCGGCACCCTGACGATGGGCGACACCGACGGCGCCATCGACTGGGCGATCACCGACATGGGTGACATCGGCAACCCGGGCTCGATCGCCGACGACGAAACCTCGCACGCGGGCTACAATGGCACGTTCGGCGACGGCGGCGACGCGGTCGAGGAACTCGACAACCAGATCCTCCGCTACGACTATTCGTTCGGCGACATCGGCGTGGCCGTGTCCTACGAGCAGGGCGCGCTCGATGGGAACGACGGTATCCTGGTGGACGGTGACGGTGACGGCACGATCGCCCTCGGTGTGAAATACGCGCTTGACCTCGGCGGCACCACCGTCGATCTCGGTGCAGGTTACTCGCATACCGACTTCTCTGTCGGCGAGCGCGACATCTGGGCCGTCGGCGCCGCCGCGAGCTTCGGCGCGGGCTTCTCGGCCGGCGTGACCTACCAGAACTGGGATTACGACGCGGACGCGATCGCGGTCCTTGGCCGTGAAGGTGGCGACGTGACCCACACCGGCATCGGCCTCGGCTACGAGACCGGCCCGATCTCGGTCCACATCAACTACGGCGTCTACGACTTCGACGACGGCGACGACATCGAGGGCTACGGTATCGCCGCGGCCTACGATCTCGGCGGTGGCCTCTCGGTCCACCTCGGCTACGGCGACAGCGATCTCGACGACAACGATGCCTACTCGTTCGGCGTGGCGATGTCCTTCTGATCCACCCCGGATCACGACTTCGGAGAGAGCGGGCCCTCGTGCCCGCTCTTTTCTTTTGGGACGCCCGGCGCGATAGAGGGGCCATGCGCCCCCGGCCCGAATCCGATCCCGCCGTCGCGGCTGCCGACCCGGCGGCGATGCTCCGGCGCGCGCGCGACCGGCTCGGCGCCGGCGACGCGGCCGAGGCGCGGCAGCTCATCACCGCCGTCCTGCGGCAACGGCCGAACTCGGTCGATGCTCTGAACGGCCTTGGCTACCTCTGCCGGGCCGAGCGCGATCCGGCGGGCGCGCTCGCCGCGTTCGACCGGGCGCTGAAGCTCAAGCCGGACATGCCGGCAATCCTCGCCGCCCGCGCCGAGACCCTTGCCGACCTTGGCCGCACCGCCGATGCTGCCGCGACCTACGACCGGCTGATCCGCCTTCTGCCGAAGTCGATCAAGCCGCGTGCCGACAAGGCCCACCTGCTCCAGCAGGCAGGCGACTTCGACGCCGCCGAGCGCGAGTTCCGCAAGGCCCTCGACCTCGCCCCGAACGACGGCGAGCTCTACCGCGTGTTCCTGCGCTCGAAGAAGCTCGCCGCCGGCGATCCGCTGATCGGCGCCATGGAACGCGTCTGGGCCAAGCCTTCGCTGCCGTCCCATGCCCGCATCCACCTCGGCTTCGCGCTGGCGAAGGCGATGGAGGACAGCGGCCAGCACGACCGGGTGTTCAGCTATCTGCGTCCCGCCAACGAGGGCATGCGCCGCGCCCAGCCGTTCGACTTCGCCGCGCGCGAGCGGCAGCTCACCGCGCTGCTCGACGCGTTTCGCGACCACGACTTCAGCCGCCATGCCGCCGCCGCGCCGGGCGCCTTCGGGCCGATCTTCGTCACCGGCCTGCCGCGCTCGGGCACCACGCTGGTCGAGCAGATGATCTCGGCCCACCCCGAGGTCGCCGGCGGCGGCGAGATGGCGATCCTGTTCAAGGCGGCGACGGCGCTTCTCGCCGCGCCGGGCGACGGCTTCCGCCCGGTCGGCACGCTTGCCGCCGCAGACCTCGCGGGTCTCGCGGCGACCTACGAGGGCCAGGCCCGCAGGGTCCTCGCCTTCGGCAGCCGCTTCACCGACAAGTCGATCCAGACCGACCTGGTCGCCGGCCTCGTCCGCATGGCGCTGCCCTCGGCCCGCCTCGTCCTGGTCGAGCGCGACCCGCGCGACACCCTGTTCTCGATCTACAAGAACGTCTTCATGCCGGGAAAGCACCGCTACGCCTACGACCTCGGCGACCTCGGCCGCTACTGGCACCTGCACCAGAGGTTTCTCGCCTTCTGGCGCGAGGCGCTGCCCGGCCTCTTCCACGAGGTGCGCTACGAGACGCTGGTCGCCGACGCCGAGCCTCATGTCCGCGCGCTGATCGCGGCCGTCGACCTGCCGTGGGACGATGCCTGCCTCGACCACGCCGGCAACCGTCGCCAGGTCAAGACGCTCAGCGCGCATCAGGTCCGCCAGCCGATCTACGATTCCTCCATCGGCGCCTGGAAGCGGTACGCGCGCGACCTCGCGCCGCTGCTCGACGCGCTCGGCGACGTCGGATGACCGGGCTCGGCGACATCCGCGCGCGGATCGCCGCGGCCGAGGCCGCGGCGGGCCGGGTCGCGGGGTCGGTCCGGCTGGTCGCGGTCTCGAAGGTGCAGCCGCTCGGACGGGTCGACGCGGTGCTGGCCGCGGGTCACCGCCTCTTCGGCGAGAACCGGGTGCAGGAGGCCGCGTCGAAATGGCCCGACCTGCGCCTGCGCTATCCCGGCACCGAGGTCCACCTGATCGGCCCGCTGCAGACCAACAAGGCGCGCCAGGCGATGGAGCTCTTCGAGGCGATCCATTCGGTCGACCGTCCGAAGCTCGCCACCACGCTCGCCCGCCTCGCGCAGGACCTCGGACACTGTCCCGCCCTGTTCCTTCAGGTCAATACCGGCGAGGAGCCGCAGAAGGCCGGCGTCGCCCCCGCCGAGGCCGACGCCTTCGTCGCGCAGTGCCGCGCGCTCGGCCTGCCGGTGGTGGGCCTGATGTGCATCCCGCCCCTGCACGACGCGCCGGCGCCTCACTTCGCGCTGCTGGCCGCGATAGCCAGGCGGAACGGCCTTGCCGGCCTGTCGATGGGCATGAGCGACGACTTCGAGCGCGCGATCGCGGAAGGCGCGACCCATGTCCGCGTCGGCTCGGCGATCTTCGGTGCCCGCAGCGGCAGCCCCTGATCCGCCGGCCCGTCCTCAGGCGAGCCACAGCCGGGCATAGGGCGGCAGCGCGATGCTGGCGCCGCGCGGCTGCACCGGCTGGTCGGAAAGCGCGTCGTGCAGCCCCGCGACCCCGAGCCCCTGCACCCATCCCACCGGAACATGCAGCCAGCTTTCGGTGAAGTTGTAGAGCGAGAGGATCGCCGCGGTCGGCGACCGCCGCAGCGCGGCGAAGACGCCCGGCGCCTCGCAATCGACCACCTCGGTCGGCACAGCGCCGTGCAGGCCCGGCGTCGCCCGCCGCCGCGCCAGGATGTGGCGCACGCCGCGGAACACCCGCGCCGACGGCGTCTCGGCGCCCTCCCGCCCGGCCGCGGCCGCCCAGTCCATCGCCGGACGATGGATCCAGCGGCTGTCATGGGCGTGGTCGGGCCGGTCGAGGTAGCCGTGGTCGTTCAGCAGCGCCAGCTCGTCGCCCATGTAGATCAGCGGGATGCCGCCCCAGCCGGCGATCAGCGCGTGGCCCATCAGGATCCGCTGCACCGCCATCTCGACCGCGCCGCCATCATTCGCCGCCATCGCCTTCTCCAGCCCGGCGAGCGAGGCGAACGAGCCCGAGATGCGCATGTCGCCCGTGGTCTCGTTCACCTGGAACGGCGCGCCGGTCGCGAAGCTGCCGGGAAAGCCGCCCTCGTAGAAGGCCGAGAGGAACGCGCGGTGCGCGAACCCGCCCAGGCCGACCGCGGCGGCATCCTCGTCGGTCACCGCCCAGCCGATGTCGTCGTGGCAGCGGATGTAGGTCGCATAGGTGGCGTTGGTCAGCACCGGCGGGAAATGGCTGCGCATGACATGGGTCATGAGCCGCGTGTCGCGGCTGGCGAGCGCCGACCAGAACTGCACCATGAGCGAGTTGTGATAGGCGAGGTTCCCCTCCTTGCCGTCGTGCCGGCCGCGGCCGAGATAGGGCAGCATCTCGGCCGGCGAGACGATCGCCTCCTCCAGATGGATCAGCGCCGGCGCGGCGATGCGCGAGGCTGCCCGCAGCGCCTGCAGGATCATGTGCACCTCGGGCTCGGACTGGCACCTGGTGCCCATCCGCTTCCACATGAAGGCGACCGCGTCGAGCCGCACGACGTCGACGCCCTTGTTGGCCAGGAACAGCATGACCTCGACGATCTCGAGGAAGACCCGCGGATTGGCCCAGTTCAGGTCCCACTGGTGCTCGTTGAACGTGGTCCAGACCCACTTGCCGATCTCGGGGTAGAAGGTGAAATTGCCCGGCGCGTTGTCGGGAAACACCTCGAGCAGCGTCTCCTCGTACCGCTTCGGCAGGACGTCGTCGTCGAACATCAGGTAGTAGTCGGCGTATGCCGGATCGCCGAGGGCCGCGGCCTTCGCCCAGGCATGTTCCTTGGCGGTATGGTTCAGGACCAGGTCGATGCACAGGCTGATGCCGCGCGCGCGGAAGGCGCGCGCCACCGCCTCGAACTCTCGCATCGTGCCGTAGGCTGGGTTTATCGCGCGGTAGTCCATCACGGAATAGCCGCCGTCGCTGTCGCCGGGCCGCGGCCTGAGGCAGGGCATCATGTGGACATAGGTGATGCCGAGGTCCTGCAGGTAGTCGAGCCTGTCGGGAACGCCCTTCAGGGTGCCTGCGAAGCGGTCGATGTAGAACACGTAGCCCGCCATCGACGTGCGCTGGAACCAGTCCGGCTCGAGGTCGCGCCGCAGGTCGAGGCGCTTGAGGTCGGCCGGGCGCGCCACCCATCCGGCGCGCAGCGCCGCCACCAGCGCCTCGCGGAAGGCGGGATAGTCCTCGCGGTGGCCATAGAGCGCGTCGAGCATCGGCCAGAGGTCGGGCGCGCTGCGCTCGAGCCGCAGCGCGAACAGCTCCTCCTCTGCGGCGGACAGCCGTGGCATCGGTTTCCTCCCGTCTGCGGCCGACGTTAGCGGCGTCGGGAAGCGCCCGAAAGGGGGCGTCAGCCGGGAACGACGAGGCGCGTCGCATGCCGGATGCGCGCGACGATCCAGAGGAGATCGCGGGGGGCGAGGGCAATGCAGCCGGCGGTCGGCCGGCGCGGCGCCCGCCAGCCATGGACGAAGATCGCCGAGCCGCGGCCGGGCACGGCATGGGGCCAGTTCCAGTCGGTGACGAGCACGAGATCGTAGAGAGGGTCGGCCCGGCGAAGCCGCTCGTGCGAGAAAGGATGCGGCGCGCGGACCATGAGGTTGTAGTCGGGGTCGTCGGGGTCGTCGGACCACAGGTCGCCGGGCCCGATCGGCAGCGCCCAGTCGCAGGGGGCGGCCAGCCGGTCGGGCCGGTAGAGGCAGCCGACGATCCGGTGCACCCCCGCCGGCGTCGCCCCGTCGCCCTCGCGCTTGGCGCCCGGCGGCACGATCCCGACGCGGCCGAGCGCGACCGGGAAGGTGCGGCCGAGGAAGCGGGCGCCGTGCCGGGTGACGACGAGGTCGAGCGGGGTCATGGGCTCTGGTTACGGGACGCGGCGCTGAAGCGGAAGCCTGTTCGCCGGGCCCCGGTGCGCAGCGGGGCGGCGCAGGACGCCGGCTTTCCGATGAACCGCCCGGAGCAGCCGCGCCAGCGGCCGCCAGGCTGACGCAGGCACGACGACAGGACGAGGGGACACCGTCCCGACGCATCGCCGACCAAGATCGGTGCCGCGGCCGCCCGCGGTCGTCCACTGCCCTCCGTCAGGCTCCCTCCCGGCCCCTTACAGCAGATGCCCCGACTTCCGCGCCTTGGTCGCGAGGTAGGCGGCGTTCTGCGGCGTCTCGCCCACCTTCAGCGGCACGCGCTCAACCACGCGGACGCCCTGGGCCTCCATCATCGCGACCTTGGCGGGGTTGTTGGTGAGAAGCCGGACCGACGAGAACCCCATCTCCTTCAGGATCGCCGAGCCGACGCGGAAGTCGCGCTCGTCGTCCTCGAAGCCGAGGCGGTGGTTCGCCTCTACCGTGTCGAACCCCTGGTCCTGCAGGGCATAGGCCCGCATCTTGTTGGCCAGCCCGATCCCGCGCCCCTCCTGGTTGAGGTAGAGCAGAATCCCGGCGCCCGCCTCGCCCATCTGCGCCAGCGCGGTACGCAGCTGCGGGCCGCAGTCGCATTTCAGCGAGCCGAGGAGGTCGCCGGTGAAGCAGGCCGAATGCAGGCGCGCCAGCACCGGCGCGGCGCGTGCCGGCGCCCCGATCTCGATTGCGTAGTGTTCCTCGCCGCCGTCGTCCGGCCGGAACACGTGCAGCCGGCCCGCCTCGGCCGCCGCCATCGGCAGCCGGGCCGAGACCACGGGGTGCAGCGGCGCGCCCTCGGTCAGCGCCGGCTTCGCCGCGCCGAGGTCGATGAGCGTCAACGCCTCGGCCGCGGCCAGCGCGGCGCCGTCCGGAACCTCGAGGACCAGCGCGGCGGGCAGCAGGCGCGCCGACTTCGTCAGCGCCAGAGCGGTGCGGGCCAGATCCGCCTCGCCGTCGCGCAATGTCGCGAGCGGGCCCTTCAGCGGCTGTGCGAGGTCGCCGGCAGGGTCGGCGACGGCCTGCACCCAGGGCAGGCCGGCATCCTCGGGCACCCGGATGCGGGCGAGGTCGCCGTCATAGGCACGCGCCTTCAGCGTCTCGGCGCGCCAGGCGGTGATCGCCAGCGCCAGCGGCCGCCCCATCACGCGCAGCCGGGCCAGCCGCTCGGCGCCCACCGTCTCGGCGGCGGCGATGACGGCTGCCCGCCGGCCTGCGGTCAGCACGACCGGCACGCCCATGCGCAGGTCGGCCCGTGCCCGGGCGAGGCGCTCGACGATTGTGGGGCTGAGGCTCATGGCGGGCTCGGGCGGACCGGTCGGTTGGGATGTCTGGCGCAGATGTAACGCGCCGGGACCGGTTTTGAAACATTGGCGGGTCCGGCGACACGTCCGCGTGAGCCCTCGGTCACAGTCCTTGGCAGCGCGCGCCCGTCGCCGCATGTCTGCGGAACGGGCGGCATGGGAGACGGTGCGATGGCGAACCTCAAGAAGATCCTTCTCGTCGACGACGACGACGATCTGCGCGAGGCGCTGTCCGAACAGCTCGTGATGACCGAGGACTTCGACGTCTTCGAGGCCGGCACCGGTGCCGAGGCCATGCAGAAGGCGAAGGAGCAGTTCTACGACCTCGTGATCCTCGACGTCGGCCTGCCCGACACCGACGGCCGCGAGCTCTGCCGGGTGTTCCGCAAGCACGGCGTCAAGTGCCCCATCCTGATGCTGACCGGCCACGACAGCGATGCCGACACCATCCTCGGCCTCGATGCGGGCGCCAACGACTACGTCACCAAGCCCTTCAAGTTCCCTGTCCTCCTCGCCCGCATCCGCGCCCAGCTGCGGACCCATGAGCAGAGCGAGGATGCGGTGTTCCAGCTTGGCCCCTACACCTTCAAGCCGGCGATGAAGATGCTGATCGACGAGCGCGACCGGAAGATCCGCCTGACCGAGAAAGAGACGAACATCCTCAAGTTCCTCTACCGCGCCAGCGAGGGGGTCGTGCCGCGCGACGTGCTCCTCCACGAGGTCTGGGGCTACAATGCGGGGGTGACCACCCACACGCTCGAGACACATATTTACCGTCTTCGCCAGAAAATCGAACCCGATCCGTCCAATGTCCGCCTTCTTGTTACCGAATCTGGGGGTTATAGACTCGTAGCATAGGCTTTGTTGGCGAGTGATCGACGGTTCGAAAGATCCCCTGCCCGCGTCGGGGTTATGGCGCGGGAACCTCCCTGTTGGACTGGCCCGGGCTTCGGCCCGGGCCTTTTTTACCTGCGCAAGGGCGGCGGCCCACGGTTCCCTCCGCCGCCCGCCCGCCCGCCCGGAACGGCCGCGCCGGCGGCCCGGGCAGCGCCCCTGTCCCGCAGGGCCGCGGCGGGGCGGCGTTACGGGCTCCGTGCCGGACAGACCTCCGGCACGCCTTGAGGCCGCCGGCCGTTCATCCTAGGGTCGCGGCCCGCAGCGGAGGCCGGCCATGCCCTTCACCATCGCCACCTGGAACATCAACTCGGTCCGCCTTCGCGCGGCGCTGGTCTCGCGGCTGATGACCGACGAGGCGCCCGACGTGCTCTGCCTGCAGGAATGCAAGTGCCCGGTCGAGATGCTGCCGCTCGACACGTTCCGGGCGCTGGGCTATGGCCATGTCGTCGCCCGCGGGCAGAAGGGCTACAACGGCGTCGCGATCCTCTCCAGGCTGCCGCTCGAGGAGGTGGAGAGCTTCGACTTCGCGGGCCTCGGCCACGCCCGCCACGTCGCGGCGCGGTTGCCGGGCGGCGTCACCGTCCACAACTTCTACGTGCCCGCGGGCGGCGACGTCCCCGACCGCGAGCAGAACGTGAAGTTCGGCCAGAAGCTCGACTACGTCGCAGCGATGCGCGACTGGGGGCATGCGCGCCGCCCGGAGCGCGCAATCCTCGTCGGCGACCTCAACATCGCCCCGCGCGAGGACGACGTGTGGAGCCACAAGCAGCTGCTGAAGATCGTCAGCCACACGCCGGTCGAGACCAACCTGCTGACCGATGCGCAGGAGGCCGGCGGCTGGGTCGACGTGACGCGCCAGGACATCCCCTCGGGCCTGCTCTACAGCTGGTGGTCCTACCGCGCGCCCGACTGGGACGCCGCCGACAAGGGCCGCAGGCTCGATCACGTCTGGGCCACGCCTGACATCGCCGGCGCGGCGCATGGCAGCCGCATCCTGCGCGCGGTGCGCGGGTGGGACCAGCCGTCCGACCACGCCCCGGTTTTCGCCACATTCGATCTTTAGGGCGGAAACGAAACAGTCCGAGGGACAGGATGCGCAAGGTCTCCCGCAGGGGGCTGCTCTTCGTCTCCGGCGCCGTCATCGGCGCCGTGGGCGCACGCGCCTTCGGCTCGCGCAGCCCGGTGCTCGACGGCCAGGCGCTGGCCGCGCCGACGCCGGAGGGGATGCTGAACGACGCCTCGGGGCTTTCGGCCACGCCCGTCCACAGGCACATCGTCCTGCCCGAGGATGCGGGCGAGGCGCTGCTTGCCCGCCTGCGCGCCGAGATCGCCGAAGCCCGGGGCGCGGGCCGCGCCCTGGCCGTCGGCGCCGCGCGCCACTCGATGGGCGGTCACGCGATCCCGCGTGACGGTCACGCCCTGACCTTCGACAACGGCGCCGTCGAGACCGACGTCGCGAACCGCGTCTACCGCGTGCATGCCGGCGCGCGGTGGAGCCAGGTGATCGCGGCGCTCGACCCCCTCGGCCTGTCTCCAAAGGTGATGCAGTCGAACCACGACTTCGGCGTCGCCGCGACCTTCAGCGTCAATGCCCATGGCTGGCCGGTGCCGTTCGGGCCGATGGGTGCCACGGTCCGGTCGCTCGACATGCTGCTCGCCGACGGCAGCCGCGTGACCTGCTCGCCCACCGAGAACGCCGACCTCTTCGGCTGCGCGATGGGCGGCTACGGCCTCGCCGGGATCATCCTCAACCTCGTGGTCGAGGCCGAGCCGAACCAGCGGCTCGAGCCCGTCTTCGCGCAGATGCCGGCGGCCGATTTCGCGGCCGCGTTCCTGTCGGCCGTGACCTCGGGCGCGGTTCCCATGGCCTACGGCCGCCTCAACGTCGACAAGGCGGGGTTCTTCGAGCAGGCGCTGCTTGTCACTTACCGCGCCACCGCCGACCAGTCCGACCTTCCGGCCGCCTCCGGCTCGGGCTGGCTCAGCCGCGCCGGCGCCCGGCTCTACCGCTGGCAGATCGGCAACGAGCGGATGAAGCGCGTCCGCTGGGGGATGGAGACCGGTCCGGGCGCAAGGGCGGGCGACGATCCCGTCACCCGCAACTCGCTGATCAACGAGCCGGTCCTGACCCTGCACAACCGCGACCCCGCGCGCACCGACATCCTGCACGAGTACTTCGTCGCGCCCGAGCGGTTCGGCGACTTCCTGACGCTCTGCCGCGAGACGATCCCGGCGAGCTATCAGGAACTGCTGAACGTGACGCTGCGCTATGTCGGCCCCAACCCCGACGCCTGGCTCACCTACGCCCCCGGCCCGCGCATCGCGGCGGTGATGAGCTTCAGCCAGGAGATGACGGCGCGGGCCGAGGCCGACATGGCTCGGCTGACCCGCGAGATGGTCGAGGGCGTGATCGCGATCGGCGGCAGCTACTACCTGCCCTACCGGCCGCACGCCACGCTCGAGCAGTTCCGCCGCGCCTATCCGCGCGCCGGCGCGTTCGCCGCGAGGAAGCGCGAGGTCGACCCCGACCTCGTGTTTCGCAACGGCTTCTGGGACAACTACGCGGGCAACCTATGACGGTTCTGCAGAAGATCGCTCTCGGCTACTTCGTCGTGCTGCTCGGCGCGGCCAGCCTCAACTACATTCCCGGCGTGACCGACGACCAGGGCGTCGCCTTCGGCGTCTTCGCGCTCGACGTGTTCGACGACGCGCTGCATCTTGCCTCGGCGCTCTGGGCGCTCGTCGCGGCGCTCACCTCGAAGGCGGCGGCACGCTTCTTCCTTGTCGTGTTCGGCGCCCTCTATCTCGGCGACGGCGCCCTCGGCCTCGTCGCCGGGTCGGGCTATCTCGACTTCGGCATCTTCACCAACGGTATCCTCGACCTGCCGTTCGGCTTCCGGGTTCTCGCCAACCTGCCCCACCTTGCGCTCGGCTCGGGCGCGCTCCTGGCGGGGCTTCTCGTGGAAAGACGCTGATGCGGGTGCTTCTGTGGGTGTCGGTCTGGCTGCGCCGGCTGGTGGTCGCGGTCCTGCTGCTGGCTCTGGTCGTCGCGGCGCCGATCCTGTGGGTCGAAACCGCGTGCCGGGGCGCGGCCCGCGCGCCGGACTACGCCGCCGTCCTGCCCGAGGAACATCGGCGCGACGAGAGCCGCACTTACACGACCTACCCCGAATGGCACATCGTGCACGCCTACGACGACTACGCGCGGATCGTCGCGGCGGGCGATCCGCACGAGTTCGGGTACCTCCGCGCGATCGCCGGGTTCTGGACCTCGCTCTGCCCGCTCGCCGAACGGGCGGCGGCGCATGGCGGCTTCACCGCCGAATCGAAGCAGACGATCTACACGATCGGCGCGAGCTTCACCGCCGAGATGCTGCTCAAGGCCGCCTACGAGGAAACGATCGGCCGCCTCGCCACGCTGGTCCGCGGCGATGTCCGCGCGCCGCTCGACGAGGTCTCGGCCGCCCAGGCCGCCGGCTACGCGGCGTTCCTGCAACAGACCCCGTGGTACCGCTGGGACTTCGCCGGCGATGCCGCTGCGCTGGCCGCCGCCAACAGCGGCACCCCGCGCGACCGGGAGCGCGCTGTCGCACTCAACATCGAATATCGCGCCAAGGCGCTCTACGCCGGGGTGATCGCGCGCGCCGTCGCGGCGGTGGGCGAGGACGAGCCCACGATCCGCTCTGTCGTCTCGGGCCTCGCGCCGGACGCACTCGCCGCGATCCCCGGTGTCGAGGTGATCGGTCCGCTGGGCGAGGGCATCGAGATCGAGACCCCGCGCTACCGCGCCTTCACGGTCATCCTGCAGGCGATCGCCGCAGCGGGCGGCGATTTCGTCGAGATCGCCGGCAACGACGACATCCTCTTCACCGCGATCGGCCCCGAGGCGCCGCCGCCGGGGGCGGTGGCAAGCTTCCGCCGGCAGGGCGCCGGCGACTGGCGCCACCTGATCGATGCCAAGGTCTGGGGCCTCGCCAGCCGGCTCCGCGGGCTCGAGGCGGGCGGGCTGACGCTGGAGCATGTGCATGACTACTAGGGGCGCGCTGCTCGCGCTGCCGGCCGTGCTGGCCGGCTGGATCGGGCTTCTCGCCGCCACGATGGTCGTCTCCGACGCCGCGCCGGCGGCGATGGTCGTCCTGCCCGCGCGGGATTTCCTCGACCGGATGCCGGACGGCGCGGTGATCGCGCGCACCGCCCTGACCGTGACGGTGCGCAGCGACGTGCCCGGCCTCGCGCCGGCGCTCTACCGCGCCGGCGCCCACCTCGTCCTTCCCGCCGGGCTCACCGGCTGCCTGCCGGTGCCGCGGGGCGCCTGACCTTGCAGACCCGGCGGCGTTGCTCCATCTAGTGGGCCGTGTCGCGGATCAGCGAAGGAACGTCGCCATGCTCGAACTCGGTCAGACCCCCGCCCTCCCCGAGGGCGATCTCGTCAAGGACGCGACCGAGGCGACCTTCATGGCCGATGTCGTCGAGACCTCGCGCGAGGTGCCGGTCATCGTCGACTTCTGGGCAACGTGGTGCGGCCCGTGCAAGACGCTCGGCCCGATGCTGGAAGCGGCCGTGAAGGCCGCCAGGGGCAAGGTCAGGATGGTCAAGGTCGATGTCGACCAGAACCAGCGCATCGCGACCCAACTCCGTATCCAGTCGATCCCGACGGTCTACGCCTTCTGGCAGGGCCAGCCGGTCGACGGGTTCCAGGGCGCCGTCCCGCAATCCGAGGTCAACGCCTTCGTGGACCGCCTCGCCGCGCTCGCCGGCGACGGCGGGCTGGCCGAGGCGGTGGCGGCCGCCGACCAGATGCTGGCCGAAGGTGCGGCCGCCGACGCCGCGCAGACCTTCGCCGCGATCCTCGCCGAGGAACCCGAACACGCCGGCGCCTTCGGCGGCCTTGCCCGGGCGCATCTCGCCCTCGGCGATGTCGACCAGGCCGAGGCCCTGCTCAACAACGCGCCGGCGAAAATCGCCCAGGCGGCCGAGGTCGAGGCGGCGCGCGCCCAGCTCGCCCTGCTGCGGCAGGCCGCGGATGCCGGCCCGGTCGCCGACCTCCGGGCGGCGGTGGCGGCCGATCCCGCCGACCCCGACGCCCGCTTCGAGCTCGCCCGCGCGCTGCACGCCGCCGGGCAGGTCGAGGCGGCGGTCGACGAACTGCTCGAGCTGTTCCGCCGCCACCGCGACTGGAACGACGACGCCGCGAAGACGCAGCTCTTCACGATCTTCGATTCGCTGAAGCCGACCGATCCGGTGGTTCTCAAGGGGCGCCGGCGGCTGTCGTCGATGATATTTGCCTGAAAGCGGCGCCACGCTAGGTGATCGGCCATGATCAAGGTGGCCGACCTGCCGGCGACGATTCCGGTCTTCCCGCTTCCCGGCGCGCTGCTCCTGCCGCGCGCCCGCCTGCCGCTGCACATCTTCGAGCCGCGCTATCTGGCGATGCTCGACGACACGATGAAAAGCGGCCACCGGATGATCGGCATGATCCAGCCCCGTGACGGGCCGGCCGGCAGCCGCAAGCTGCACGCGATCGGCTGCGCGGGCCGGCTGACCGCCTTCTCCGAGACCGAGGATGGCCGCTACATGATCACGCTGACCGGCGTCTCGCGATACCGCGTCTCGCGCGAGGTCGCGGGGTTCGCGCCCTACCTGAAGGCCGATGTGAGCTGGAGCGGGTTCGAGCGCGATCTTGGCGGGGCCGAGACCGACCCGGCCTTCGACCGCGACACGTTCCTGCCGCTCCTGTCGCGCTACTTCCAGGCCCAGGGTCTCTCGACCGACTGGGAAAGCCTGAAGGAGGCCGAGGACGAGCTGCTCATCAACTCGCTCTCGATGCTCTGCCCGTTCGATCCCGAGGACAAGCAGGCGCTGCTCGAGGCGCCGTCGCTCTCGACCCGGCGCGAGACGCTGGTGACGCTGATCGAATTCGCGCTCCGCGGTGGCAACGGCGAGGAGGTGATGCAGTGACCGACGAGGTGAAGTTCGACCGCCGGATGCTCGAGGCGCTCGTCTGCCCCGAGACCCACGCGTCGCTGGTCTACGATGCCGATCGGCAGGAACTGGTCTCGAAGGCGGCCAGCCTCGCCTATCCGATCCGCAACGGCATTCCCGTCATGCTGATGGGCGAGGCGCGCGCGCTCGACGACTGAGGCAAGGCTGCCTGACAGCGCCGCCTGACAGGACCGCCGCTAGAGCGGCTCGCCGCGCAGAAGCCGCGGCACGTCGCCGCTCAGCCCCGCGGCCTGGCGGATGAACCGCCGGCGCAGCCCAGGCACCGCGTTGACAAGACCCATGCCAAGATCGCGGCCCGCCCGCAGCAGCGGGTTGTCGTTCGAGAACAGGCGGTTGAAGGCGTCGGTCGCGACCGCCATCGTCGCGGTGTCGAAGCGCCGCCACTGCTGGTAGCGCCGCAGCACGTCCGGCGCGCCCACGTCTTCGCCCCGCCGCCGCGCTTCGGCCAGCACCTCGGCAAGGGCGCCCACATCGCGAAACCCGAGGTTCAGCCCCTGCCCGGCGATCGGGTGGATGCCATGCGCCGCATCGCCGACCAGCGCGACCCGCGGCGCGACGAACGCATTGGCAAGCGAGAGGCCCAGCGGATAGCTCCACCGCGCGCCGGCGAGCTCGATCTCGCCCAGGAAGTCGCCGAAGCGCGGGCGGAGCGCCGCGAGATATCCGGCCTCGTCCAGCGCCGCGATGCGGTCTGCCGCGGCCTCCGGCTGGGTCCAGACGATCGACGACCGCTCGCCGGTCAGGGGCAGGATCGCCAGCGGGCCCTCCGGCATGAAGAACTGGTGCGCGATGCCGTGATGCGGGCGCTGGTGCCGGATCGCCGCGACCAGCGCCGTCTGGCCGTAGGACCAGCCCGTCCGGCGGATGCCGGCACGGGCGGCGGTGCCGCTCTGCCGGCCGTCGGCTCCGACGAGAAGGCGCGCCGACAGCCGCCGGCCGGAGGCGAGCGTTACCGCCGTGCCGGCCGGCCCCGCCTCCTGCGCCACCACCGTCTCGCCGGCGAGGTGCTGCACGCCGGGCGCCGCGGCGACGGCATCGAGCAACGCGGGGCGCAGGTGCCGGTCCTCGACCATGTAGCCCATGGGGCCTTCCTCGATCTCGGCATGATCGAGATGAAGGAAGAAGGCCGAGGGTCCTTCGCCCGCCCGTCCGTCCGACGCGACAACCTTGAGGATCGGCTGCGCCATCGCCTTGACGCCGGCCCAGGCGCCGAGCGCCGCGAGGAGCCGCTGCGAGGCGAGCGCCAGCGCATAGCTCCGCCCGTCGAAGCCCGCGGCGCGGCGGGGGGGCAGCGGCAGCGCGTCGATCACCGTCGCGCGCAGCCCGGCCTGGGCCAGCGCCAAGGCCAGCGCCGGGCCGTTCAGGCCGCCGCCGACGATCAGGATATCGCTCTCATCTGCCATCGCGCCCGACTATGGCCGGTGTGGCGGGATTGTCCATGCGCTCTCCCGCCGCTAGCCTCGCCGCGTCGAAGGGGGAGGGCGGGCGATGGCGGACTGGCGGGGGATGGGCGCGGCCGCGCTCGGGCGCGGCATCGCCGCGGGCGGCATCGATCCCGTGGAGCTCGCCGAGGCCTATCTTGACGCGATCGCCGCGCATCCCGACGGCGCCCGCATCTACGCCCGCACGACGCCCGAGCGGGCCCGCGCCGAGGCCGCGGCGGCAGCGGCTCGGGCCGCGGCGGGCCTGCGCCGGCACGCGCTCGACGGGGTGCCGGTGTCATGGAAGGACAATTTCGACACCGCGGGCACCGCGACGGAGGGCGGCAGTGCGCTGCTGGCCGGCCGGCTGCCCGGCCGCGACGCCGCGGCGCTCGCCACGGCGACGGCGCTGGGCTCGGTCTGCCTCGGCAAGACGCACCTGACCGAACTGGCGTTCTCCGGCCTCGGCGTGAACCCCGTCACCGCGACGCCGCCGAACGCGCTCGATCCCGCGCTCGCCCCCGGCGGATCGTCGTCGGGGGCGGCCGTCTCGGTCCGGCTCGGCCTCGCCGCCGCGGCGGTCGGCTCCGACACCGGCGGCTCGGTGCGCATCCCGGCCGCCTGGAATGACCTTGTCGGCCTCAAGACGACCGCCGGCAGGGTCCCGGCCGAGGGCGTCGTGCCGCTGGCCGAGCGTTTCGACACGGTCGGTCCGCTGACCCGGACGGTCGAGGACGCTGCGCTGATGCTGGCGCTGCTCGAGGGCCGGCCGGCGGCCGACCTCGGCGGCGCGACGCTTGCCGGCGCCCGCCTCCTCGTGCTCGAGACCGCGGCCTTCGAGGACATCCGCCTCGCACCCGCGAAGGCCTTCGAGCAGGCGGTGGCGCGGCTTGCCGGGGCGGGCGCCCGGATCGAGATCGGTCGCATCCCCGCGGTTGCCGAGGCGCTGGCGCTCTCGCCGGTGCTGTTCGCGGCGGAGGCCTACGGGATCTGGCGCGAGGTCATCGAGGCCGCGCCCGAGAAGATGTTCGCGCCGATCCTCGAGCGGTTCCGCGGCGGCGCGGCGATCCTGGCGGCCGACTACGTGGCGGCATGGGGCGCGCTTGGCGGCCACCGGCGGGTCTATGCCGAGGCGACGGCGTCCTACGACGCGGTCATCTTGCCCACGGCGCCGAACACGCCGCCCGACGCCGCGCGGCTGCTCGTCGACCCCGCCTACTTCACCTCCGAGAACCTGCTCACGCTCCGCAACACCCGGATCGCGAACCTCATGGGCCTCGCCGCGCTGACCCTGCCGACCGGCACGCCGGCCTGCGGCCTGATGCTGATGGGCGGCCCGATGACTGAGGAACGGCTGCTGCGCCTCGGCGCGGCGGCCGAGGCCGCGCTGGGCTGACGCGCCGAAAAGCCACAGCCGGCGCGCCCAAGCCCAGTCCGCGCCGGGCTTTTTCTGGACCCGGCCCGCCGCCGCCGCTATGCTTCGGTGAAACGGGGCGAGGAACGACCCCGGCCTTGAGGCAGTGATGGACCAACCGGAGCGGTTCTCGAACCTTCCCGAGTATGCCTTTCCGCGTCTGCGGCGGCTGCTTGACGCCCATCCGCCGGGCGGCGAGCCGATCGCCATGACCATCGGCGAGCCGCAGCACCCTTTCCCCTCCTGGGTCGCCGGGGTCGTCGCGGAGCATGCCGCGGGCTTCGGGCGCTATCCGCCGAACGAGGGCGCGCCGGAGCTGCTGCAGGCGATCTCGGCCTGGCTCGGCCGGCGCTACGGCGTCGCGGTCGGGCCCGACCGGCTGATGGCGCTGAACGGCACGCGCGAAGGGCTCTTCAACGCCGTCCTCGCCCTCGGGCCCGGGCGCAAGCGGGGCGGGCAGGCCGTCGTCCTGACGCCGAACCCGTTCTACCAGGTCTATGCGGTCGCGGCGCTCGGCATTGGCGCCGAGCCGGTCTACGTGCCCGCGACCGCGGCCACCGGCTTCCTGCCCGACTACGGCGCGCTGCCGGCCGAGGTGCTCGACCGCACGGTGGTGGCCTTCCTCTGCTCGCCGGCCAATCCGCAGGGTGCGGTGGCCTCGCGCGGCTACTGGGCCGACCTGCTGGCGCTGGCCGAACGGCACGATTTCATCGTGCTGGCCGACGAATGCTACGCCGAGATCTACCGCGACGCCGCGCCGCCGGGCGTCCTCGACGTGGCCGCGGCGCAGGGTGCCGATCCCGAGCGGGTGTTTGCGTTCCACTCGCTCTCGAAGCGGTCGAACCTGCCCGGTCTGCGCTCGGGCTTCGTCGCCGGCGGCCCGCGGGGCATCGCGGCGATGCGGCAGCTGCGCAACTACGCCGGCGCGCCGCTGCCGCTGCCGCTCCAGAAGGTGGCCGAGCGCGCCTGGAACGACGAGGCGCACGTGGTCGAGAACCGCGCCCTCTACGCCGAGAAATACGCCGATGCCGATGCGGTCTTCGCCGGCCTGCAAGGCTACCGCCCGCCCGAGGCCGGGTTCTTCCTGTGGCTTCCGGTCGAGGACGGCGAGGCCGCGGCGCTGAAGCTCTGGCGTGCGACCGGCGTGCGGGTGCTGCCCGGCGGCTATCTCGGGCGCGACGCAGGCGGCGACAATCCGGGGCGGGGCTACCTCCGCGTGGCGATGGTGGCCCCGAGGCAAGAGACGCGGCGCGGACTGGAACTGATCCGCGACTGCCTGATGGTGTGAGGACGAGGAACGGAATGGCATCATTTCAGGCGAAACGGCGCGACCCGCTGCTCGACCAGAAGACCCAGGTCCTGATCGAGAAGCGCGGCAAGGAGCTGGTCGGCGCCGGCCTGCTCGCGGTGGGCACGATGGTGGCGATGATGCTCGCCTCCTACGTCCCCGACGATCCGAGCTGGCTGTCGGCGACCGAGACCGAGGCGCAGAATCTCCTCGGCCGGATCGGCGCGGGGGTCGCCTCGCCGCTGACGGTCATCGTCGGGGCAGGCGCATGGGGCATCGCCGCCGTCTTCGCGGGATGGGGGATCCGGTTCCTGCTGCACCGCGGCTCCGACCGCGCGCTCGGCCGCCTGATCTTCGCGCCGATCGCCATCGCGCTCGCCTCGGTCTACGCCTCGAGCCACGTCCCCGGCGAAAGCTGGACCCACAGCTTCGGCCTCGGCGGCCTGTTCGGCGACACCGTGCTGGGCGCGCTTCTCGGGATCGTGCCGCTCGGCACCGGTCTCAGCCTCAAGCTGCTGTCGCTGCTGGCCGCCGCCGGAACGGTGGCGATGGGGCTGTTCGTGCTCGGCTTCGACATGCGCGAACTGCGGCTGATCGGGCGGATGCTGCTCGTCGGCTCGATCCTGCTCTATGTCTGGGTCCTGCGCGCCGCCGCAGCGGGGCTGCGGGGCGCCGTCAGCGGCGGCCGCGGGCTGAAGGCGCGGCTCGGCGAACGCCGCGACCCGCGCCGGGCATCGCCCGGCTTCTCCTCCGATGCCGGCTTCGGCGCACCCGTGCCGCTTCGCGCGGGGCGCGGCGACGCCGCAGCGGCGCTGCCGCGCCATGCCGCACCGGGCAGCTCTCCCGGCGCCGATCCGCGGCCCGACGCCGCGCCGCGGGCCGAGCGGCAGGGCCTGCTCGCCCGCCTGCCGGGGGCGCTCCGCCGCTCCGCCGCGCCCGAGCCCGAATTGTTCGAGCCGGAGCCGCCCGATCTGCGCACCGGTGCGCCGCCGGAAGACCGCGTCCGCGCCCGCATCGCGACCGCGATCCAGACCCGCATCAGCCTCGGCAAACCGGTGCGGCCGGTCGAGATCGACACTCCGGCCCCCCGGGTCGAGCCGCCGCTCGTCCGCCCGCGCACGCCGGTGCCCGCAGCCCAGCCCGCGGTGACCGCCGACCCGGAGACCGCCGGCGACGAGGACCGGCTGTTCGCGGCCTACGACGCCCATGCCGGCGGCAGCGAGGCTGCCCGCCCGGCGCCCGATCCGTCGATCTACGCGCCCAAGGCCGTCGTGCAGACCACGGCGCGCCCCGTGGCGCCCTCGCGCCAGGCCGAGGCCGAACGTCAGCCGGCGCTGCGCTTCGACGAGCGGCCGGAAGCCTACGAGCCGCCGCCGCTGTCGCTCCTCTCCAGCCCGGTCGAGATCAAGCGCCACCACCTGTCCAACGAGGCGCTCGAGGAGAACGCGCGGATGCTTGAATCCGTGCTGGACGACTACGGCGTCAAGGGCGAGATCGTGAGCGTCCGCCCCGGGCCGGTCGTCACGATGTACGAGCTCGAGCCCGCGCCCGGCCTGAAGGCCTCCCGCGTCATCGGGCTGGCCGACGACATCGCGCGCAGCATGTCGGCCCTCTCGGCCCGGGTCTCGACCGTGCCGGGGCGGTCGGTGATCGGGATCGAACTGCCGAACGCGCACCGCGAGAAGGTGGTGCTGCGCGAGATCGTCTCGGCGCGCGACTTCGGTGACAGCCAGCAGAAGCTGCCGCTCGCCCTCGGCAAGGACATCGCAGGCGAGCCCGTTGTCGCGAACCTCGCCAAGATGCCGCACCTGCTGATCGCGGGCACCACCGGCTCGGGCAAGTCGGTCGCGATCAACACGATGATCCTGTCCTTGCTCTACAAGCTCT
This sequence comes from uncultured Rhodobacterales bacterium, assembly GCA_964645155.1. GTDB lineage: Bacteria > Pseudomonadota > Alphaproteobacteria > Rhodobacterales > Rhodobacteraceae > CAZYBG01. The sequence goes on along the minus strand of CAZYBG010000028.1, from coordinate 365 downwards.
CGCCGGAGGAATGCCGGCTGATCATGATCGACCCGAAGATGCTGGAACTCAGCGTCTACGACGGCATCCCGCATCTGCTCTCCCCCGTCGTGACCGACCCCAGGAAGGCGGTCGTCGCGCTCAAGTGGGTGGTGGGCGAGATGGAGGAGCGCTACCGCAAGATGTCGAAGATGGGCGTGAGGAACATCGAGGGCTACAACGGCCGGGTGAAGGACGCGCTCGACCGCGCCGAGATGTTCAAGCGCACCGTGCAGACCGGCTTCGACGAGGAGACCGGCGATCCGATCTTCGAGACCGAGGAGTTCATGCCGGTCGCGCTGCCCTACATCGTTGTCGTCGTCGACGAGATGGCGGACCTGATGATG